>CBDDRR010000219.1:0-27474 GCA_965233095.1 uncultured bacterium
CGCCGACGCGCGCGGTCTCTTCCCCGGGAATGAAGTCGTCGCGATCGTCGCCTTCGTTGGCGGTGACGTAGTAGGTCTTGCCATTGAATTCGTAGGCCGCGATGGCGTCCGGCTGGTACATGCCGTAGACGGGCCAGTTGCTGATACGGATCTGGGGATCGCCTTGTGGATCGCGATCGCTCGGGTCGAGCTCATTGCCGAGGATCATGTGGTCCTTGACCCCCAGCGGAATGATCTCGGTGATCTCGGGCGCGGAGATGTCCGCCAGGTCGAGCACGGCCAATGCATTGGCCTCCTGCAGCACCACGCGTGCCGACAGGCCGTCCGGCGCCACCGCGATGTACTCGGGCTCGAGGTCCTGCGCGACCGTCGCGCCGGGCCCGTAGATGCGCACGCCGGCGGCCCTGAGGGTGTCGATGCTGGCGTTGAATGCGGCGAAGCCGGCGGTCACGACCGTCGGCGCATCGAAGCCGCCGCTGACGTCGATGACGCTCACCGAGCCCTCGGGATCGACGGTGTAACCCTCGCTCGGCTCGCCCTCGTTGGCCACCAGCACGGCGTTGCCGTCTGGCGTGAAGGTCAGCATATCCGGCAGGGCGCCGACTTCGACTTCGCTGATCTTGGCCAGCGTGCTCGCGTCATAGAACACGACCTTGCCCGGGTCGGTCTTGATCGCGGCCTCGATCGCCACGGCAACCACACCGTCACGCACGTCGACGCTGTTCGCGCCGCCACCCTCCGCGGTGGCATCGATGCTGTCCAGCAACACCGGGTTCGTCGGGTCGGCGAGATTGAGCACGTCGACGGCGACGGCCGCCGAGTTGACGACGAATACGCGCTGGGTTGCGGGATCGTAGGCGACGATTTCAGCGGCGCTCTCGTCGAAGATGTCCGAGGAATAGCGTCCGATGAGGTTCAGCTCGAGCAGGGCTTCGCCCGTGCCGGCAGGGCCGGTGGGGCCAGTCGGTCCGGTTGCACCGGCCGGGCCGGCCGGTCCGATTGCGCCGTCATCGCCGTCGCAACCCGCGAGTCCGGCACCGAGCGCCGCCACCGCCGCAATAGTCAGAAATCTCGTCAAGCGCATCATCAGGCTCCTGCATCATCGTGGCAAAGCCCGGATGATGCGGAGCGCAGGTGACGGCTTGATTACGAACGCTGTCCGGATCGCTCGCGAAAGCGGGCCAGCTCGGCAAGCGTGAGGCGGGTGCCCCAGTAGAGGGCGAACAGCGCCAGGACGGCGAACACCGCGGCGCGGAGAAGCGCCGACTGCCCGACCGCCACAAAGACGCCGTAAAGCATCACGCAACCGAAGCCCAGCGCCAGCACGCAGAGCCCGAGCCCCTCGATGAGTTCCCAGGTGACGACCTTCATGGCGGCAATCTTGCACCATTTGCCGCAAGGCCGGCAGCCGTGAAAGCCGAAGCGGCGCATTTCGGCCCGACCGCCGGCGCTTGACATTCCGGCGCTCCCGATATATTTAGATATTCGTCGAATTATCTAAATGTAAATGAATGGGGGACACCTTGTCGGACTCGTTGTTCAAGGCCCTGGCGGACCCGACACGACGCGAGGTGCTCAAGCGCCTGCAGCGCGGACCCGCCACTGCGGGGGAGCTGGCCGACGAGTTTCCCCAGGCGAAGGCGACCCTGTCGCATCACTTCAACGTGCTGAAGGCCGCGGGCCTGGTGCGCGCGGAGCGCAAGGGGCAGCACGTCGTGTACTCCCTGAATACCTCGGTGTTCGAGGAACTGGCGCGAATGATGGCCGAGCTGTTCAAACCGGAGAGGAAGACAAAATGAGCGGACGACTGACGCAATGGATTTCCTTCGGACTGGTGCTGGCAGCGCTGCTGGTATCGGCGGGGCTGTATGGCGACCTGCCACCCCAGGTTGCCACGCATTTCAATGCCGCCGGCGAGCCGGACCGGTGGTCGGATCCGCTCACCGCCGCGCTGCTGATGCCGGCAATCATGGCGGGCCTGTGGCTGACGCTATGGGTGTTGCCAAAAATTTCGCCACAGGGTTGGCGGGTCGAGCCGTTCGCGGATGTATGGAACCGCTGCCAGCTCGCCATCGTCGCCTTCATGCTGGTGATCCACATCGGCGTGCTTGGTCACGCGGTGGGCTGGTGGGGCGCGGACATGGGGCGCCTGGTAATGATCGCCGTCGGCCTGCTGCTCGCGACCCTGGGCAACTACCTCGGCAAGACCACTCGAAATTTTTTCCTGGGCATCAGGACGCCCTGGACGCTGGCGTCGGACGAGGTCTGGCGGCGCACCCACCGGCTCGGCGGCTGGATCATGGTCGGCGCGGGTGCGGCGCTGGTGGTGATGGGATTCACCGGCGTCAACCCGCTGGTGTTCGCCATCATCATCGGCGCCGCCGTGCTCGTGCCGGTGGTCTATTCCTTTTTCGCCTATCGCGCCATCGAGGGCTTCAGGGCGCCGCCGGACCACTAGAATTCTGCCGCCAGCCGCAGCCACATTGTTCGGCCCGGCTCGAAGATCCTGCGCGTGCTGGCGCCGAGATCGGCACTGCCGCGCTGGATGTGCTCCGCGTAGGCTCGATCCAGGATGTTGTCGATGCCGGCAGTGGCGGTCAGGCTCTTGCCGAAGCGGTAGCCGCCGTATCCCGACAGCACCGCGAATCCCGGCGTCTCGCCGGAGTCGAAGCTGTAGATCGTGCCGTAGCCTGGGTGGATGCGGTCCTGCCTGGCCAAGGCGCGGAACAGCAGTCCGCCGAAGTAGCGTTCGGTCTCGTAGTCCAGGCTCAGGGTACCTTCGAGCGGCGGCGTCTGGGCAAGCGGCACATCGTCAGTGTCGTTCTGGCTGCGCACCCAGGCGGCCGTGACAGTCGCGCTTAGAGCGGGCCTGAAGCGATAGGTCAGGTCCGCCTCCAGGCCGTGGGTCTTGGCATCCACGTTGCGTGCCTCTGAGGCCTCGAGGCCCGGCGCGACGATGAGAATGTAGTCGTCGATGCGGCCGGTAAACATGGCCAGGTTGGCGGAGATCCGTTTGCTCCGCAGGCTCACGCCGAGATCGAGCTGGGTCAGCGTTTCGTTATCCAGCTCGAAGACCCGCCGCAGCTCCCAGAAGTCCGGTGCGCGCTCGGCACGGCCCAGCCCCGCGTAGAGCGTGACCGGTCGGGCGGCCAGATCATGGCTGAACCGCGCAAAGGCGCTTTGCTGGCTGGTGGTCTTGCTCGTGTTGGGCGCTGCGCCGCCGAAGTTGATGCCGTCGAGCGCGGTGGACTTGCGCCGATCGGTGCGAAGCCCGGCGTTGAAGCGTGAACGCTCGCCCACTGCCTGTTCCAGCTCGACGAAAATACCCGAGTCAGTGAATTCGGCATTGTCCTCGCGCGGCACGCTGCGGTAACTGAATGCCGCGGGGCCCATAATCTGGTTGGAGCCATGCTCGTTCTCGGCCCAGTCGACGCCGGCAACGAGATCCAGCGTCGCACTGACCTCGAACTCGCCGGCGATCCGCCCGCCCACGGTGCGACGGTCGGGATAGCTGACCATCGGCTGCATGGGCGGCACGCGCAGCGTGTAGTTGTCCATCACGTGGTCGACATAGTTGTAGTAGAGCAAGGCCTCCAGGTTGGTGAACCATGGCGCGATATCGCTGCGATCGAGGCTGAGCGTGTAGCCGGTGCGGTCGAACACCACACCGTCCATGCCGCGGTCGTCGTAGGCCGCCTCGCCGTCACTGCGCTCGGCGGCAAACTCGACTCGCGTCAGCTCGTCGGGCGTCCAGCCGAGGATTCCGGTTGTACTCCAGCGGTGATACTGCGAGTGCACTGTGCGTCCTGCACCGTCCTCGTAGTCGTCCTGGGTGGAGATCGTGCCAATCATGCGCACATAGCCGAGCCGGTCGCCCGCCGTGACGTCGCCGACGAAGTCGCGCCGGTCAAAACTGCCCGCGACCAGGCTGCCAAAGCCGGTCACCGTGCTTTCGGTGAACCGCATCGGGTCACGGTCGAAACGCACGATGCCGGCGACCGTCGCGCCGTAGCGCACGGATTGCGGCCCCTTGATGACCTCGATCTGGTCATAGGACTCGGGGAAGACGTAGGCGGTGGGCGGGTCCATGCGCCCGCCGCAGCCCCCCAGCACGTGCGTATCGTCGAGCAGGATGTTCAGCCGTGAGCCACCCAGGCCGCGCAGTTCCGGGTCGCCGCTGGTGCCACCCTTGCGGCTGACGGTGAACCCCGGGATGGACTTGAGATAGGCGCCGCCGTCGTGCGCCGGGAGCGGCAGGCGTGGCTGACGCGGATCGGTGACGATGGTGTACGGATCCTGCATCGGCACCGCTGTGACGACGATTGGCTCGAGCCGGGTTGCGTCGGTGGCAGTCGAAGTTGTGGCGTCGCCGCCGGCATTGGCGGTATCGGTCGGGTCGGGCGCGGCCCACGCGACGGTTTGCAGGGCGGCCAGCAGCAGGCCGCCAAGGAAGTTGGTCCTCATGGCATTGTTACCTCAGGCAGTGCGTGTCGACGACCGGCGTAAGCGTCCGGTCGCGGCGCGGCGCGACGGCGGCCGAACCGAGGTCGGCCGGTCAGGCGCGAGAAGCTAGCTGAGGATCGGGACGGGCGGTGCCCGCGCTGGCGGGACGACGAGGCTCGGGCGGGCGACGGCGGCGACCTGGGACTCCGGCGCAACGGCGGGACCCTTGTCGACCGAACCGGCGATCGGCGGGTAGGACGGGGTGGCCAGCGTGGTCAATAAAAGTGACCACGGACAGGTCGTCTGCGCGGTCTCGTCCTCGACCTGCAATAGTTCGCCGGTCGCGGGATCTGCCGCCACCATGCGCGGGCCGTGCATGGTGCAAAGCTCGACCAGCTCGCCCTTCGCCGGCATGAAGCCGTCCGGCACCAGCGCCCTGACGAACAGGGCGGCGAGCAGGACCGCAAGCAGCATGGGCTGTCGCCGCAAGGCCTTCACGCTGGGCTACCGCAGCAATAGATGACTCGAATATGCATTAATTATCCGCGTCTGTCCAGCCTTTGCCAGCTGCGGGTCTGACCCGCGTATGTGACTAATTTTAGGTGGAAAAGCCCAAAAAAGCGCTCGAAAAAACGCCTTAGAGTGAAGGTTTTGCGACGAGATCGCTGTTCTAAGCGCAATGGCCGACGGTTGCCCACCGTTAGAGCATCGATTTTACGGCCAAATCGCGCTTCTAACGCCTCCAGCGGCCGAAAAATTCGGTGCAAATCTAGTGATTTCAGTCACTTACGACGGTCAGACCCGCGGGGGGCGCCCGCGGGGGGCGCGCAGGATTTCGCGCGCGGCGTTCCGGCCGGGCAGGCCGGTCACGCCGCCGCCCGGGTGAGTGCCCGAGCCGCAGAGATACAGGCCGGGCACTGCGCCCCGGTAATTCGCCTGGCCCAGCAGCGGCCGCGCGCTGAACAGCTGGTCCAGCCCGAGCGCGCCATGGAAGATGTCGCCGCCGAGCAAGCCGTACTCGCGCTCCAGGTCGAGCGGCGACAGGCTGCGCCGGCCGAGAATGCTGGCCGCGAAGTTTGGCGCATGCCGGTTCACGGTCTCGATCGCCAGGTCTGCGAATGTCTCCCGGTGCGCGTCCCAGCCGCCGTCCGGCTCGGGATGCACGTGTTGGCAGAACAGGCTGGCGACGTGCTTTCCCGGCGGTGCAAGCGAGTCGTCCAGGGTCGAGGAGATCACCAGCTCGACCACCGGTTCGCGCGCCCAGCCCGGGTTGTGCTCTTTCGAACGGGCATCGAACCAGGCGCGCTCGAAGTAACGGAGCGAGTCGCCGATCAGTATCCCGCTGGCATGGTGCGGTTGCAGCCGTGTACCCGGCGCACAGCGGAAGTCCGGCAGCTCGGCCAGCGCGACGTTCATCCTGAATGTGCCGGACGCGCAGCGGTAGCGGCCAAACCGCGCGAGCAGGTCGGCATCCAGGTCGGCTGGATCGAACATGCGCGTGTAGAGCAATTTCGGGTTGACGCCGGCGATCACCCGCGGAGCCCGGAGCTCGCTGCCGTCGGCAAGCAACACGCCAGACACGCGACCCGCGCGCACCAGCACCCGCTCCACCGCCGCGTCCGTGGTGATCTCGACACCCCGCGCCTGTGCTTCGGCGGCGATCGCCGCGCTGATGGCGCCCATGCCGCCGACGGCATGTCCCCATGCCCCGGCCTTGCCGTTCACCTCGCCGAACACGTGGTGCAGCAGCACGTAGGCGGATCCGGGCGCATACGGGCTGGCGAAATTGCCGACAATGGAATCCCAGCCGAGCACGGCCTTCAACGGGTCGGACTCGAACCAGTCGTCGAGCAGCTCGCCGGCGCTGCGGGTGAACAGCTCCAGCAGGTCGCGTCGCCCTCGCATGTCGAGCCCCTTGAGCTGCCGCGCCACTGACCACGAAGCCAGCCAGTCGGCCGCCACGAAGCGGTCCGACACGTTCGGCGGCGTCCGTTCCGCCAGTATGCGCAGCACCGTGACCACGCGCTCCAGCATGGCGAACCACTCCGGCAAGCGAGCCGCGTCGCGCTTCGAGAACCGCGCCACCTCGGGCTGGGTTGTTGCGGCGCCAAAGCGGAACGCGCCGCCATCCCGCAGCGGCAGGAAGTTCGCCAATGGCCGCTCGACGATCTTCAGTCCATGGTCCGCCAGCCGCAGCTCGGTGATGATGCGCGGGTTAAGCAGGCTGACGGTGTAGCTGCAGCTCGAATTGCGGAAACCCGGGTGGAACTCCTCCGTGACCGCGGCGCCTCCGACGATCGGGCGCTTCTCCAGCACCCTGACTTTCAGGCCGGCGCCGGCCAGGTAAGCCGCGCATACCAGGCCGTTGTGGCCGCCGCCGATGATGAGCGCGTCAACTTCATGTGGTGCTGGCATGGGGGACCCGATCCGCCGGATTGTCACGGACCGCCTCGAGGCCGCCCAACTCGCCTAGAATAGTCCCATGACCCGCCCGAAACGCCAGTTCTCGGGCCAGGATTGGACCCGGAGGTCGAATTCCATGAAGAAAATTCTTTCCCTTGGCTTGCTGGCCGTGGTGCTGGTCGCCTGTGCGACCAGCCCGACCGGCCGGAGACAGCTGATGCTGGTCTCCCCCGACCAGGCGATCTCTTCGTCGCGCACCGCCTATGTCCAGCAGATGCGGGCCTTTGACGAGAAAGGCCTCATCAGCAACGACACGGCGCTGGTGAAGCGCATCAACCTGATCACTGGTCGCGTCGTTGCGCAGGCGATCAGGTTGTACCCCGAAACTGCGGACTGGGATTGGAGCATCGAGGTCATCGACGAGCCCGAGACGATCAACGCGTGGGCCATGGCCGGTGGGCGCATGGCCATCTACACGGGCCTCATCGAGAAGACCAAGGCCACGGACGATGAAGTCGCACAGGTCATCGGCCACGAGATCGCGCACGCGATCGCCAACCACACTGCCGAGCGCATGTCGGTGGTGATGGCGAGCCAACTCGGCGTGCTCGCGGTCGGCGTCGCCACCAGGGACGATCGGGCCATGGCCGGCGCCTCGGCGGCGGCGCTGCTGGCGATCAACCTGCCCAACAGCCGCGCGGCGGAGACCGAGGCGGACCGCATCGGCATCGAACTCGCGGCGCGGGCCGGCTACGACCCGAACGCGGCCGCGTCCCTGTGGAGGAAGATGGCCGAGGCGGGCGGCAGTGGCCCCCCCCAGTTCCTGAGCACCCATCCGGCCCCCGGCAACCGCCAGCAGACCCTGGCGCAGCTGGCGCCGCAGATGATGCAGTACTACCAGGCGCCCGGAGTGCGCCCGGTCCACCCGATGCGGCCGGGGCGGTACTGACGCCGCAGGCAAAGAAAAGGCCCCCGGACTTGCGTCGCGAGGGCCTAAACCAAGAGGAGAGTGTCGGGAGCCGGGACCGTCAGGATCAAGACCGGCCGGCAGTGCCTCCCTGGCGTACCGGCCGGCGCCACATCCCTGTGGTCTCGACTGCCGGTACTATTTATAGGATTGCTGCACCGCGATTTCATTGACCGGGGTCAAGTTCGCGAGCGAATGCGGAATGTCCTTAGTCGGCGCCCGGCCGGAAGCGGTAAACGTGGTACGGGCCGTGCTCGCGAATATGGCCGCGGGTCTTCAGCAGCACCTCCGGCAGCGCGCTGTCCGCCAGGTAGAGCCAGCCGTCCGGGCCGAACGACAACCCGTCGGCCCAGCGGATCCGGGGCGAGCGCACGATGGTGGCGAGTTCCCCGCCCGGCGCCATTCGCAGCACTGCGCCATGTTCCACGTCCGTCAAGTAGATGTTCCCGGCCCGGTCCGCGGACAGGCCGTCACTGAGCGGCTTCCGGCCGACGGCCTCGATGCGCTCCGCCAGCGCTTTGCTTTCCAGTTCCTCGTCCAGCAGCGCGGCGGTGGGGATGCGGTGGAGCGTGTCGTGCGTCATGGCGCCGAAGTAAAGCCATTGCCCGGTGGGATCGAGCGCAACGCCGTCGAGCCCGACCTTCATTGGCACGAAACCGCCGAAGAACCGCATCTCGCGGGTCGACGTCCTGATGATCCAGTCCTGGGACCGGACCGAGGGATGGTCCTCGAGCACCCGGCGCGAGCGGCGCGTGAGCGAGTCGTACACGACCAGTGCCGGCGACTTGCGCCAGACGCTGGCGTCGGCGATGTAGATCATGCGGCCGTCGCGGTCCACTTGCAGGTCCTGCAGGAAGGAGCCGCGCGGCGCCACACGGCGTGGGAAAACGTGCTCGTGGACGATGCGGTCGGTGGCCAGGTCGATCGCCACGATGCGCGGCCGGCCCAGCCCGTGCGTCGCCGGGTCGATCACCCAGAGCCGGTCCTGCCGGTCGACCACCAGCCCGAGCGGCGTCTCCAGGACGGCGTCCTGCAATTCCTGCGCCGGGAAAGGCTCCGCTCGGCCGCCCCGCCACTCATACAGGCGCGGCCCCTTCGAGCGGGCTTCCGGATGCACCGTGAAGAACAGCCGCCCGGTAGCGCTGACCGCGACGTTGCCGAGCGGCTCCGGATGCGACAGCACCGTCTCCAGGCCGCTTTCGGTCACCGTGGGCTTCCCGGCCATCTCCGGGAATGGGCCGCCGCCGCCAAAATGCAGCCGCAGCCCGCCAATCGCCAGGGCGACGACCAGGGCCGCGAGAATGATTGCTTTGAGAATGGTGCTCATGGCCTGTCCGGGGTTTTCCCGCAGATTAGCGTTCGGCGACGCCGCCGCGCATGAACTGTGTCACAAAGTGGCCGCAAGTGACTGCGGCAAAAGGAAAGTCGCTGGTCAGACGGCGGAGTGCTCGAGTGCGTCCTGCACCCGGCGCAACAAGACGCGGTCGATCACTGGCTTCTGGATGAAGTCCACGGCACCGGCGCGGATCGCGCCTACCGCGGTGGCCACGTCCGATTCCCCGGCCAGCAGGATGGTGGGCGCCTGTCGCCCGCGATCGCGCAGTTCATGCAGCAGGTCGAGCCCGCTCATGCCCGGGAGTTCCAGGCCGGCGACCAGCACCGCCATGGGCGTTTCGTCGAGCGCTTCCAGCAGCGCTTCCGCCGACTCGAAAGCGCTGACCCTGTACTGAAGATGGCTCAGCAGTTGCGACAGCGTCGCCCTGTCCCGGGCATCGCCGTCCACGATGCAGATCGTCGCCTGCTGTGCCTCAGCACTGCTTCCCGAGACTGGGGCCATGGTTATCCGGACCGGGCAGGGCGTGCGGAATCGTCCGCCGTGCCTGGGCTGACGTCCTCTGTGATGTTCTTCTTGTGGCCCTGCGAGTATTGAAACTCAACCGCCGCATTGAAATACGAACATCTACCTAAGCCGCCGGTCGAATGCCGGGCTCAACCGCCCGCGTGGTTCTCCGCCACCATCACCATGCGCACCAGGTGCGCCAGTGAATTGGCCTGCATCTTCTCCATCACGCGGGCGCGGTGAATTTCCACAGTGCGCTGGCTCACGCCGAGGTCACCGGCAATAACCTTGTTGGCCTTGCCGAGCACCACCTGGCCCATGACCTGCTTCTCCCGCGCCGTCAGGCTCTCGATGCGGTCGAGGATCTCGAGGCGCTCGAGCTCGCCCTCGCGTTGCTCGGCGGCGAGCTTCATCGCATCGTTGATCCGATCGACCAGCTCCTGGTCCTGGAACGGTTTCTGCAGGAAGTCCACGGCGCCCTGGCGGACTGCCTCGACCGCCATCGGGATGTCGCCGTGGCCGGTGATAAACACGATCGGGATGTTGCAGCCGATCTCCGCCAAGTGTTTTTGCAGCTCGAGGCCGGTCATCCCCGGCATGCGGATATCCAGCACCAGGCAACCGTAATCCCGCGGATCGAAGGCCTTGAGGAAATCCCGGGCGCCGGCATAGCACCTTGCCCTGTAGCCCACCGAGCGCAGCAAGAGCCCCAACGAGTCGCGCACCGCCTCGTCGTCGTCAACGATGAAAACCGTCGCCTCGCTTGACGCCATTATTCTTCCTCCGGGGCCGTGGGAAGCCTGATTCTGAACGTGCTGCCGTTTTCAGGAGCCGAATCGTATCGCAATGTGCCGCCGTGCGCCTCGATGATCGAGCGGCTGAGGGACAGGCCGAGACCCATGCCCTCGGCCTTGGTGGTAAAAAACGGCTCGAACAGCTGCTCCTGGAGGCTGTCCGGAACCCCCGGGCCGGTGTCCTCGACCGCCAGTTCGACCTCGTCTTCGCCGAGCGCGCTGGTGCGAATGGCCAGCCGCCGCGTATCCGGTTCGACCGCGTTCATCGCTTCCACCGCGTTGCGCGTGAGGTTGAGGAGCACCTGCTGCAGCTGGATGCCGTCCACCTGCACCTTGGGCAAGTCGGCCTGGAACTCGAGCCGAAGGTCCACCTCGTGTGAGCGGCAGTCCATTTCCACCAGCGGCAGAATTTCCTGGATCACCTCGTTCGCGTCGCGGTGTCTGCGGTCCGGCGTGTGGCGCCGAACGAATGCCCGCAGGCGATGGATCACGTCGCCGGCGCGCCGCGCCTGCGCGGTCACGCGGCCGAGCACCTGCCCCAGTTCTTCCGGTTCCATGTCGCCGGCGGCCACCAGCCGCTGGCATGCCTGCGTGTAGTTGGCGATCGCCGCCAGCGGCTGGTTCAGTTCGTGCGCGATGCCCGCTGCCATTTCGCCGAGCGTGCCCAGGCGCGCGACGTGCGCAAGTCGTTCGCGTTGCTTGCGCGCCTCCACCTCCGCCAGCACCACGTCGGTGCGGTCGAGGATCTGGCTGACGATCAGTGACGGCCTGCCGTCGTGGTCAGCGATCACGCTGAGATTCACCAGCGCGTGCACGATGGAACCGTCCTTGTGCAGGAACTGCTTGTCGTACTTCACCGTGTCGCCGCCCGCCAGCAGGAGCTGGAACTGGCGCTGCGTCTCGCCGATATCTTCCGGCGGCGTGACGTCACGTACGGACCGCGACAGCAGTTCTCCTTCGCTGTACCCCAGCATGTTGCACAAGGCCTGGTTGACTGACAGGTAGCGGCCGTCGACCTCGTGGGCCGCCGACAGCGTGGCCATGCCCACTGGGGCGCGCCGGAATATCAGTCGCAGCTCCTCTTCCGCCTGGCGAAGCTGGGACTCCGTCTCGCGCTGCTCCGAGACGTCCTCGCCGGCACTGAGCACGCCATTGATGCCGCCGTTCTCGTCCCGCAAAAACTGGTTGCGCCAGAACACGCGCCTGTTGTGCCCCTCGCGCGTCGTGATCGGGCCTTCAAGCAGGCTGAAGCTCTCTTCGCGCCCGGCCAGCGCCTCCTCGAACAGGATCCGCGAGCGGCCCGCGAAGCCCGGCGGCTGGCATGCTGCGAAAAAATCCTTGCCGAGCAGTTCGTGCTCCGGGTAGCCGAAAAGCTCGCACGCCTTGCGGTTGACAAGCGTGATGCGCCCGGAGCGGTCCATCGCGATGATCATCACGTTGACCAGGTCGAGGTAACGCTGCGCCCGGTCGCGCTCACGACGCAGCGCCTCTTCCGCGTGACGCCGGAAGGTCTGGTCGAGGATGGTGCCCTGCATGCGCCGCTGCCCGTCCAGCGGGTTGGTGACGATCTGGTAGATGGTCTGGATATGCCGGATGGTGCCGTCACGCCTGACGATCCGGTATTCGAGCTCGCCGCCACCCGAGGTTTTCTTTCTGTCTTCGGCCAGCCGCGCCTTGACTCTTTCCTGGTCCTGCGGGTGCGCGAAGCGGCGCACGAATTCCGCCGGGCTCAGGGTGGGCATGTCGGGGTCGAGGTCGACGATCCGGTAAAACTCGTCCGACCAGAAACAGGACTTTGCCTCCGGCCAGTCGCACTCGAAGCTGCCAATGTGCGCCAGCGCCTGGGCGGTCAGCAGGTTCGCCTCAACGTTGTGCAGCCGGGCCTCGGCCTCGATGCGCGCGCTGATGTCGCGGATGATGCCGATGAAGCTCGTCATGCCGTCGCCGTCGACGCGGCCCACCGACACCTCGGCGGGAAACACCGTACCGTCCTTCCTGCAGGCCTCGACCTCGCGCGGCGCCAGCATGAAGCGCGCCTCACCGGTCTGCTGGTAGCGTTCTATGTAGCCGTCGTGGCCGGCCCGGAATGGCGTGGGCATCAGCAGCGCCACGTTCTTGCCGACGATCTCCGCGGCGCGGTAACCGAACACCCGCTCGGCGCCGGGGTTGAAGGACTCGATGATGCCGTCGCCGTCGATCAGCACCACTGCGTCCGGCGTGGCGTCCAGCAATGCGGACAGCCTGACTTCCGCGCGCGGGATATCTTTGCGGGCCGGGCTGCCCGAAGAGGATTCTCGGCTGTTCATGGTGGTGGCGCGGTCTCTCTGGCGAGGCTGCCGGCGCGGCGGGGCGCGTGGCCGGTCAGCATGTTGCAGTCTAGAATAACTGCAGGGACGCGCCGAAAGCATCCCGCGATCCGCGGGTGGTGCGGGGGCGTTGGGGATGGATGCAGCGCCATGAACAATTTTGCCAGGATTCTCGTCGGCATCGACCAGCATGACGAATCGATGCACGCCGCCAGTGTGGCCGCTCGCCTGGCGGCCGGCTCCGGCGCGGCCCTGGAGCTGTTTACGCCGGTGTACAACTCGCAGGTTTCGCTGGCTCATTTCGAGAACCGCGAGAGCCTGCAGCATGCCCGGGACATCCTGGTGCGCCGGCACCAGGAGCGGCTCACGGCGCAGGTCGCCCGGCTGGGCTTCGATCGCGTGGTCGAGTGTCACGCCGCCTGGGACCATCCGGTCGAGGAAGCGCTCATCCGGCGCGTTCTTGAGCGGGGCGCGGACCTGTTGGTGGTCGCTCTCTCCGAGGGCTCAGGCAGCGGCCGGCCGCTGTCCGCGGCGCAATGGCAGCTGGTGCGCCATTGCCCGTGCGCCGTGCTGTTGACCCGCGGGCGCGACTGGCGCGATCAGCCCACCGTTGTCGCGGCAATCGATCCGGGCGGCCGCCGCGGGCGGCACGATGCGCTGGACATCAGGATCCTGCATGCGGCAGAGCGGCTGGCGGATAGCGCCGGCGGGGCCCTGCACGTCTTCCATGCCTGGCAGAAAGACCTGCGGGCGATGGTCGGCGAGATCGAGCTGCCGCTATTGCCCGAGTTGCCTGAAACGGCGACGGAGGAACGCCATCGCGAAGCGGTCTACACCGTCCTCGGCGCGGCCGACGCATCACCCGCACGCGTTTCCTTTGTGGCGGGCCGGCCGGAGACGGCGCTGCCGGCGTACTGCAGCGAGGCGGAGGCCGACGTGGTGGTAATGGGCGCCATCGCGCGCAATCCCTTCGGCCGGATATTCATCGGCAGCACCGCGGAACGCGTGCTGGACCGGTTGCCGTGCGACCTGCTGGTGGTCAAGCCCGAAGCCTTCAGGACACCGGTTTCACGCGACCGCTGGCCCAGGGACGAAGAAGCCACGCCGATCCTGGGTGTGCCCGGAATCTGATCCGTGAACCGGATGCAACGACTCCGGCGCAGGATCGTGGTAATTTCCGGGTGCCGCCAAGACTAGGATTACATAACGCCGATGGCACAGTCCCTGCGCATCCTGTTGATTGCCGATGATCCCGAAGTGATTCGCCGGATCGGGCATGGCCTGCAACGCCAGGATTCCGGCCTGATCATGATCGAGGGCGCCGACACGCTCGCGACTGCCCGCCGGCGGCTCGGCGCCGGCGCCTACGACCTGGCCCTTGTCGACCTTGCGTTGGGGCACGGGGACGGCCTGCACCTGTTGTCCGACCTGCAGGAGATCGCGCCGGAGCTGCCGGTGGTCGCGCTGGCCGCAAACGGCGCCGGGCCGGATGCGGCGGCCTGTCTTGCCCTCGGCGCGCAGGACCGGCTGGCCCCCGAGGCCATGGATTCCGCCGGGCTGCTCGACCGGCTGCACAGCGCCCGGGCACGCGCCCAGGCGGGGTTGCGCCTGCGTCGGCGCAGCCATCGCATTGCGGCGAGCCTGGGAGCGACCGGCGACCTGGCCTGGCATTACACCCATGGCGAGGGCGATGTCTGGCTGGCCGCCGCGAACCCGGTGGAATGGCAGCTGCCGGCGCCGGAATGCAACGAGTCGCTGGACGCGTTGCGCTCGCGAATCCACCCCGACGATCGCGAGATGGTGTTGCGTCAGCTCGAGGAATTGGTGGTCAGCAACCAGCCGTGGCAGCTGGACGCGCGGTTCAGGGTCGATGGCGGCGCCTATCGCTGGTGCATCCTGCGCGGCCGCTCGCAGCTCGACGGCCGCGGCGCGTTGCAGTATGCCTCTGGCGTGCTGTCCGACGCCCAGCGCCAGCAGAAGCGGTTGCGGGAAGTGGAACAGGGCCGGCGTTTCCTGCGTGCAGTGTTCGACTCCGCGCGCGTGCCGCAGGCCATCCTCGACTCTTCCGCGACGATTACCGACTGCAACCAGGCCTGGGTGGCGTTCGATGATCCCGCCTGTCACGCGGGCAGCGCTTTCGGCCCGGGCCGCAGGTTCGTCGACAAGCCCGAGAACCCGGAAGCGTTCGGCGACCTCGACCACGCTGAGTTGGTGCGCGGTGTGCGGCAGGTGCTCGGTGGGGTTGCCGACCAGTTCGCCTGCGAGTACGGCGACGGTGCGCGGCACTGGAAGTTGACCGTAACGCCGCTGCTGAATCCCGGCATCGCCGGCGCAGTGGTGCGCCACGAGGAGGTCACCGAGGCACGGCGGGCGGACACGGAGCGACTGGCCGCGTTGGCAGCCCTCGAGGGCGACTTCCGTGGCATATGCGGGCCGGTGTTCCGAATCGCGCCCGACTTCGAGGTGCAGGCGGCCAACGAGGCGGCGACGGCGCTCGGGCGTGCACCGATCACCGGTCGCGATGTGCTGAAGGTGCTGCCGCGGGTCGACGCGGACGCTGTTGGCGATGCGCTCACGGCGATCGCCGAGGGTGCTCGCGCGGCGGTGCGGGACACTCGGCCGGCGAACGGGCGGGTGATGCGATGGCTCGTCGGTGCGCGGCTCGATGCCGCTGGTGTCCAGCAAGGCTTCGTGGCCCACGGCGTGGACGTGTCCGACCTTGCCACCCTGGCCGAGCCCGAAGCGCGGGAAGAAGTGGCCGTGGCCCCCACCGAGGATGCACCTGCCCTGGTGGAGGCGCGCGACAGGCAGGCATCGTTGCAGCAGGCGCTGTCCGCGGTTGAGGCGGAACGGGAGGAGCTGCGCGGCAAACTCGCCGCTGCGGAGGCCAGCCACGAGGAACTGGCGGCGGAACTGCGCGCGGCGCTCGCGGCGGTGGAGTCCGAGCGCGAGGAACTCAAGGCCGGCGTGGAACAGGCCCGGCGCGAGACCGAGGAGGCGCGCGGCCTGGCCGATGAGGCGCGCCGCCAGGCGGAAGAGGCGCTCTCGGCTGCCGATGAAGCCCGCCGCAAGGAAGAAAAGGCGCAGCGCGAATGTGGCAAGCTGGCCGATGCGCTCAAGGCGACGCGCAGCGAACAGAGCGCCACGCTCGCCGCGCTGGCGGCCGCAGAGCAGGTGCCGCAGAAGTTGAGGGCTGAGCTCGGGGACGTGCGCCTGGGACTGCGGGCGCGCATTGACGAACTGCTCGAGGGCGTGTTCGAGCCCCTGTTGAAGGATTCCGAGGGCGATGCACCAGCCACCCGCCGGCCCGGCAAGGACAAAGACAAAGCGAGTTGACCCGTGCAGGAATCGATGACAATCCGGCGGCTGATGATCGTCGGCGCGGACGAGTTTGCCACCCAGTCGGTGGATGAAGCAGCGACTGCATTCGGCCTGCTCGTGCGCCGAGCGTCCAGTGGGGACGCCGCAGTCGGAGCCATGACTGAATTCGGCCCGGACGCGGTAATCCTGGATCCGGCCGTGCTGGTGGATGCCGAGGCCGCCAGGGTGCTGCGCGCCATCGCGTCCACGGGGGCGTCCCTGCTGCTGCTCGGCGGTCCCGACGACCGCGCTACCCGCATGGCGCGTGAACTCGCCACGGCCGAGGAAGTGGCGGTCGCCGGTATCCTGGCCAAGCCGGTGTCCCCAGAGGGCCTGGAGGTCGCGCTGCGCGCCATGGCGGGCGAGCTGGTGTTCTCGGCCGCCGATATCGCCGCCGCCGTCATGCGCGGCGAAATAACCGCCTGGTACCAGCTGCAACTGGCGCGCAGCGCGTCGGGCTGGCGGGCGGATGGGGCCGAGGCGCTCGCCCGCTGGCAGCACCCCGAGCACGGCGCAGTGCTGCCGGACGCCTTCCTGCCCGTGGCCGAGGCCGAGGGCCAGATCGCCGCGATCACTGATTGCGTGCTGCTGAGCTCCGTCCAGCAGCTGGGCGTGTGGCACCGTGCCGGCATGCCGGTGCGCGTCGGCGTCAACCTTTCGCCGGCGCTGGTCACCGATCCCGATTTCCCCGATCGTCTTGCGCGCCTGGTACTCGAGTACGAGGTGCCGGCGCGCGCACTCGTGCTGGAGATTCCAGAGTCGGGCCTGGCGACGGCGCCGGCGGGTTTCCTGAGCATGCTGGCGCGGCTGCGGATCCACGGCTTCGGGTTGGCGCTGGAACATTTCGGCAGCGGCAGCTCGTCGTTGACCGACCTGTATCGCACGCCCTTCAGCGAGCTGAAGATCGACCGGCGGCTGGTCAGCCAGCTCGACGAGGACGAGGATGCGCGTCGCCTGGTGCGCGGCATCATCCTGCTGGCGCACGAGCTCGGACTGGAGACCACCGCCGAGGCCGTCGAGACCAGCGAGACGCTCGAGCTGCTGCACGAGGCCGGCTGCGACCGGGTGCAGGGTTTCGTCATCAGCCGTCCACTGCCCGCAAACGAGTTCCAGGCGGTCGCCGGCCACTGGCTCTGAGTCGCGCCTCGGTTAGCACCCTATAATCGGGTTGCAGGGCGTCCTCTCCGACGCCGCCGACGGGAGCCTCTCCTGATGTCCAACGTCCTGAAAATCATCCTCGGCCTGTTCGGGCTGTTCGTCGCGCTCGTGTTGGCTGCGGTCATCATCATTCCGCTCGTGGTCGACCCTAACGATTACCGCGACGACATTGCGCAGGCGGTAGAGGAAGAGACCGGCCGCAGCTTCGAGATCGAGGGGGACATTTCCCTGAGCGTGTTCCCCTGGCTCGGGCTGGAGGTCGGCCGGATGCGGCTCGGCAACCCGCCGGGGTTCGGTGATGCGCCGTTTGCCGAGATCGGCTCCGCTGCCGTCGGTGCCAGGCTGATGCCGCTTTTTTCGCGACGTCTCGAGGTCAGCACGTTGCGGCTGGACGGCCTGCGGGTGAACTTGGTGCAGCTGGCGGACGGCTCCAGCAACTGGAGCGGCCTGGCCGACGGCAAGAGCGACCCGGTCGCGGACAGCGCGCCGCGCGGGGATCGCGGGGAGCAATTCCGGCTCGAGCGCATCGATGGCCTGCAGTTGACCGACGCTGTCCTGCGCTTCGATGATCGCCGCGACGGCAGCATTCTCGAGGTCGCGATTCCCAGGCTCGCTACGGGCGAGCTTGCGCCCGGCAAGGCCTTCCCGGTCGAGGCGGAAGCGTCGCTCAGGCTCGACGAGGACGGCGTCACGGCCGCTGCCGAGCTCGACGCCAGTGTCCAGGTCACGGAGGACTTTGACGTCATCACGATTCGCGACCTGGCGCTTGGAATCGAGCTCAGCGGCGAGACGGTGCCGGGTGGCAAGCAGTCCGGGCGGCTCGCGGCGCCGAGTGTCACCGCGGACCTCGACGCGCAGACGCTGGCCGTGCCGGAGCTCACCGCCGAGGCGGCCGGGCTGCGCGCTGTCGCAGAGATCAGCGGTACCGGGATCGTGAATGCGCCGGCGCTGGCCGGCCGCATCCAGCTGCAGACGTTTTCGCCGCGTGCGCTGCTCAACCAGCTCGGCGAGCCGGCGCCCGATACGGCCGACCCGGACGTGCTGGACACGGTTTCGCTGGATGCAGGTTTCCGGGCCGGCACGGAGCAGGTTCAGCTCGACGGCCTGCGGATCCTGCTCGACGACACCACGTTGTCCGGCAGCGCCACCGTGGGTTTCGGCAAGATCATGCGCGTCCGCTCCGACCTGGCGCTCGACGCCATTGATCTCGACCGCTACCTGCCGCCGGAGGCGGAGGAAACGGCAGAGCCGGCGCCCGGGGAGGACGTCGAACTGGCTTTCGAGTGGCTCGAGAACCTGGACCTCGACGCCTCCTTCAAGGCGGGCACGCTGAAGGTCAATGGCCTGACGCTAACGAATCTCGAGGGCCGTGCGGTGGCCAGGGACGGCGTGCTGACGCTGCAGCCCCTCGGCGCCGCACTCTACGGCGGCCAGGTCCGTGGCACGGCGCGCCTGGATGCGCGCCGCTCGCCGGCGACCTTCAGCCTCGAGCAGTCGCTCTCTGCGCTGCAGCTGTTGCCTTTCGTCACCGACCTGGCCGGCTTCGAGCGGCTCACCGGCATTGCGGAGCTCGGGGCGAAGCTCAGCACCACGGCCGGCAGCACAGCGGACCTGATGTCGGGGCTCAATGGTGAGCTGTCCTTCGACGTTGCCGACGGCGCGCTCAAGGGCGTCAATCTCTGGTACGAAATCCAGCGCGCCAATGCCCTGGCGCGGGGGCGAGCGGTGCCCGAGCGGACTTCGCCGGACACGGATTTTCGCCAACTCAAGGGTACCGCCGTGATCCGCGACGGCCTGCTGCTCAACCAGGATCTCGTCGGGGGCCTGCCGTTCCTGGCGCTGACGGGGCGGGGCCAGGTCAACCTGGTGGAGTCGGAGCTCGATTATCGACTCAATGCCACGGTGATCCGCGAGGCCATCGATGAGGCGACCGGCGAGCGCAGCGAACTCGCCGGCGCGACAGTTCCGCTGCGCCTCAGCGGCAGCCTCGATTCGCCGTCGGTCAGCGTGGACCTGGGCGGGCTGGTGCGCGATCGCGCCAAGCAGGAGGCGCTGGAGCGTCTCGGCATCGAGCCTGAGGAGGGCAAGACGGCCGAGGAAGAGTTGAAGGAGCGCGCCGGCGACAAGGCGCGGCGCCTGCTCGACCGGCTGCGGAAGGACGACTGAGGCGGTTGGGCCGCAGCGACATGCATTGCCCCGGGCGTGGCCGCCTCGACCGCCGTTCCGCCTCCACGTGGGTGGCGGCGCTGCCGCTGGGCACGGTGTTGCTGCTGCTGTCCGGCAGCGCCCAGTGCTTCGAATTGCTCTCTGCAACGACGACGCGCGAGGGCTCTGAGTACCACGTTCGCATCGAGGCCGTGTTCAGCGCCTCGCCGGAGAGGCTGCTGGCCGTGCTGACTGACTTCGACCGGGTCCATGAGCTGCATCCGCGTATCACCCAGAGCCGCTCGCTGGGGCCGGTCGGTCCCGCCACCGAGGAAGTCTATTCCCGTTTCGAGGGATGCGTGCTGCTGGTCTGCCGGACCCTCCACCGCGTCGAGCACATCCGCGTGGACGGCGGTTCGCTGTTTGCCCAAGATGTGCCCGGCCGCGGCTCCTTCCGGAGCGGCAGGACGGAGTGGCATTTCACGCCGCACGGAAACGGCGCGAAGCTGCGCTACGAGGCCCGCTTCGTGCCCGCGTTCATGGTCGCGCCCATCCTGGGCACGGCCGCGCTGGCGCGCTCGACGGAACAGATGACCCTCGAGACGATGGCCGAGGTCGACCGGCGCGCGGCACAGGCCATTGACTGAGCAATTCGCCACCGAGCTGCTGCGCTGGTACGACCGCGCCGGCCGGCACGACTTGCCGTGGCAGGCGGACCGGTCACCCTACCGGGTGTGGGTGTCGGAGATCATGCTGCAGCAGACGCAGGTCGCCACTGTCATCCCGTACTTCCAGCGCTTTGTGGCGCGCTTTCCGGACGTTGCGGCGCTCGCCGCCGCGCCGCTCGACGAAGTGCTGCACCTCTGGTCGGGGCTTGGTTACTATGCGCGCGCGCGCAATCTGCACGCGGCGGCGCAGCACATTGTCGTTCGCCATGGCGGACGCTTTCCGGAGTCCCTCGCCGAGGTCCTCGAGTTGCCCGGCATCGGCCGCTCCACCGCCGGCGCGATCCTCGCGCTGGCGCTTGGCGAACGGCACGCGATCCTCGACGGAAACGTCAAGCGGGTGCTCGCGCGCCGGCATGCCGTGCCGGGCTGGCCGGGCGCGGCACCGGTCGAGCGACGGCTGTGGGAGCTGGCCGAGCGGCACACCCCTGCCGCGCGCGTCGGCGATTACACCCAGGCGATCATGGATCTCGGCGCCGCGGTCTGTCGTCGCGGCCTGCCGGCCTGCGCGGAGTGCCCGGTTGCCGCGGGATGCGAGGCCCGTCGCCTGGGGAAGCAGGCGGAGTTCCCCGCGGCGCGACCGAAGCGCCTGCGACCGTTGCGACACGCGCGCATGCTGTTGCTCACGAACGAGGACGGCGCCGTGCTGCTCGAGCAGCGGCCGCCGATGGGGATCTGGGGCGGGCTGTGGTGCCCGCCCGAGCTCGGCGCGGAATCGCCAGAGCAGTGGGGTCTGCGGGCGCTGGGAGCCGCGATTCGGCCCGGTGCCCCGCTGGCGCCGATCCGTCATGGCTTCACGCATTTTGAGCTGGAGATCGAGGCTGTGCCGGCGCGCGTCGACGCCGTGCCTCTGCCATTGATGGAGACCGACCGGTGGGTCTGGTATAACGCCCGCTCTCCGGCCAAGGTCGGCCTCGCGGCCGCCGTGAGCCGGCTCATCGAGGCGCGGGCGAAGCGCCGCACCCCAGCGGAATGAAGGAAACGCCATGACCAGGACCGTTCAATGCGTGCTGCTCGGTCGCGAGGCAGAAGGCCTCGACCGTCCTCCGTACCCCGGCGCGCTCGGCCAGCGGATCTATGAGCAGGTTTCCCGGGAAGCCTGGCAGCGCTGGCTCGCGCACCAGACCATGCTGATCAACGAGTACCGGCTGGTGGTCATCGAGCCCGAGGCGCGCGAGTTTCTGCGCGCCCAGATGGAGGAGTTTTTCTTCGGCGAGGGCGCCGCGAAACCCGAGGGCTACGTGCCGCCGGACCAGGACTGAGCGGCTCGCCGTACCCGGTGCCACGGCTTGGCCGCGATGGCCTAGCCCGGTTCCCCGGCCTCGAGCAGCTGCACCGAGAATAGCTTCTCCGGGTCGGTCCAGACCCTGGCGACCGAGAAGCCGTTGTCTTCGGCGAGCGCGCGGAACCCGTCCAGCGTGTACTTGTGGGAGTACTCGGTGACGAGGATCTCGCCAGCCGCGAAATCGAATGCCTTTCCGGCCACCCGCACACCTTGCGGCCGCGTGCTGACCAGCCGCATCTCGATGCGCTCTTCGGATTCGTCCCAGACAGCCTCGTGGCGAAATGCCTCGACGTCGAAGTCGGCGCCCAGCTCCCGGTTGAGCCGCACCAGCAGGTTGAGGTTGAACCGGGCGGTAACGCCGGCATCGTCGTTGTAAGCGTGCTCCAGGACAGCGCGATCCTTGACCAGGTCGACGCCGATGAGCATCGCGCCGCCCCGGCCGACTTCGCGCCGCGTGGCGCGCAGCAGGTCGGCCGCCATGGTGCGCGGGAAGTTGCCGATGGTGGAGCCGGGGAAAAAGGCAACGTTCCGCCGCACCACGCTGCGCTTCGGTTCCGGGAGCTCGAACGGCTCGGTGAAGTCGGCCGTGACGGGCAGTACCTCGAGGCCGGGGAAATCCGCGGCGATGCGCGCGGCCGCCGCCTGCAGGTGGTCGAGGGAGATTTCCACCGGGACATAGGCGGGCGGCGCCTCGAGCCGGGCCAGCAGCAGCTCGGTCTTCACCGCCGAACCGGAGCCGAACTCGATCAGGCGCACCCCGGGCCCCAGTGCCGCGGCCATTTCGCCGCCATGGGTCTCGAGAATCCCGATCTCGGTACGCGTCGGGTAGTACTCGGGCAGCTGGGTGATGGCGTCGAACAGCTCCGAACCGCGCTGGTCGTAGAAGTACAGCGAGGGGATGTTCTTCGCCGGCAGGGCGAGGCCGCGCAGCACGTCGCGAAGCATCACCTCGTCGTCCGGGCTGAAATCCGCCACGCCGCTGAGATTTTCCATCACCCGTCGTCCCGGGCGAGGCGCAGGCTGCTGAACTGCCAGCGCTGCGCCGGGTAGAAGAAGTTGCGGTAGCTGGGACGGACATGACCTGCCGGTGTCGCGCAGGAGCCGCCGCGCAGCACCATCTGGCTGCACATGAACTTGCCGTTGTACTCGCCGAGCGACCCGGCCAGCGGCCGGAACCCGGGGTAGGGTGCATAGGGGCTGGCCGTCCATTCCCAGGCGTCGCCGAACAGCTGCTGAATCCCTTCCACACCCGCCGCAGGTCGCGGATGGTAGGCGCCGGAGCCGGCGAAGTTGCCGTCCGGGCGCTGGCCGGCGGCCGCCGCCTCCCACTCGAACTCGGTCGGCAGGCGGGCACCCGCCCAGCGCGCGAAGGCATCGGCCTCGTAGTAGCTCAGGTGCGTCACCGGCGCGTCCGGCTGGATCGGCCCGAGGCCGGCGAGCGTGAACTCCTGTGCCAGGTCTTCCTGCCAGTAGAGCGGGCGTTGCCAGCCCTCGGCAATGACGGTCGACCACCCGTCCGAAAGCCACAGCGCCGGCTCGGCATAGCCGCCGTCGTCGATGAACTCGCGGAACTCCGCATTGGTGACGAGGCGGGAGGCCAGCGAGTGCTCGCCGAGCAGCACGCGGTGGCGCGGCGTCTCGTTGTCGAAGGCGAAACCGTCACCGGCATGGCCGACCTCGACCAGGCCCGCGTCGCCGCGAATCCAGCGCAGCGGCGCGGTGTCGCCCGGCGCCGGGGGCGATCGCTCGACATAGGCCGGCAGCAGGGGATTCTGGGCGAACAGGTGCTTGATGTCGGTGAGCAGCAGCTCCTGGTGCTGTTGCTCGTGGTGCATGCCGAGCGTGACCAGGACATCCAGCTCCGCATCGCCTTGCTCGCGCTTCAGCAGGTCCGCGACGGCGTCGTCAACGTGGGCGCGATAGTCCAGCACCTCGGCCAGCGACGGCCGGGTGATCAGCCCGCGGCGCGGGCGCAGGTGCATCTGGCCGACGGTGAAGTAGTAGGAGTTGAACAGGTACTCGAAGCGCTCGTGGAACACCCTGTAAGCAGGGATTCGCGCGGCAAGCACGAAGCGCTCGAAGAACCAGGTGGTATGGGCGAGGTGCCACTTCGCCGGGCTGGCGTCGGGCATGCTCTGGACGCAGGCGTCCTCGGCGGACAAAGGCGCCACGAGGGCGCAGGTGCGGGCGCGCACGGCCTGGTAGGCGCCGGCGAGGGTCGCCGCGGGCGGGGCACGCCGCGCGGTCGGGCTGGTAGTGCTCACGGATGGCGTTCGCAGGTCCAGGGGGGAAGCTCAGGGTAGTCGCTGCGGCTCCGGCAGGTCAAAGGCCTGGGCGCTGCCGCCCGCCTTGACGGCCCAGCGGCCGCGCGGGTCTAATACGCGCCTCCCGCCGACGGCCAGGTAGCTCAGTTGGTAGAGCACGTGACTGAAAATCACGGTGTCGACAGTTCGATTCTGTCCCTGGCCACCATCTAACCAACGATTCACTTCGTTCCGCGGGGTCCGGGACCACTTCCACTGCTCCTTGCCCCAGCGAGCGCCGGCCGGTCGCTGCCGTCGGCAGGATTGCCTGTTTCTGATGCAGCGCAACATGCGATTCGCTGCCCCCCTTGCCCGCATCTCGCTGGTCCAGTCCGGAAATTGTGAACCCTGACCACAAATTGAGCAGCGTCAGCGCTCTAGAGTGGCATCCGGACATTAATTTCCAGCCGCTACGCCGGGCGGGAGAGCCAGAGGGGAACATGATCGAGGCCAAAGCCATGTTGCTGGCGCTGGCTGCTCGGTTCGAAACCGCAGTCATCCAGCGCAGCCGGCGCTACCTGCATGTTGCGCTGTTCGCCGCAGCAGCCGTCACCCTGTCTGGCTGTGCAGGAATGCGTGACATGGTGGCCCAGTCGGGCGAAACGATTGCTGCCCAGACACGACGCCTGGCGCACTTTGTCGGCGGGCGGGGCGACGGCACGGATGAGCTCTTGCTGCAGGAAGAGCTCGACGAGCTGTTTGCCCAACCCTATATCGACCCCCTTACGCTCTATCTCGAGGAACATTCGGCAGACGACCGGCGGGCCAGGCAGTTGCCACTGGTGGCGCAGGAGCGTGACAAGCGCTGTGCGGCCATCGCCGAGATCTATGCAGGCCGCGAGGCGTCACAGGCCAATCTGCAGCGTATGCGGCGCGGCTACCTGATGTCCTGCCCCGAAGACGTGCAGGATTTCGCGGCACGAGTTAAGCAGGCCTCCGCGGCACAGGCCGCTGCTGCCGGCGAAACGCCGCAGCCCGCCTCCGAGCCGGCGACTGAATCGGCCGCAGATCTCAACAGGGCGCTGGATGAAGCACTGGCGCGCCGGCAGAACAGCAACTGTTACCTGCTTTTCACGATCAAGAACTATACACAGGCCTATGAAGCCTGCCGCCCGATCGCCGCCAGCGACGACGCGAAGGCACAACACCATATGGCGAGCCTCGAAAGGAGCCGCGGCAATTATGGTCCTGCGTTCAGCTGGGCGGAGCGCTCTGCCGGCCAGCAACACCCCCCCGGCCAGTTGATACTGGGCCAGCTGTACCAGGCGGGACAGGGCACTCAGCAAGACCAGGCCAAGGGCCTGGAACTTATGCGGAAGGCTGCGGACAGCGGTCTCACCGAAGCCAGCTACCTCACCGGCCTGGCCTACCAGAACGGCGTGGGGGTCGCGCCCGATCCCGATCTGGCTGATTTCTACCTCCAGCAGGCAGCCGGCGACGACCATCTGCCCGCTCACCTGGCGCTCGCTTCCCTGCACGAGGAACGTCGCCCGGAAACGGCCCGCCACTGGCTGTCCCTGGCGGCGCGCAAGGGCTCGCCAGAGGCACAACTGGCGCTGGCCAACAGTTACGCCGAGGCGGCCGATGGCGTTGCTGACCATAAGGAAGCCTATGTCTGGTACAGCCTGGCGCTGCTCAATGGCAATGACCAGGCCAAGGCCGGCATAGAACGCCAGGAGCAGCTGCTTACCGCTGACCAGCTCGCCAGCGCCCGCAACCGGATCCAGGACGGCATCAACGGACGATGGAACTGAGAATGCCAGCTAACTTCTGGATGAAGTTACCCATCATGCTGCTTATCAGCTTGCTGGTCGGCGTCTTTTTCCTCGGAATCGTGCTGATGTCGCGCCTGAACCTGGACTTCGCCGAATCCAGAATGGCGGAGCTGCGCCAGCAGCAGATTACCGACACCTTCTATTCCAACCTCGACAGGATCAATGCCCATCACCAGTTGATGGAACAGAATACGCTCAACCTCGCCCACGCGGGGGAGATGCTCCACCGTGCCAGCCGGCAGAATGGTGACGGCCGCGAGCGTGGCCTGGAATACAGCCTTGCGTCGGCGCTGAGGAACATGCCTGAAGCCCACGGTGCAGAAATCTGGTACGGCAACGCCGAGTCCACCCAGCGAAGCCTGTCCGTGTATGGGTACCGCAACAACGGCGACATCCACATTCAGCCAATCGCCAACCTGTACCATATTCAGGACTGGTATCGCCGCATCCTGCCGGATGCCGCCGCGGAAGAGCCTGGCCACGGCACGCCCGATTTCTTCTGGACACCGGCGTACTACAAGGAACTGATCGAGAACGTCGTCATCAGCCTGACTACAGTCATGCGAGATGACCAGGGTCGCGTGATCGGTCTCGCGTCCACCGACTGGCGTGCCGACGAAATCATCCGCCTGGTGAGCAGGGTCGACGTGACCCCCGGTACCTTTGCATTCCTGCTCGACAGCGAAAACCGCAACCTGACGAGCCTGGCGACCGCCGAGGACACTTTCGATGCCCGGGAGAAAATTGATGCGGTGATCGACAGCCGCTTGCAGGATCGCCTGACCGGGCCCTTGCCGCAGTCCGCAATGATCTCAGGCCGGCTGCTGGTTGCACCGATGCAGACGATGTCGCTGAACGTCAATGGCGACGAGCACGCATTGTTCTTCAGCCGCACGCAGGCGGGCATGATCTTCGGCGTGGGTGTGCCCCAGGCGGAGATCGATGCCGTGCTCCTCCCCATGCGGGAAAGCAACGTAAGGATTGTCGGCCTGGTCAGCACGATCACCCTGGGCCTCTCCGTTCTTATCCTGCTGCTGGTCGCCAGACTTCTGAACCGCCTGCATTTCCTGCATACGGATTCGCTGACCCAGCTGCCCAACCGCGAGAAGCTGCTGATGGACCTCGGCAAGGCCAGTTCAGGCACCCTGCTGCTGGTCAATATCGATTCATTCAAGGAGATCAACGATTTTTACGGCCACCAGTGCGGCGACCACGTGATCAGCCAGTTGGCGGCGGCCCTGCAACGGTTTCTCGACGATCGGCCCCAGTCTTCCGCAAGCCAGTTGTATCGGTTACCCGCCGATGAAATGGCCATATGGATACGCGAGAGCATGGACAGGCAGGCGCTCGATGAACTGACCAGCGCGCTGCTGGCTTCGGTCAACGGGCTGACGGTCTCCTGGCTGAGCTACCGCATCCCCTTGAGTGTGACCATCGGCGTGTCGACTAGCCTGCAGCCCGACGGCACACACGATACAGACGGACAGTTGCTGACCTCCGCCAACATCGCGCTGAAATTCGCCCGTCAGCACAAGCTGGGATCTCAGTTGTATGACCCTGAACAGAAGACTCGCGAAAGCTATGAGCACAACCTGGTGTGGGCCAATCGACTCAAGAAAGCCCTGAAAGAAGGCCGGATAGTGCCCTACTTCCAACCAATCCTGGATTTGAAGACAGGCCGTATCGACAAGTTCGAATGCCTCGCCAGGATGATCGACGAGCAGGGGCAACCTGTCAGTCCGCTGGAGTTTCTTGCGGTGGCGAAGAAAATTCGCCTGTATCGCTACATCACCCGTACCATGGTCCAGCAATGCTTCAGCCGCTTCGCCGACAACCAGTACGAGTTTTCCCTGAACCTGTCCTGCGAAGACTTGCTCGACCCCGAACTGATGAGCTTTATCATCAACAGTCTCGAGCAGAGCAACATTGCGCCCCGGGTGATCTTCGAGATTCTTGAATCGGAAGGAATC
>CBDDRR010000220.1:0-3344 GCA_965233095.1 uncultured bacterium
TCCGGGCATTGGGTAAAGCCGAAGAACAGCACCACCGCCTTGCCGCGGAAATCCTCGAGCCGGCGGGGCTTGCCGGCATGGTCCGCGAGCTCGAGCGTCTTGCCGTAGTCGACTCCAGTGATGTCCGTGCTCTTGAAGGTCGGCTTGGCGTCGCAGCCGGCGAGCGCGGCCGCGACCAGGAGCACCACGCTAAAGCGGCAGATAGTGGTCAACCAGGAGGGCGGCAAACAGCGCTGCGAGGTAGAGAATCGAGTAGCGGAAGGTCTTGCGCGCCACGTCGTCCGAGTATGCGAGGTAGATGCGCGCCGCGTAGCCGATGAACACCGCGCCGAGCGCGAGCGCGGCCGCGAGGTAGATCGCGCCGCTCATCCGGATCACGTAGGGCAGCAGGCTGACGGCAAAGAGGATGAACGTATAGAGAAGCACCTGCAGGCGGGTGTAGGCCTTGCCGTGCGTCACCGGCAGCATCGGCACGCCGGCCTTGGCGTAATCCTCGGTGCGGTACAGCGCCAGCGCCCAGAAGTGCGGCGGCGTCCAGGCGAAGATGATGAGGAACAGCAGCATCGCCTCGGTCGTCACCTCCCCGGTGACCGCGGCCCAGCCCAGCACCGGCGGCATGGCGCCCGACGCGCCGCCGATGACGATGTTCTGCGGCGTGGCCGGCTTCAGCAGGATGGTATAGACGACCGCGTAGCCGACAAAGGTGGCTGCGGTCAACACCATGGTCAGCGTGTTGACGAAGTGGTAGAGGGTCCACAAGCCGGCGCCGCCCAGCATCCCGGCGAACACCAGCGTCTGCAGGGCGGTGAGCTCCCCGCGCACCAGCGGCCGCCAGCGCGTGCGCTGCATCATTGCGTCGATGCCCTGCTCGACCAGGCAGTTCACGGCGGCCGCAGCGCCCGCGACGAAGGCTATTCCCACCGTGGCGGCGAGCAGCACTTCCAGCGGCACCATGCCCGGTGTGGACAGGAACATGCCGATGACAGCCGTGAAGACGATCAGCGACACTACGCGCGGCTTGGTCAGTGCGTAGAACGACCGGGCGCGCTGCGTCAGTGCGCGAAGCCGGTGCGAGACGCCGGTAGTCAGGACTTGGGTATTCAAGACGGACGTAAAGCGCTGAAAGCGTGCGATTTTATCATGCTCACCCGATGCGCGAATACTTCAGCAGCCGCTTCAGGTCCTTGATCATGCGAGCGGGGTCCGGATCGCGCGGAAATCGCATCATTAGGTTGCCCAGGGGATCGACGAGGTAGATGTGGTCGGTCGGCGTACCGGGGAAGCTGCCTGCAAATGCGACGCCCCCGGCGCGGGCGACCACGGTCCCCTCGATGGCGGCCAACAGCTCCGGCTTCGGCGCGGCGCCATCGGTCACCACCCAGATCCGCGCGATGCGCTCCATGTCCTTGCCCTGAGCGCGCCGGATCTGGCGCATGAAATACAGCTTCTTCTCGCATTGCGCGTCGCAGGCCGCCCGGTCGAAGGTCACCATGGTCCACTTTCCACGGGCCGCATCGATGGGCGGGCCCGACAGGGGCTTGGGCGCGATCAGCTCGCCGTAGTTGTCGGTAGTGCCGGGCGCCCAGTCGAACAGGTACGCCGCCCAGGCGAGCAGCGCCGGCGCGATGCATACGAAGCCCACCAGGAAGACCTTGTTGCGCAGGATGTTCATGCTCTGCGAAAGGAGAACACGGTTGCCAGGATCAGCGCCAGCGCGGCAAGCGAGTACCACTGCAGCGCGTAGCTTTGATGCTTGTCGATGCCGAGGTCCGGCCGCGGCCAGTCCCTGAGCAGGCCGTCGCCGAGCGCCGAGTGCTGCTCGATGACGAGCGCCTTGAGCACCAGGCCCGTTTCCGCCACGAACTCGCCGAGGTCCAGGTGCTGGCGCACCGGCCCGGCCGGCTGCCCGCCCACCTCGAGCATGCGTGGTAGCCGCGCCAACCCGATGCCCTCGATGCGGACCTCGCCGGAAGGCGTGGTGACCTGCGGGAGGATCTCGCGCCGCGGCGGCGCCTCGACCCAGCCGCGATTCACGAGCACGTGCACCTCGGAGCCCGCGAGCCGAAGCGGCGTCACCACCTCGTAGCCCGGCCGCCCGCGCCGCGACCGGTTGTCGATGAGCAGCGTGTATTGCGGCTGGAAAGTGCCGCGCGCGCCGACGCGCCGGTGCACGAGGTCCGGCCCCTCCGCCGCGGGGGACAGCTCCACGGGCGCGGATCTCATGGCCTGCTCCAGGCGCTCGCCGAGGACGCGCTTCTCCTCGGCGCGCCCGCGTTGCCAGTTGCCGAGCGAAACGAAGGCCGCGCACGCCGCGGCGGCGAGGATCCATGCCCAGAGGCGCGGCCTGAAAGAGTATCCTGCCGGCATGCGCTATGTGGTGATTGCCATGCTGGTCATGATCGTCGCAAGCCTCGGCTCGGCGCTCTTCTTCATGTTGAAGGGCCGCGACGACCCGGAGAGAATGGCAAAGGCCCTCGCGGTCCGCGTGGGCCTTTCCGTGGCGCTTTTCCTGATGCTGATGGCCGGCTATTTCCTCGGGCTGTGGCAGCCCGGTCGGCTGTAGCCGGCGCTAGAGCCAGTAGACGAAGATAAAGAGGCCGAGCCACACCACGTCGACGAAGTGCCAGTACCAGGCCACGCCTTCGAACGCGAAGTGGTGGTCGGGCTTGAAATGGCCCTTCAGGCAGCGGAACCAGATGACCGTCAGCATGATCGCGCCGACGGTCACGTGGAAGCCGTGGAACCCGGTCAGCATGAAGAAGGTCGAGCCGTACACGCCCGTGGAGAGCTTGAGATTCAGGTCGCTGTAGGCATGGCCGTACTCGTAGGCCTGCACGCCGAGGAAGGTTACGCCCAGCAGGATGGTCAGTCCGAGCCAGATGATGAGCTTCTGCCGGTCGTTGCGGATCAGCGCCCAGTGGGCAAAGGTCACCGTCACGCCCGAGGTGAGGAGCAGCGCGGTGTTGATGGCCGGCAACCCCCATGCGCCCATGACGGAGAAGGCCTCGCTGAAGCCGGGGCCGGCCGAGGGCCATTGCCCGGTGGAGCCCGGCCAGGGCAGTGCCTGGTGCTCCAGGTTGCCGAGCTCCGGCACCGAGTACACCCGCGCCCAGAACAGCGCGCCGAAGAACGCGGCGAAGAACATCACTTCCGAAAAGATGAAGAAAGTCATGCCCCAGCGGAAGGACACGTCCTCCCAGCGTCCGTACTTGCCGCCCTCGGACTCGCCGATCACGTCGCCGAACCAGCGGGTCATCATGAACACGAGCAGCACGACGCCGGCCGCGAAGCCGATCCAGCCCGCCTTGGCGCCGTTCATCACGAACACGCCGCCGAGCGCCATG
>CBDDRR010000221.1:0-3092 GCA_965233095.1 uncultured bacterium
ACCAGCGCCCAGTTCCGCACACGGACCGCCGCGCGCAGGCGGCCCGCGATGGTGCACACCTGCTCCCGCCGGACCCCCCGCCCGCTCAGCCCAGACCGCCAGCAATCGTCGGCACCCGCCGGCTCGGCGGCAATGAGGCGCACGCCGGGGCATACAGCGTGCGCCGCCAGCGCGCAGCCGGACACCAGGCCGCCGCCACCCACCGGGACGATCAGCGCGTCCAGCGGACCGGCCTGCTCCAGCAACTCCAGCGCAGCGGTGCCCTGTCCCGCAATGACTGCGTTGTCGTCATAGGGATGAACGACGTTAGCGCCGCGCTCGGCGACCAGCTCGGCCAGCCGGGCCTCGCGGTTGGCCAGACCCGGTGCGCAATCGACGACCTCGGCGCCGTAACGCGCGATGGCATCGCGCTTGAAGCCGGAAGCGTCGGTGGGCACGACGACCCAGGCCGGTATGCCGCGCCTGGCCGCGGCCATTGCCAGGGCTGCGCCGTGGTTGCCGGACGAATGGGTCGCAACCCCGCGCGCAGCGCTGGCCGCGTCCAGCGACAGGACGGCATTGAAAGCGCCACGCGCCTTGAATGCGCCGGACGCCTGGAAGTTCTCGCACTTGAAGAACAGCTGCGCATTGAACTCTGCGTTCAGGCCCCTCGAGGTCAGCACTGGCGTGCGGCGGATGTAGGGCGCGATCCGCTCTGCCGCGGCGAAGACATCGTCCGCATCCGGCAAGGCCTTCAGTTCCGGCGCCACACCAGCACCCGGTTGTTGGCAGGCATCGGCGCGACGCTCTCGAGCGCGAACCCCGCCAGCGCTGCGACCTGCAAGAGCCAGCCGAGGTCTCTTACACCCATTCCTTTGCCCTGCGCCCGCAGCTCCGCATCGAACTGTGCATTGCTCTCGCTGGTGTGCCGGCCCTGTTCCATGAAGGGCCCGTAGAGGCAAAACGGTGCGCCGGCCGGCAGCCTTTCACCCAGGCCGTCGAACATCGCCACCACGGCCGGCTCAGGCATGATGTGCGCCGTGTTGGCACTGTAGGCGGCATCGACCGCGCCGAGCTCGGGCCAGGGAAGCACAAGCGTGTCGAGCGCCAGCGGGCCCTCGAGGTTCGCCGCACCGCTTGCATCGATCCAGGCGCGGATGCCGGCATGGTTCGCCGGCAGGTCAGACGTCACCCACGCCAGCTGCGGCAGCCGCGGCGCGAACCACGCGGCGTGCTGGCCCGTGCCGCTGCCGATCTCGACGACCCGGGTCACCCCCGCCAGCAGCGGCGCGATGCATTCGAGGATCGGCCCACGGTTGCGCTCGCAGGCCGGTGAATGAGGCAGCTGTCTCACGACAACCTGAGCAGGTGCTCACGGTAGTACTTGAGCTCTTCGATGGAATCGTAGATGTCGCTGAGGGCGAGGTGGCTCGACTCCTTGCGGAATCCCTCCGCGACCGCCGGCGCCCAGCGACGCGCCAGCTCCTTCAAGGTGCTGACGTCGAGGTTGCGGTAATGAAAGTATTTCTCCAGCTCCGGCATGCAGCGCGCCAGGAAGCGGCGATCCTGGCAGATGCTGTTGCCGCACATCGGCGAGGCGCCGGGCTCAGCGTGTCGCGACAGGAACGCCAGCGTCGCCAGCTCCGCCTCGCGCTCCGACACGCGGCTCGCGCGCACGCGCTCTGTCAGGCCTGATTTGCCGTGCTGGCGCGTGTTCCAGTCATCCATGGCGGCAAGCGTCTCGTCATCCTGGTGGATCGCGATCACGGGACCCTCGGCGAGCACATTGAGTTGCTTGTCCGTGACCACGGTGGCAATCTCGATGACACGGTCCCGCGCAGTGTCGAGGCCGGTCATTTCCAGGTCGATCCAGATCAGGTTATCGGCGTCTTTCATAAGCTCGGCAGGCAACTCCCTTGCAATCCGCGAATTCTAACAGAGCGCCGTACACCGACGCGGCCGGGCCCCTGTCCGACGGTCGCGTGGTGGCCTCCTACGGCAAGCGCCTCCTGGTCGAGGACGAAAGCGGCACCCGGCGTCCGGCCTTCATCGGCCGGCGCGGCCTCAAGGTCGTGTGCGGCGACCGGGTGCGCTGGCGTGAACCCGACGACGGCGGCGAAGTGGCAGTGCTGGAGCTTATGCCGCGCGACACCGAGCTTAGCCGCCCCGACTCCAGGGGGCGGCCGGAAATTCTGGCGGCCAATATCGACCAGGTCGTGGTGGTCTGTGCACCCGAGCCAGCCCCGGACCCGTTCATCATCGACCGCTATCTCGCGGCCGCGGAAGTCATGGGCGCGACCGCGCTGGTGGCGTGCAACAAGTCCGACCTTGCCGGGGCCGTCCAGGCCGTGTCGCTGGCGGAGTTCGAGGCCGTCGGCTACCCGGCACTGCGGGTCAGCGCCCGCGCGGCGCACGGCCTCGATGCGCTGCGGGATGAGCTCGCCGGCCACAGCAGCATACTGGTGGGCCAGTCCGGCGTCGGCAAGTCCTCGCTGCTGAACGCGCTGCTGCCCGGCACCGAGATTGCCACCGCGCAGGTCTCCGCGGCGACCGGTGAAGGACGGCATCGCACGACGGCCACCACGCTGTATCCGCTGCCGGGCGGCGGCGTGCTGCTCGACTCGCCGGGAGTACGGGATTTCGCGCCGGCCCTCGGCGACCCGCGCCTGGCGGCGGCCGGCTTCCGCGAGATTGTCGAGGCGGCGACACACTGCCGTTTCGCCAACTGCCGCCACATGCGGGAACCCGGCTGCGCGGTGAAGGAAGGCGTCGAGGCCGGTGCCATCAGCGCGCGCCGCTACGAGAGCTATCGCCGGCTGCTGCGGCTCACCGAGGACTTGCAGCGCTAGCTAGATTTTCTGCCGACCCGCAAATGCGTGCGACAGCGTACCGCTGTCGACGTACTCCAGCTCGCCACCGACCGGCACGCCGTGCGCGATACGCGTGGCGCGAATGCCGCGGCGCGCGCACAGCTCAGCGATGTAATGCGCGGTGGCCTCGCCCTCCACGGTCGGGTTGGTGGCCAGGATGACCTCGGCGACGCCGCCCTCGTCGAGAATGGCCTCCAGTCGCTCGAGTCCCAGCTCATCGGGACCGATGCCATCCAGCGGCGA
>CBDDRR010000222.1:0-7168 GCA_965233095.1 uncultured bacterium
CCGGACTATTTCAATGCCAGCAACGACGGCAACGACCGCGAGAATCGCAGCGACAACAAGGGCCCGGAGCCCGAGGGAGTGGCGCTTGGCCAGCTGGCCGGTCGCACCTTCGCCTTCATCGGCCTCGAGCGCATCGGCGGCGTCATGGTCTACGACGTGACCAACCCGCAGAGCGCCAGCTTCGTCCAGTACGTGAACTCGCGCGACTTCACCAAGGACCCGGAGAGCGAGCTGTCGCTGGTCGGCGATCTTGGACCCGAGGGCCTGCTGTTCGTCGCCGCAGAGGACAGCCCCAACGGCGAACCGCTGCTGATCGTTGGCAATGAGGTCAGCGGCACCACGGCCATCTACCAGGTCGACGTCATCGCGCTTCCTTAGCCTCCAACCCGTCCCGACCACGACCGGGGCGCTCCCTCACGGGAGCGCCCTTTTTCGTCCGCGACACTACGTACGATGGCGGCCGCCGGCCTCGGGTACAATGCGCAAACATTTTCGTGGACGACGGCGCCCGCCGAGGCCGTCGTCTCCACTCAACCCGGAGAATCTTCCCGTGTCAAAGTTCATCATTGCCTTCCTGCTCGCCCTGGCTTTCATGCTTTCCGTTGCAGGCTGCAGCAAAGAGCCGGCGACGCCGGCTGCGAACGCGCCCGAGCCGGCGGCGTCCGGCACGCCGGCTCAGCCGCCTCACCCCATACCCTCTGCGCCCACCGAGACGGTCGACCTGTCCGGCATCGCGAAAGCTGACGGCGGCAAGACCATCGCGGAAGTGTTTGCCGAGAAAGACCAGCTGGCGGGCCAGTCGGTCGTGTTCAGGGGCAAGGTGGTCAAGGTGAACCCCAACATCATGGGCAAGAACTGGCTGCATGTCCGCGACGGCTCGGGCGGCGAGGGCACGAACGACCTCACCGTCACCACGGCCGACGTCCTGCCTGAAATCGGCGACACCGTGCTCGTGACCGGGACGGTCGCGCTCAACAAGGACTTCGGCATGGGCTACCAGTACGCCATCCTCGTCGAGGATGCCGAAGTCGTGGTGGAGTAGCCGCCTCGCGCGCCGCGTTGTAGAAAAAAGAAGCCCCCGGCAAGCGGGGGCTTTTTTTTGCATTCTGGTGCGGGTGATGGGAATGACTCGGGGCCATCCATGGCCCCTCGCCCTGCGGGCGGCCTCGCTGCGCTCAGCCGTCCAAATTGGCAATCCTGCCGATTTGTCGAACCCTTTCATCATGACGTGGGTTCTCATCCCATCACCGACACCCAGGACGACGAAGCCCCCGGCAAGCGGGGGCTTCTCATGTCCTGGAGCGGGTGATGGGAATCGAACCCACGTTCGTAGCTTGGGAAGCTACTGTTCTACCATTGAACTACACCCGCGCGGGGGCTCGATTCTAGGGTCCCGAGAACGCCCGGACAAGAGCCCGCGATCCAGCGGGCGCCTGGTCACAGTCAGGGTTCCTCCGCCTCCTCGACATGACAGTTGCCGCAGTTTCGCCGCGGCGCAAAGGCCATCTCGCCGTTATGACAGGTGAAGCAGAACACTTCTTCGTTGTGGTCGCGGCGCGTGATCTGCGACGAGCGGCTCACATCGAAGATCGACATGTGGCAGTCGGCGCAGTACATGCCGGTGCCTGAATGCACGTCGCCCTGGAAGATGACCTTGCCCTGCCGCGAGCCCTCGAATTCGAGCACGAAGCCCGGCGGCACGGCTTGGGCAAAACGCATCGCCCCCACGACCAGCACCACGGCGACCATGACCAGCAGCAATCTCACGCCGCACCTCCTTCGGCCCGCAGGCGGGCGGCTCGTGCCCTGAGCGTGAAGAGGGCCACCACCGGCATCGCCACGATGACGATTGCCAGCATCACCAGCACCCAGGTCGGGAAGTAGAAGGAGGTATAGACTTCCCAGCCGATCATGCGCAGCACGCTGCTGACGAACGAAGGGGCGCCATGCAGGTGGCCGCCCAGCGTGCCGGTGATCGCCAGCAAGCCGCCACCGAGGGCGCCCAGGCCCAGCATTATCAACCGGTTGGTGAGACCCTCCCAGGCCTTCTCACCGACCCACCAGCGCAGCACCAGCACCGCGCCCCAGTAGAACATCGACCAGGTGGCGGCCATCATGTGGTTGCGTCCCAGCGGCGTGGTCTGCAGCGTGTCCGCCGGCCAGACCATCAGGCCGAGCACGTAAGTGATCACTCCGGTGAATGCGCCAAACACCAGGAACGGCACCAGCACGCGGTCCATGGACTTGGCCAGCGGGCCATCGTTGAGCGCGCGCACGACGATGATCATGGAAGCGGTGATCCAGACCGCGACCGGGAAGTGCGCCATCAATGCATGATACGGTCCCATCGGCTCAGCCCTCCCGTTCCTTGAGCAGCAATCCGATCGCGTAGACAAAGCTGATGATCAGCAGCACCCCCGCGATCAGGCTCAGCCACCACTGCCTGCGGATTTCCTGTTCGAACTCGACTTCCACGCCGTAGTGAGCGAGCTGCGCCTCCTTGTGCCGGTATTTCACCGGCACACCCTTGGCGATGTACTCGGAGCCGGCGTGAATCTTGCTTGTGAGGCGCGGCCAGTTGACCTGGCCCGGATAGAACAGCGTCACCTCGTGGGTGGCGACCCCGCTCCAGTCGGGCGCATCACCCGTGAAACGCGCCGCGGATACGTCGCCGTCGCGCCCGAGGCCGACCTGCACGGGCATGGAGACGTAATGCCAACGGCTGGCCTTCCCATCGCGATGCACCGACAGGGCGATGCTGTAGACGCCCTGGTCCTGGAGCACCTTGTCCTCCAGTGGATCGCCAGTGTCCAGCTTGCGGGCCAGCGTGACGTCCCATTCGCCGTCGGCCCAGCGCCCTTCGCCGTGCACCCGGATGGTGGCCCGTGCGCCGCCCGGCTGGCGCAGCACCTGGCCGGGGATCACGTCACCTTCCTGCCAGTCGCGGTCGGCGTCGAATGGCACCGCGGTTTCTTCCGAGAGGTAGTAGTGCTCTGGCATCCCGGCGCGATCCGACGTGACGTCATCCCAGCGCAGTGTGCTGATCCCGGTCTTGCCGGCGTCGAACATGTAGCGCGGCTGTCCGTTGACTCCGTCCCAGTTGCTGAAGAAAGGGCCGTCGCCGGAGTCATATAGCCGATACCAGGCGATGACCTGGTCGTCGGACCAGCCCAGCGGGTTGGAAAGATGCGCGCGCCAGTGCCATAGGTCCAGGAAGTACCCCGCTTGCCGCTGAGCCTCCAGGGTGGCCGGATCCACGATGGAGTACCAGTCGTTCGGATCCGAACGCGTGGCCGGCAGGTACTTGCGGCGGTGGGCGTCATCGCGGCCGGCGTTGGCCCCGGCGTCGCTGAAGTCGCGCAGGTTGGCGCCGACGGTGATATAGCCGCCGTAGCGCTGGAACTCCGGCACGCTGCCGTCATCGAGCATCATGGTCAGCCGGTCCTCGTAGACGCCGTCCGGCTCCGGGCCGACCGGGGTGTCCAATTTACGGTGCCACTGTCCTTCGCTGTATCTCAGCAGGTCGGTGTAGACATGGGGCCGCTCGGCGGGCCAGCGGTAACGGAAGAAAATCTGTTCGTCGTTGTAGGCGACCTGCAACTGCAGCGGCATGGTCAGCTGGTCGGGAATCCAGATGTTGCGCTCCGGATCATTGCGCACAATTCCCGTGGTGTGCGTGACCAGCGAGACGAACAGCGCCGCGGTGAATATCCCTGTGACGATGAGTACGGCGGTACGGCGACGAATCATCGATGTGCTCCTCGGGCAGGTCCAGTGACTGCCGGTTGTGCAGCCCGACCTTGTTGTCGAATTTTGCTCGACAGCCTACCAGAACTCTCGCCGAGGCCACCGGCTGCGAATCCGCGACCCCGCAAGGCCGCGAATGCCGAGGTGCTCGCGAGCTCTGGTGAGCCGGTGATCGCCGCGGGCCGCTAGTCCGCAGCAGCGCCTTGCGGATGGTACATGTAGAGAATGGCCGCCCGGATTTCGGCATCGGTCAGGTCGGCCAGCCCGCCGCGCGGCGGCATGGGCCCATGTCCATGGATCGCTGAGTTGACCAGCGCATCGATGCCGCGCGCAAGCGCGATCCGCTCGATCCACGCATCCCGGTCACCAATCCTTGGCGCGCCGTCGGTGCCCGCCTCGTGGCAGGTGGCGCACTGCGCCCGGACCACTTGCTCCCCCTTGCGGGCGACCGCCGGGGTCAGGCGGTCGATCGGGTCGATCCAGTTGCCGCCCGACTGGTTGACCATGAAGGTGATTGCGCGCTCGATCTCGATATCGCTGAGCGTCATGTCGCCGCCATGCGCGGGCATATTGCGGATGCCGGCGAGGGCGCTCTCCGTGAGTCCCGTCAGCCCGCGGGCGGCGAGTGGGGCCCAGGCCTGCTGGTCGCCGATCCTGGGGGCGTCGTTCTCGCCCGTGCGGTGACAGGTTCCGCATGCCGCATTGACCACCTCCTCGCCGCTGCGGCCGCCCTCCGCCCACGCATCGGCCATCGCGAACGGAAGCGCCAAGGCGAACAACGCAGCCCATGCCAGCGACCGGCCCGTGCTGTGCCGCAACAAACTATTCACTTTGGTCATTGCTATGCCCACCCATGTTGCACCGCCAGCGGACTGAACAGGCGCGCTGGCAAGCCCTCGGATTGCACAACAAGCGTAGACGAATATCGGCGCGCCCGCTGCGCGATCCGCGGCCGGGCCAGGCAGCCACTGCTCAGCCCAGCAGCGTCTCCGCCTGCAGCAGGCCCTGGTACAGCTGGCCGATGCGCGCCGTGAAGGGCCCGGGCAGAGGCTGCGGGTAAGACCGTCCGTCCAGCGACGAGACCGGTACGACGCCGCCGAAGGTCCCGGTCACGAAGGCCTCGTCGGCAGACTGCGCCTCGTCCACGGTGAAGTTCGCCAGCTCGACGGGGATCCCGTTGGCGCGGCAAAGCTCGATCACGTGCCCGCGGGTGATGCCGTTGAAGCAGTACTCCCCGGTCGACGTGTGCACCGCACCATCGCGCACGATGAAAAAATTAGTGGCGTTGCAGCTGGCCACGAAGCTGTGCGGATCAAGCATGAGCGCCTCGTCGGCACCCAGCTCGATCGCCTCGATCAGCGCCTGGATGAGATTCAGGCGACTGTGGCTGTTGAGGCGCATGTCGAACGTTTCCGGGCCGCTGGTGCGAAAGCGCGAGGTCGCCAGCGCAAGGCCCAGCGAATAGAGCGCGGGCGGCGGCGCCTTGTACTCGGCGGTGATCACCACCGTGGCCGGGCCGACAGTCTGGCGCGGGTCCTGGTTCGGCGAGGCCTTCATGCCGCGCGTCACCATCAGCCTCAGGTGTGCGCCATCGCGCATGGTGTTGGCCGCCACTACGTCGTACAAGGCCTCGACCAGTTCGCGCCGCTCGAGCCCCACGTCCAGCTTGATCTGCGCGGCACCGCGCAGCAGACGGTCGAGGTGCTCATCCACGAAGGCGAGCCTTCCGTTGACCAGGCGGATCCCTTCCCAGACGCCGTCGCCGAGCACAAAGCCGGCGTCGAATACCGACACCACGGCCTCAGCGCGCGGTACCAGCCGGCCGTTCACCCACACCACTAGCGACTCGTTGCGCGGATCAGGCGTAAAGGCCTGGCTGCCGCGCGACGCGGACGGGGGATTCATGACAGCACTCCGCCCATCGGCACTGGCTGCAGCCGGTAAGCCGCGAGGCGTTCGTAGATCGGCAAGGCAGCCTCCACGAGCGGCTCCAACGGGCGCGGCACCGGCTTGCTGCCGGCCCTGAGTGGATTGAATCCTGTCGAGCGCTCCACCGCGGCGTACCAATGCCTGGCCCAGATGCCGTCGGTACTTCGACGGCCGGGCGGCCAGCTCAGCATGCGTGCGTCGAAGTCGACCCCAAGCACCGCGCACAGCGCCGCCAGCATGCCGGCCGGGTTGCGCAGCACGTCTGCGGCGTCGATCACGGGCGGTGGATGACCGAGCCAGTCGGCGACCTGGTCGAAGATCTCTCCTTGCTGCACGAAACCGAGATCATCGAGCGTCGGCGCATTGCGCGTCTCAGCGTAGGAGGCCACGACCTCGGCAGGCCAGCGGATGAGAAAGCAGTTGCTCACGCGGTCCAGCCAGTCGCGTCCAATCTCAGGCAGCATGTGGTGGGTCATGTGCTTCTGGTAAAAGATCTCGGCCCCGCGCGGCGCGGGCCCGGTGAGCGCCGCGGACACCTCGCGCCAGTCGGTCGGCTGCGAGGCGATGACCTCGTCACGGCCTGGATGATCGGCGTCGGTCGCAGACAGGTAGCAGGCGTAGAACGGCTCGTCCACCACCGCGGCGTCGGGCCGGTTCTCCCATGCACGCATCATCGCGGTCGAGATGTTGCGCGGGCCGGACCACATGGCGATGCGCAGCGTCATCGGTTCATCCGTGTTGTGACCCGGCGACTATTCTGGCACAGGCCCGGCGGCGCCGCCGCGCAGCCGGCGGGCGATCCTCAGGGCAACAGGGTCAGCGGGAAGACGACGTCCTCGCCGCGCAACAACTGGTCCGAGTAGTCGCGCAGCCGCTCGCCCGTGGGCAGTTCGAACTCCGCACCCTCCATCCGCAGCCGGTAGGTGCAAGTCGCATCGTTGCCCGGGTCGTCACAGATCACTCGCATGCGGTCCACTGGCGAACCGTGGTCCCAGGACTGAGCGGTGACAAAACGGCCGCTGACGTCCGGCACCTGGAACTCCTCCAGCGCGAAACTGGAGCCCGCGGGCAGCAGCTGCACACGGATGACGTCATCGTTGCCGCGCCAGTCGGACAGCGTCACGTAGGGGTCCGGTCGCGGCGTGACGGTCAACAGCACGCTGGAGGTGATCTCGTCGATCCGGCCCATGCCGTCATTGAGTTCGACCACGTAGTTCCCCTGCGGCAGGGAGGACGGCACGGTGAAGCTCAGCTTGCCGTTGCGCACGCTGGCCGCGACCGGCGAACCGCGGACCGCGACGCCCGTGGCGGCGGAAACAAACACCACCCTGGGCCGCTCGCTGAAGTCGTCGAGGCGGTTGCCGCTGGCGGTGACCTGTGCCCCGGCGGCGACCGCCGGGGGGCTGAACGCAGTGATGCGGCCGACGCCGTTAAACCCGATGCGGGTGGCGGAGGGGATCCTGAGCACGCCGGCGGGATACGCAGCAAATTC
>CBDDRR010000223.1:0-2937 GCA_965233095.1 uncultured bacterium
CAGGCGCACGTCCAGACCGCGGGCGCGCAGGCGCCGCTCGACGGCCTGGGCGAGGGCGAAGTTCTTGCGCGGTATCTCGCGGTTGGCCGCGAACAGCAGCACGCTGCCCTCGGCGCGCCAGCCGAGCGCGGCGCGCGCCGCTGCGCGCGGCTGGGGCGACACGCGCGAGATGTCGACGCCGTTCGGGATCACGTGCACGTCCGGCACGCCGGCGATGACGCGGCGCATTTCCTCGCTTTTCACGATGACCGCGTCGGCGCGCGCCGCGGCGCGCATGGAAAGGCGCACCAGAGCGCGGCTTTTCAGCGTATGTCCGCCCTTGCCGTCGGGCCGGCCCAGCAGGTCGTCGCCGCAGAAGCTCACCACCAGCGGCTGCTGCACGCCCATGGCGGCGGCGCCGGAGTAGCCGAAGTGCGCATGCACCAGGTCGGCGCCGCAGCTGCGCGCCAGGCGCGGCAGGCGGTGCAGCGCCTTGAAGTACTCCGCCGTGCTGCGCCAGCCCTCGATCTCGTAGAGCGTGTGCGTGACACCGGCGGCCGCCAGCGAGTCGACCTGCGTCTTGACGAACACGCCCCAGAAGGGACGCTTCGCCGATGGCCACATGTTGGTGACGGTCAGGACGTGCATCGGCTCACGGGATCATGGCCGCGAACTGGTCGAACAGCGGCCGGCTGTCCACCGGGCCGGGCGCGGCCTCCGGATGGAACTGCACGCTGAGGAAGGGCTTCGAGCGGTGGCGCATGCCCTCGTTCGAGCCGTCGTTGGCGTTGGTGAACCAGGGCTCCCAGCCCTGCGGCAGCGTGGCGGTGTCGACCGCGAAGCCGTGGTTCTGCGAGGTGATGACGCAGCGCCCGGTGCCCTCTTCCAGGCAGGGCTGGTTGTGGCCGCGGTGGCCGAACTTGAGCTTGTAGGTGCTGGCGCCGGCGGCCAGCGCCATGAGCTGGTGGCCCAGGCAGATGCCCATCACCGGTTTGTCGGCCTGCAGCGCGCGCTTGATGTTGGCGATCGCCGCGCCGCAGGCGGTCGGATCCCCCGGCCCGTTGGAGATGAACAGCGCGTCGTAATCCTCGGCGAGGAAATCGTAATCCCAGGGCACGCGCACCACGGTGAGGCCGCGCGCATTCAGCTCGCTGGCGATGCTGCCCTTGGCGCCGCAGTCGAGCAGCAGGACGGTGCGCTTTCCGCCTTCGTAGACGACCTTTTCGCGGGCCGCGACCTCGTCCACCAGGTTCCTGCGGTTCGGATCCTCGATGGCCACGTCGGCCTCGCCCACCACGATCTTGCCCAGCATGCAGCCGCGCGTGCGCAGGCGCTTGGTGAGGGCGCGCGTGTCGATGCCCGACACGCAGGGAATGCCCTGCTCGTGCAGCCACTGCGGCAGGCCCTTTTCCGCCATGGCGTGGCTGTACTCGGCCGCCAGCTCCGAGACCACCAGGGCGCTCGCCTGGATGCGCGAGGACTCGAACGCCGGCGGCACGCCGTAGTTGCCCACCAGCGGATAGGTGAGGCACAGGATCTGGCCGCGGTAGGACGGGTCGGTGAGCGACTCGGTGTAGCCCACCATGCCGGTGTTGAACACCACCTCGCCCGTCACCGAGCGCGGAAAGCCGCAGGAGCGGCCGCCGTAGCGCGTGCCGTCCTCCAGCACCAGAGTTGCCGGTTGCATGGTCATCCCTCCGTCATCACCTCGCGCGCCGGCAGCGCCCGGCGCAGCTCTTCGTTGATCAGCCTGCCCCATACCGCATGCCCCTTCTCTGTCAGATGATCGTTGTCCTGGTACCAGGCGCGCATTTCCTCCGGCGAAGCGGCGAAGCCGCGCACCTTGTCGAGGAGGTAGATCGCCTGCACGCCGTGGCTCTCGAGCTGCGCCTTTACGCGTGCGTCGCGCGCGCGCCCCTCGACGACCTGCTGACGCGTGGGCGAGATGAAGATGAGGTGGCGGTAGCCGCGCGCTTTCAGGAACTCGTCCATCGCCTTCAGCTCGCGCGCCGCCCGCTCCACGCGCACCTCGGGCGGCTCGCCTTCGCGCTCGCGCCGGTTCAGCTCGCGGGTGTTCCGCAAGTACTTGTGCCAAAGGAACTCGGCCAGCTCCTGCAGGGCGAAAGCCGGCGGCTCGTATTTGATCCATGGCCGGTTGCGCCCGGTGGTGAGGCCGCGGTAGAAGTCGTCCTCGATGAAGGTGGTGACGTAGACGCTGGCTGGGAGGAATTTTTCCTTCACCACCAGGGCGTGCACGTTCTCCACGCCCCAGTTGGGAATGCCGGCGTTGCCGCTGCGCAGCCCCGGCAGGCCCTGCACCGCAAGCTCGGAGAACAGGTCCTTGTTGGAGATGTGGTTACCGCCGTACGTGACCGAGTCGCCCAGGAACAGGATCTTGTCCTTGATGCCCGGGTCCCAGTCCTCGCGTGCGCGCAGGCCGAGGTTGTTGATCTTGAAATGCGCGCCGCCGAAGCGCCATGTCTCCTGGTTGGGCTGCAGCCGATAGCCATAAGAGGGGTGCGCGTGAAACAGCACCGGGCGCCCCAGCCCGGAAAGCTGCTTCAGCGCGACCTCCGCCACGACCACGAACAGCACGAGATATAGCAGCCATACGCAGGCGAGCGTCGCCTTGGGATGGCGCTCGAAGACAGACGCTTCAGGCGGGTTCATGGACAGGCTCTCCGGGACGGGTGCAAAGATGCCGGGCGACGAGGTCGGCCGCCGCGGCGTGGTTCTCGGCCGCCGCCGGCGGCAGGGCGAGGGCGCTGATGCCCAGGCGCTGCGCAAAGCGGGCGAGGCGCCGGTCGGCGTAGGAAAGCGGCGCGCCGGGCTGCAGATGCAGCGGGTGCGGAATGCTCACCAGCGCGAGGCGTGCGCCGTTGCGCGCGGCGAGGCCGGCGGTCATCGCGATCAGCGCTTCGGTGATGCGCCAGGCTTCCTGCCACAGGCGCTCGCGCG
>CBDDRR010000224.1:0-13103 GCA_965233095.1 uncultured bacterium
CAAGCTGGAGATTCCGACTCGCGGCCGGGGCACGGTGGACATCACGCGCGAGGTCGGCAGGGTGGTTGGAGCATCCGGAGTGCGGGCGGGGATCGCCCAGGTCTTTATCCATCACACCAGCGCTTCGCTGATCATCAGCGAGAATGCGGATCCTGCCGTGCACCGGGACCTTGAGCGCGTGCTCGCACGGCTGGCCCCTGACGGCGACCCCGCGTTCGAGCACGATGCCGAAGGCCCCGACGACATGCCCGCGCATGTGCGCGCCATGCTCACTGCGGTAGAGATCTCCATCCCGGTCAGCGACGGTCGGCTGGCGCTCGGCACCTGGCAGGGCATCTATGTTTACGAGCACCGCACGGCGCCGCACCGGCGCCAGGTAACCGTGACCGTGCTGGGTGAGTGAATGCCCGGCCGGAGCCGGCAGCGGCCGAAGGCAGCCGCCGCGCCTAGGCCGCGGCAATGGCAGCGCGGATGAATTCCTCGTGACGGCTGATCCTGATGTCCGCGAGCACCGCATCGCTGATGACGCCGTCGGCACCGACCAGGAAGGTTGCCCGGCGCACGCCGACCCCGAGCGGGCCGTCGACGCCCCACGCCTTGACGGCGGTTTTGCCGGGGTCGGCAAGCAGCGTGAAGGGCAGCTGGTACTGGTCGCGGAAACGCGCATGGCTGGCGGCGTCCTGCGGGCTGATTCCGACGACGCGCATGCCGGCCGCCGCGATCTCGTCGTGCATGTCGCGGATGCTGCAGGCTTCTTTAGTGCAGCCCGGCGTGAAATCCGCCGGGTAGAAATAGAGCACAATCGGCCCGTCGGCGAGCAGATCGCGTAGCGACACGGGATTGCCGTCCTGGTCGGGGAGTGTGAACTCGGGCGCGCTGTCGCCGGATTTCAGCATGGTATCGCTCCGGGTGCTGCGGTGGTTGGCTGGTCAGTCGCCCTGGCCGTCGCCGGCCTCGAGCACGGTGTAGCCGCTCTCGTGCATGCCGAGAGCCAGGTAAGTCGCGCGGGCGCGGGTGTTGCTCTGCAGAACATACAGGCGCACGGCCCTGATTCCGCCTTCGCCGGCCAGCGCCTCGACATGGCGGTAGAGGCGCTTGAACACGCCCTGGCCACGGAACTCGGGATGGACATAGACACTCTGGATCCACCAGATCCAGCCATCCCGCCAGTCGCTCCACTCGTAAGTGATCATCGTGGTGCCGACGATCCGGCCGTCGGCCTCGGCGATGAAGTAGCGGCCCTTGGCCGGGTCGGCCAGCAGCCGCCGGACGCCGTTGCAGACGGTGTCCCAGTCAAGAGCCTTGTCCTCGGTCTCGGCCGCCAGTGCGCGGTTGAACTCCGCGATGGCGGCCCAGTCGGTGGCTTCAGCGTTGCGAACGAGGATGTCCATGCAATAGAATGCGCCGCTTCTCGTGGGGCCGTAGCTCAGTTGGGAGAGCGCCTGGATCGCACCCAGGAGGTCGTCGGTTCGATTCCGATCGGCTCCACCACTTCTCGCCTGATTCCTCAGCACATTATCGCCCTCCCGGTCCGGAATGGACAGGGCGCGCCCCTGTGGCAGTATGCGTGACGAGTCGGACGCCGAGCATACCCGTGAAGGATTCCCCGCCCGAGAACACCCGTCGCGTCGCCATGGTGGGCTTCGATGGCCTCCAGGTGCTGGATGTCACCGGCCCGCTGGAGGTGTTTTCGCTCGCTTCACGCCTGCTCCTGGAACAGGGCCGCACGGCGGTGCCGGCCTACGAAGTCGTGCTGGCGGCACGGCAGGCCGGGCCGGTCACCAGCTCCTCGGGCCTCGCGCTGCTGGCAGCCTGCGGGTGGGACCGGCTCGGGCCGGTCGATACGCTGCTGGTATCCGGCGGCGCGGGCGTCCAGCAGGCGCTCCGGGACGGCGGCCTGGTGGCATGGCTACGGCAGGCGGCGCCGACCGTCCACCGCCTTGGCTCCGTGTGCACCGGTGCGCTGTTGCTGGCCCGGGCCGGCCTGCTCGACGGGCGGCGAGTCACCACCCATTGGGCGAGCCTGGCCGAGCTGAGTGACATGGCGCCGACGGCGCGCATCCAGCCGGATGCGATTTTCGTACGCGACGGCAGGCTGTGGACTTCGGCCGGTGTCACCGCCGGCATGGACATGGCGCTGGCGATTGTCGAACAGGACTGGGGGCGGCCGCTGGCGCTCAGCGTGGCGCGCCAGCTGGTCATGTACCTGAAGCGTCCCGGGCGGCACTCGCAATACAGCGCCACGCTCGCCGCGCAATCGGCCAGCGCCGAGGGGCGCTTTCGCGACCTGATGGACTGGGTGTTCGAGCATCTCGATGAGGACCTGTCGGTGCAGGCGCTGGCGGAACGCGTGAGCATGAGTGCGCGGCACTTCAGCCGCAGCTTCAGCGAGGAAGCCGGCCTGACGCCTGCCAAGTTCGTGGAGCGGGCCCGCTTCGAGGCCGCACGGGGGCTGCTTGCCGAAGGCGAGATCTCGCTGGAAGCCGTGGCCGCGCGCTGCGGTTTCGGCAGCGCCGAGACGCTGCGCCGGGTATTCCATCGCCGTACGGGGATGGGTGCGGCCGCTTATCGACTGCGCCTGCATCGCGAGGCCCTGGCGGACGAGGCCGGCGATTCGATGGCCGGTTTGTGAGCCGCGTGGCCCCGATGGCACAATGGCGCGCCCCGCGGCCCCGGTAGCTCAGGGGATAGAGCGACCGCCTCCTAAGCGGTAGGTCGCAGGTTCGATTCCTGCCCGGGGCGCCAGACACTCAGCCCACCAACAGGCGTGCCGGCCACAGGCGCCGGCACGCCCGCGGGCCCAGGTCATCAGGCGCCGGGCAGGATTACCTGGTCGATGACATGGATCACGCCGTTGCTGGCCATCACGTCGGCCTGCACGACGGTCGCTCCGTCAATCTTCACCTTGCCGTAGCTGGAGGAGATCGAGAGCGCCGCGCCGTTCACAGTGGTCGCATCGGAGAGCTTCGCAGCGTCAGCGGCGGTCACCTTGCCAGGCACCACGTGGTAGGTCAGCACGGCGATCAACTGGTCGCGGTTCTCCGGCTTCAGCAACGACTCGACCGTGCCCTCCGGCAGGGCTGCGAAGGCCTCGTCAGTCGGCGCAAACACGGTGAAAGGGCCATCACCCTTCAGAGTCTCGACCAGCCCGGCAGCTTGCACAGCCGCGACCAGCGTGGTGAAAGAACCCGCGGCGACTGCGGTGTCGACGATGTCGACCTGGGCCTTTTCGCCATCGGCCTTGGCCTTGGCGCCGTGGTGATCAGCGAGGACGGGGACGGCGAACGCCAGCATGGCGGCGGCCGCGAACCAACGAACATGGGTCTTCATGCAATCTCTCCTTGGCAGTGATTTGCTGCGCGCCGGATGGGCACGCAAGTACTTCGGCGATGTGTTCGGCATATCTCGCAACGCGGATTCGCAAGGTCGGCGCGGCCGCCACCTGGCCGGCAGATCGCAAGACGAGGCCCCAGTTCCGCCTGCTCTGTCCATTGCGCAGGAGCACGGGCCGGTTTCCTGTGATATTTTTCCCTCGAGACAGGGAGATGCGTGATGCTGAAGTTGCTCCTTCCGTGTGGTTTGCTCCTGCTCTGGATCGGTGGTCCGGCGGCAGCGGACGCTGAGGCCCCTGCGGACGTGGCGGTGTGCGCCGCCTGCCACGGCGCCGAGGCGCCGAGCCCGTATCCCACGGTGCCGACCATTCACGGCTTGCCCCAGGCCGTACTGGACAATGCACTGTTCGACTTCCGCGCCACCATCCGGCCCTGCCGCAAGCCCGATTGCGGCGCCGCCACCCAGTGTCCGGACATCGACTTCTGCAGCATTGCCGCCGGCCTGAGCGACGATCAGATCGGGGCCCTGGCGCGCTGGTACGCGAGCCGCGATTTCGTTGCGGCCGGCGAACCCTATGACGCCGCGCTGGCGGCTCGCGGGGCGCAGCTGCATGCCGACAAGTGCAACAGCTGCCACACCGACGGTGGCGCTTCCTCGGTGGACCAGGCCACCATTCTGCGCGGCCAGCGCAAGGCCTACCTGCGCACCGCGATGGAGGATTTTCGCCAGGAGCGCCGGGTGGCGGTGGCGGAAATGGACGCGATGATCCGCGCGCTCTCGGATGAAGACCTCGCGGCGCTGGTGGAGTTTTACGCCAGCCCGCGCCAGCCTTGACAGTGCGCTGACCCGGGAGGCAAGGGACCATGCTTCGAACCGCAATCAAGCTGGGCGGAATGCTCGCGATCTGGGCATTGGCGCCGGCAGCCGCGGATGCGCACGAGCCACCGCCAATCGTCCCGTTCTGCGCGATGTGTCACGGCGAAACCGGGCCGAGTGCCTTTCCAGGCGTGCCGACCATTCACGGCTTGCCCCCCGGCGTCATCGAGGCGGCGCTCTACAATTACCGTGATCAGAACCGGCCCTGCCGCGTGACCGAGTGCTCCAAGCTGGGCACCTGCCCCGACATCAGCATGTGCGATATCGCGGGCGGCATGGACGATAACGAGATCGACCTGCTGGCGTACTGGTATTCGCAGCAACCATTCCCGGCGCACCAGGATCCCTACAACCCGGAGCTGGCCGCCCGGGGGCGCGAGATTCACGACCGCTACTGCGAGGTCTGCCACACGAAGCTGGGATCCGACCCGATCGATGACGCCAGCATGCTGCGCGGCCAGCGCAAGGTGTACCTGCGCAATGCGCTGGAGGATTTCAAGGCCGGCAGGCGATCCGTGGGCCTGGCGGCGATGGATGACCGCTTCAAGGAATTTGATGACCGGGATATCGCGGCGCTGGCGGAATTTTTTTCCGGGCCGGCGGCCTACCCGATGCCCGACGAATAGCCGGCCGCGATGCGGCTGACCTTCCATGGTGCGGCCGGTGGCGTCACCGGCAGCTGCTATCTCGTCGAATGTGGCGGGCGCAGCCTGCTGCTCGAATGCGGGTTGCTGCAGGGCGGCCCGCGCGCGGAGGAGGGCAATCGCGCGGCTTTTCCGGTGGACCCCGCCGGTCTCGACGCCGTGGTGCTCAGCCACGCGCACATCGATCACTCTGGCCGACTGCCGCTGCTGGTGAAGCAGGGCTACCGCGGTCCCGTGCATACCCAGCGGGCGACTGCCGAGCTGTGCGAGATCATGCTCAGGGACTCCGGCTACCTGCAGGAAAAGGACGCCGAGATCGAGACGCGCAAGCGGGAGCGCAAGGGCCTGCCGCCGGTCACGGCGCTGTACACACGCCTCGATGCCGAGCGGGCCATGCGGCGATTCCGCGCGCACGACTACGACGAGGTCGTCGAGGTCATGCCCGGTGTGCGGGCCCGCTTCCGGGATGCGGGGCACATCCTCGGCTCGGCGATTGTCGAACTCTGGCTGAGCGAGGACGGCCAGGCCCGCAAGCTGGTGTTCTCCGGCGATCTCGGCCAGCACAATACGCCGATCCTGCGGGACCCTGCCACGGTGCCGGATGCGGACGCCGTGCTGCTCGAGTCCACCTACGGCGACCGGCTGCATCGCTCGCGCGAGGAAACGTTCGCGGAGATGGGCGAAATTTTCGCGGCGGCCAAGGCCGGCGGCGGCAACATACTCATTCCGGCGTTCGCGGTCGGGCGCAGCCAGGAGCTGCTCTACCTGTTTGCCGAGCGCTTCGAGGAATGGGGCCTGGCCGACTGGCGCATCTGCCTGGACAGCCCGATGGCCATCGCGGCCACGGAGCTGTATGCCAGGCATGTCGACCTGCACGACGAGGAGGCGCTGCGCCTGTGGCGGCGCGGTGACAATGCACTCGCGGAGCGGCTGGAGTTCGTGCGGACGCCGCAGCAGTCGCGCGCCCTCAACCGCGTGCGCTCGGGACTGATCATCGTGGCGGCCAGCGGCATGTGCGAGGGCGGCCGGATCCGTCATCACCTCAAGAACAATATCTGGCGTCCCGACTGCCACGTGATCATCGTCGGCTTCCAGGCACGTGGCACGGTAGGGCGGCAGCTGGTGGACGGCGCCGCCAGCATCCGGCTGTGGGGCGAAAGCATTCGTGTCGCGGCCAAGGTGCACACGGTGGGGGGCTTTTCCGCCCACGCCGACCAGCAGGGCCTGTTGAACTGGTACCGGGGATTCGAGGATGCGCCGCCGGTGTGGCTGGTCCACGGTGAGGACGAGGCGCGCGCGGTGCTGGCGGAAAGGCTCGAGGCGACGGCTGCCGCCAGCGTCCACCTGCCCAGGGCGGGCGACAGCATCGATTTGCTTGACCTGCCGTCCCGCGCCCGAAAACCGGCCTTTTAGAGCTGCTTGTCGTCGAGGGCCAGCTCACTGACTTTCTTGCCGTCGCGCCAGTGTTCGATGCGCACGAAGTGGAACACCAGCAGCGGGGCCGACCAGCCTTCGATCCATTCGGTGTCCGAGCCGAGCCTGAACCTGAGTGCTTCGTAGCGGCCGTCGGGTGTCTCCACGCTGTCCGGACCCGAGACCTCGAGCGTCCACTTTTCCAGCCCGTCCCCGCCGTTCCAGACGGTGTACTCGGCCTGTTTCAGGCCGCGGGCAATGTCGGCGCGCGCCCGAAGCCGCACGGCCAGTGCATCCAGGGCACCCGCCGAAAGGTCCGACGGCGGGCGTTTCGCGCCGCGGCCCTGGTCCACGTCCACGGTCACGAGGGTGTTGTCCCGGTACTGCAATCGGCAACGCGTGACGGTGGGCTCCTTGAACCAGGCGCCCCACTGCGTGGGCGTCAGCCATTGCACGTACTCGAGTTCGCCGCCGAGGCGTTCGCGCAGGGTGATCTCGACCACCACCGGGGTGCGCCCGTCCCGCCCGACGTAGCGCAGGCTATGGTCCAGCGGCAGCAGGTCGTCCGCGAGCCCGGCAACGGCGACAAGCGCCAGCGCCGGAGAAAGCCGGCGCAGCAGTCGCCTGATGGTGATTGTCGCCATGGTGAGCTCGACCCGCCAAACGAACGATCGGCCGGAGGAATGGCCTGCGAGTCATCATCCTCCGTGGCTGCGGAGGATGACAAGAGGAGATCCGCCAGGCTTCGCCGGCGTCGAGGCGCGTCCGAGCCGACCGCGGGCGCGCCGAAGCGCGAACACCGTCCCAAATTGCCCGGCTGGCCATGGGCTTACATTCCAACCGCCGGTCGCTTCGCTTAGAATGCATGGCTGCCCCCACAATCCAAGGCCCGACTTTCCACCCCGATGAGCAAGACGCTGCAGGATCGGTACGCGACCAGCCCGCTGTTCGGCGGCAATGCCCCCTACATCGAGGGGCTTTACGAGCAATATCTCGAAGATCCCTCTTCCGTGGATCCGTCCCTCAGGGGATGGTTCGACGGCATCGCGGACGGCGGCGGAGACATGCCGCGCGGGCCGGTGGAGCGCGAATTCGCGGCCCGGGCGCTGCAGCCTCGCACCGCGGGCATTGGTGGCGCCGTCCCCGACGCGATCCTCGACAAGCAGGCGGCGGTGCTGCGCCTGATCGAGGCTTACCGGCTGCGTGGCCACCGACTCGCCAAGCTCGACCCGCTCGGCCTGGTCGGGCCGCAGCCCTTGCCGGAACTCGAGCCGGCATTCCACGGCCTCGGCCCTTCGGATGACGACACTATCTTTGCCACCGCGGGCTTCGGCGGCGCGGACCGCCTGAGCTTCCGAGAGATCCGCCAGCGGCTTGCGAACGTCTACCGCGGCACCATTGCCGCGGAGCTCGGGCACATTACGGACACCGAAGAGCGCTTATGGCTGCAGCGGCGCTTCGAGGCAGCCGCGGCCGGCGGCGGGCTGGCGCCCGACGACCGGCGCCAGATTCTTGAGCGCCTCACCGGCGCCGAGGGGATCGAGCGCTACCTCCACACCCGCTACGTGGGACAGAAGCGTTTCTCGCTCGAGGGCGGCGAGAGCATGATTCCGCTGCTCGGCGACATCATCCAGCAGGCCGGCGCGCAGGGCATGGAGGAGGTCGTCATCGGCATGGCGCATCGCGGCCGGCTCAATGTACTGGTAAACGCGCTGGGCAAGCCGCCCAAGGAGCTGTTCTCCGAGTTCGAGGGCGCCTACGACCCGCAGGTCCAGCGACGCTCCGGCGACGTCAAGTATCACCTCGGGTTTTCTTCCGACATCAACACGCCGGGCGGCAACATCCATGTCGCGCTGGCATTCAATCCCTCGCACCTGGAGATCGTCAACCCGGTCGTGGTCGGCTCGGTGCGGGCGCGCCAGGATCGGCGCGGCGACGTTGACGGCGCCACGGTGCTCCCCATCCAGATCCACGGCGACGCGGCGTTCGCCGGCCAGGGCGTAGTGATGGAAACCCTGCAGATGTCGCAGGCGCGTGGCTTCGCGGTCGGTGGTTCGGTGCACATCATCTGCAACAACCAGATCGGCTTCACAACCAGCCATCCGCAGGATGCGCGCTCGACACCGCATAGCAGCGACGTGGCCAAGATGATCGAGGCGCCGATCCTGCACGTGAATGCAGATGACCCCGATGCGGTGGCGCTGGTCGGGCGACTCGCTTTCGATTACCGCATGAAGTACCGCAAGGACGTGGTCATCGACCTCGTCTGCTACCGTCGCCATGGCCACAACGAGGCGGATGAGCCGGCGGCGACCCAGCCGAAGATGTACGGCGTGGTGCGCAATCACCCCACGGTGCGGCAGATCTACGTGAAGCGGCTTGCCGAGGCCGGCGTCGTTACCGAGGATGAGGCGCAGGGCATGGCGGATGCTTACCGGCAAGGCCTCGACGAGGGTCGTGTCGTGTCCAGCTCAGTGGGCTTCGTCGGCAACAAGTTCACGGTCGACTGGACGCGCTTCGACGAGGTCAACTTCAGCCAGGCCGTGCGGACCCGCATTAGCCCGGAGCAGGTCGAGCGCTATGCGTCGGCCATCACCCACGTGCCGGAGGAGCACGCGCTGCATCCGCGCGTCGAGCGCATCATGGCGGACCGCAGCCGCATGGCAGCCGGCGAGCTGCCGATGGACTGGGGATTCGCCGAGACCATGGCTTACGCCAGCCTGCTGACCGAAGGCTACGAAGTGCGCCTGACCGGACAGGACAGCGGCCGCGGCACTTTTTTCCACCGCCATGCCGTGCTGCACGACCAGAAAGGCCGTGAGCCCTGGATTCCGCTGAAGCACGTAGACAAGGACCAGCGCCGTTTCGTGTTGACCGATTCGCTGCTGTCGGAGGAGGCGGTGCTCGGCTTCGAATACGGCTACGCCACGACCAACCCCGACACGCTGGTCATCTGGGAGGCGCAGTTCGGCGACTTCGTCAATGGCGCGCAGGTCGTGATCGACCAGTTCATCAGCTCCGGCGAGGCCAAGTGGGGCCGTTACTGCGGACTGATGATGTTCCTGCCGCACGGCTACGAGGGCCAAGGCCCGGAGCATTCCTCGGCGCGGCTGGAGCGCTTTCTGCAGCTGTGTGCCGAGCACAACATGTCGGTGGTCGTGCCGTCCACGCCGGCGCAGATGTTCCACCTCGTCCGCCGGCAGATGCTGCGCAATTTCCGCAAGCCGACCGTGGTGCTGACGCCCAAGAGCCTGCTGCGCCACAAGCTGTCGGTCTCGCCGTTGGACACGCTGTCCAGCGGCCGCTTCCTGCGCATGATCCCGGAGATCGACCCCATCGATGCAGCCAAGGTCACTCGCCTCGTGCTATGCAGCGGCAAGGTCTATTTCGACCTGCTGGAGGCGCGGCGCGAGCGCGAACTCGACACCGTCGCCATCGTGCGGATCGAGCAGCTTTACCCGTTTCCGATCCGGCGCTACGCGGCCCTGATCGAGGAATTTCCGGCGCTGCGGGAGGTGGTCTGGTGCCAGGAAGAGCCCCAGAACCAGGGCGCGTGGTACCAGATCCGCCATCGCCTGCAGGAGCCGTTGTACGATCGTCACCAGCTGTTCTACGCCGGCCGCAAGGGTGCGGCGGCGCCGGCGGCCGGTTACTACCAGCTGCACAACCAGCAGCAGCAGGCTCTCGTGAGCGCGGCGCTGACCGGCTCCGAGGTTGCCGGTCGTCGACAGAACCCCAGGAAAGCTGACAGGAAACAAGCATGAGTATCGAAGTAAAGGTGCCCCAGCTGCCGGAGTCGGTGGCGGATGCGACGCTGGTCGCATGGCACAAGTCGGCCGGCGACAAGGTCAGCCGCGACGAGAATCTCGCCGACCTCGAAACCGACAAGGTCGTGCTTGAAGTGCCGGCGCCGGCCGACGGCGTCCTCAAGGAGATCCGTATCTCCGACGGCACCACCGTCACGGCGGGTGAAATCCTCGCCATCCTCGAGCCGGGCGAAGCGGGCGAGAAGGCGGAGGCCGCAGCGGCGCCGAAGGAAGCCAAGGGCAAGGCCGAGGCGGAAGCCGAGGAATCCGACGATGACGGCGAGCCCGGCAAGGCCGCGGGCCGGTTGAGTCCCTCGGTGCGTCGACTGGTAGAGGAGCATGGACTCGACCCGGCGGCGATCCGCGGCTCGGGACGGAACGGCCGCATCAGCAAGGCCGACGTGATGGCGCACCTGGAGAAGCAGCCGAAGCAAGCCAGGCCGTCCGCCGCGTCCGCGCCCACGCCTGCGGCAGCACCGCATGGCGCTCGCGAGGACCGCCGGGTACCGATGACCCGGATGCGCGCTCGCATCGCCGAGCGGCTGGTGGACGCGCAGACCACGGCCGCGATGCTGACGTCCTTCAACGAGGTCGACCTGGGCGCGGTGATGGAGATTCGCAAGCGCTACCGCGACAGCTTCGAGAAGAAGCATGGCGTTCGCATCGGCTTCATGAGCTTCTTCGCCAAGGCCGCCATCGAGGCGCTGCGCAAGTTCCCGGTCGTCAATGCCTCGATCGAAGACAACGACATCGTCTACCACGACTACTACGACATCGGCATCGCCGTCTCCACCGAGCGGGGGCTGATGGTGCCCGTGCTGCGCGACGCCGACCTGATGAGCTTCGCCGACATCGAGCGGACCATCGGCGAGTTCGCCGCCAAGGCGCGCGACGGCAAGATTGGCGTGGACGACCTGACAGGCGGCACCTTCACCATCACCAACGGCGGCGTGTTCGGCTCACTGATGTCGACGCCGATCATCAACCCGCCGCAGAGCGCCATCCTCGGCATGCACAAGATCCAGGAGCGGCCGATGGTGGTCGACGGCGAGATCCGCATCCGGCCGATGATGTACATCGCGCTGACCTATGATCACCGCATTATCGACGGGCGCGAGGCGGTGCAATTCCTGGTCAGCATCAAGGAAAGCCTCGAGGATCCCGCGCGGCTGCTGATCCAGCTTTGACACGAATTCCAAACCAGGTAAGACCATGAGTGACAGCTTCGACGTGATCGTCATCGGCGGCGGACCCGCCGGCTACCCGGCCGCCATTCGCGCGGCGCAAAATGGCCTGAAGGCCGCATGCATCGACGACTGGCAGAACTACGACGGCAGCCGGGCGTTCGGGGGTACCTGCCTGAATGCCGGCTGCATCCCCTCGAAGGCGCTGCTGGAGTCGTCCGAGCTTTTTCACCGCGCCCGCGAAGAGTTTGCGGTCCACGGCATCAAGACCAGCGGCGTCGAGCTGGATCTCGACGCAATGCAGGCCCGCAAGGCGGGCATCGTCAAGCAGCTGACCGGCGGCATCGGCCAGCTGTTCAAGGCCAACAAGGTCACCGGACTGCAGGGGCGTGGCAAGTTCCTCGGCGAAGGCAAGGTGGAGTTCACCGATCCCGACGGCAACAAGAAAACGCTCGAGGCGAAGCACGTCATCCTCGCGGCCGGCTCGAATCCCATCGAGCTCAAGAGCGTGCCCTTCGACGGCAAGCAGATCGTCGACTCCTGGGGAGCGCTGGAGTTCGATGCGGTCCCCGGAAAGCTGGGCGTAATCGGCGCCGGCGTGATCGGGCTGGAGCTGGGCAGCGTGTGGCAGCGGCTCGGCGCCGAGGTCACCGTGCTCGAGGCGCTGGACGAGTTCTTGCCGATGGCGGACGCGCAGATCGCGCGCGACGCCGCGCGGCAGTTCAAGAAGCAGGGCCTGGACATTCGCCTGGGTGCGAAAGTGCAGGGCGCCAAGACGGGCAAGAAGGGCGTGACGCTCAGCTACGAGGACAAGAACGGCGCCCAGGAGCTGACTGTCGACAAGGTGATCGTGTGCGTCGGCCGGCGTCCCAGCTCGGCGGGCTTGCTGGGCGAGGGCACGGGGGTAGAGGTCGACGAGCGCGGTTTCGTCAAGGTCGATCACGAGTGCCGCACAGGCGTGAAGAACGTCTGGGCGGTCGGTGACCTGGTGCGCGGCCCGATGCTGGCGCACAAGGCGACTGAGGAGGGCGTCATGGCCGCCGACCTGATCGCGGGCAAGATCGCCGAGGTCAACTACGAAGTGATTCCGTCAGTGATCTACACCGCGCCGGAAATCGCCTGGGTCGGCAAGACCGAGGCACAGGCCAAGGAGGCCGGCATCGATTACAAGGTCGGCACCTTCCCGTTCGCGCCGAACGGCCGCGCCAAGGCCATGGAGCAAGCCGGCGGCATGGTGAAGTTGATCGCGAACAAGCGCGACGACGCCATCATCGGCGCGCACGTCATCGGGCCGATGGCCGGCGAGCTGATCAGCGAACTGGTGGTGGCGATGGAGTTCCAGGCGAGCATCGAGGACATCCAGCGCACCGTGCATGCCCACCCGACGCTGGCCGAGGTCATCCACGAGGCGGCGCTCGCCGCCGACGGCAAGGCCCTGCACGGCATCAACAAGTAAGAAAACCGGGGTCAGAGCACAGTTTCCGGTTGTCCGCGGGGCCGTGCCACCATGGGTACCTGGTGCCGGTAGTCCGCGGGACCGGGCCGGCACGGGTGCCTGGTGCCGGTTGTCCGCGGGACCGCGCCGCCATGAGCGCCCTTCGCTCGGCGAAATCTGAGCTCGCTCAGTGCGCCCATGACGTCCCGGCCCCGCTACCGTGCCGACAGTGGCAGCACCTTGCCTTCGCGGCGCCGGTGACGATTGCCACGCTGGCGATCGGCGTTGCCTCGGGAGACTGGCGGGTCGTCATCGCTGGCACTCGAGATGCCTCGCCAATGCGGCTGACGGCCGCGGCCACAGGCAGTGTTGCCAGGCCGGGCAACCGTCGCCGCTAGCCTTGTGATCCCGG
>CBDDRR010000225.1:0-3974 GCA_965233095.1 uncultured bacterium
GATGGTCAAGGCCGCGGCCGGCGGCGGCGGGCGCGGCATGCGCCGCGTGCTGTGCGCAGCGGACCTGCCGGCAGCGCTGGCGTCCGCGCGCGGCGAGGCGCAATCGGCCTTCGGCAGCGGCGAGCTGATCCTGGAACGCGCGGTGGAGCACGCCCGCCATGTCGAACTGCAGGTGTTCGGCGACACCCACGGCAACGTCATCCACCTGGGCGAGCGCGACTGTTCCGCACAGCGCCGCAACCAGAAGGTGATCGAGGAATCGCCGTCGCCCGCGGTGGACGCGGAGTTGCGCGAACGCATGGGCCGGATGGCGGTGGCTGCGGCGCGGGCGGTGGGCTACGTCGGCGCCGGCACGGTGGAGATGCTGCTGGACCGCGACGGGTCGTTCTACTTCCTGGAAATGAACACGCGGCTGCAGGTGGAACACCCCGTCACCGAGGCCGTGACCAGGCTGGACCTGGTGGAATGGCAGCTGCGCGTGGCGGCCGGCGAGCCGCTGCCGCTGCGGCAGGACCAACTGCGGATGTCCGGCCATGCCATCGAGGTGCGCCTCTACGCCGAGGACCCGGACGCTGGCTACGCGCCGCAGACCGGCCGCGTGCTGTGCTGGCGCGCGCCCGACGCGGCGCTGGCGCGCTGCGACGCCGGCATCGGCACCGGGCGCGAGATCGGTGCCGACTACGACCCGATGCTGGCCAAGCTCATCGCCCACGCCGCGACCCGCGAGGAGGCGCGGCGCAAGCTGCTGCTCGCGCTTGAACAAACCGTACTGCTGGGTCTGAAAACCAATCGCGCGCAGCTCATCGGGCTGCTCGCCGACCCGGTGTTCCGCGACGGCGCGGTCACCACGCGCTGGCTCGACACCCGCAGCGCGGTCGCGGCAGGCGAGGGCGAGATCGCGCGGCTCACCGCGGCGGCGGTGGCGGTGATCGCCAGCCGCAGCGATGATGCGGGCGGCTGGCGCAGCACCGGCGCGCTGGCGTGGCCGGTGCGGCTGCAGGTGTCCGGCGCGGCGCAGGTCATCGCGTTCACCGTGAGTCAGGACAACGACGGCTTCACGGTGCAAAGCGGCGACGCCGCGGGAACCATCCGGCTGCTGCCGATCACGTCCGCCGCGCCGGATCACGTGTTCGAGATCGACGGCCTGCGCCGCCGCTTCCACATGGTCCAGTCGGCCGACGGCCTGTGGTACGCGCAGTGCGGCGCACACCTGGGCGTGTACGAGCTGCCGCGCGCCCTGGCGGCGTCGGCGGCGCGGGGCGGCGACAGCACGCTCGCGCCGATGAGCGGCCGCGTGGCCGAAATCTTCGTCGCGGCCGGAGATGCGGTCGAAAAGGGCGCGCTGTTGCTTACCCTGGAGGCGATGAAAATGTTTCACGAGATCCGCGCTGGCCATTCCGGCCGCGTGGCCGAGCTGCGCGTGGGCGTCGGCGAGCAGGTGTCGCCGCGGCAGCCCCTGCTGGTGCTCGAAGCGGCGGAGCCGTCGGCGTGAGCGCCCGGCGCGTGCGTATCGGCGGTGCGGCGGGCTACTGGGGCGACACCGCCTTCGGCCCCGAGCAGCTCGTGCACCACGGGAATGTCCGGTACCTGGTGTTCGACTACCTGGCCGAGGTGACGATGGCGATCCTGGCCAAGGCCCGCGCCAAGGACCCGGCCGCGGGCTTCGCCACGGACTTCGTCACCCAGGTCATCCGCCCGCTGGCGCCCGAGATCCGGCGCCGCGGCATCCGCGTCATCGCCAACGCCGGCGGCGTCAACCTGCCGGCTTGCGCGGCGGCGATCCGGGCAGCGCTGGCCGAGGCCGGCGTGGAACTGAAGGTCGGCATCGTCGAGGGCGACGATCTGCTGCCCCGCGCCGGGGAGCTGCGCGGACGGGGGATCCGCGAGATGTTCGACGGCCGCCCACTGCCGGAAAAGCTCGCCAGCTGCAACGCCTATCTCGGCGCGTTCCCCATCGCCGCGGCGCTCGATGCCGGCGCCGACATCGTCGTCACCGGCCGCGTGGTCGACAGCGCGGTCACGCTCGGTGCGCTGATCCACGAGTTCGGCTGGAAGCCCGACGACTGGGACCGTCTGGCGGCCGGCACGCTGGCCGGTCATCTCATCGAGTGCGGCTGCCAGGCCACCGGCGGCAACTTCACCGACTGGGAGCGCGTGGCCGACGACTGGGACCGCATGGGCTTTCCCATCGCCGAGTGCGCGGCCGACGGCAGCTTCGTCATCACCAAGCCGGAGGGCACCGGCGGCTGCGTCTCGCCGCTGTCGGTGGGCGAGCAGCTGGTCTACGAGATCGACGATGCGCAGGCCTATGTCGTGCCCGACGTGGTCTGCGATTTCTCCAGCGCGCGCCTGGTGCAGGACGGCCCCGACCGCGTGCACGTCAGCGGCGTGCGCGGCCGCCCGCGCACCGCGGACTACAAGGTCTGCGCGACGCACGACGACGGCTTTCGCGCCACCTTCCTGCAAACCATCACGGGGTTCGAGGCGCCGCGCCGCGCGCGCGCCAACGGCGAGGCGATCCTGGCCGTGGCGCGCAGGCGCCTGGAGAAGCTCGGCCTGCCGGATTTCCTCGACACTGCGATTCATCTGATCGGCTGCAACACGCTGTGGAACCCGGCGCACTTCCCGCCGCCGGAGGCCCACGAGCTGGTGCTCCGCGTGGACGTCTGGCACGCGCGCTATTCCGGCTGCGAGGCCTTTTCCAAGGAAGCGGCAGGCGCGGCGCTGTCCATGACCACCGGCCGCTGCGCCGCCGGCCCCACCGGCCGGCCCAAGACCACGCCGGTGGTACGGCCCTTTTCGTTCCTCTTCCCGAAATCCGAGGTGCCGGTGCGGGTGACGGTGGATGACGCGGCCGTGGCCTACGACTGGGCCGCCTACGCCCGCGCCCCGGCGGCCGTGCCCGCGACGCCCATCCCCGAGCCGGCCGCGCCCGATTTATCGCGGCAGGAGCGGGTCAGCGTGCCGCTGCGCCGGCTCGCGGTGGCGCGCAGCGGCGACAAGGGCGACAAGTCCAACATCGGCGTTATCGCGCGCCGCGCGGAGTTCCTGCCGTGGATCGCCGCCGCGCTGAGCGCCGAGGCGGTGCGGGCGTGGATGGCGCACACCGGCACTCCGCGCGTCGAACGCTTCCTGTTGCCCGGACTGAACGCGCTCAACTTCCTGCTGCACGACGCGCTGGGCGGCGGCGGCGCGGTGTCGCTGCGCCTCGACGTGCAGGGCAAGACCTACGCCCAGCAGCTGCTGCACCACCCGGTCAGTGTGCCGCGTGCGCTCCTCGAAAACTGAAGTCCGCTTACGGAGACCTGTGATGTCCACGTCCACGCCCACTCCCGTGATGGCAGGTATCTCGCCGCCGCCCGCGCTGCTCTCGCGGATCAACATCGGCGACTTCCTGCGCCGCGCCGCGCAGCGCGACCCGCAGCGCATCGCCCTCGTCGACGGCGACACGCGCCTGAGCTACGGCGAGCTGAACCGGCGCGCCACGCAGGCGGCCAACGCGCTGCTGGCGTCCGGCCTCCACCCCGGCGCGCGTGTGGCCAGCCTGTGCAACAACTCGGCAGAATTCGTGGTGGCGTTCTTCGGCGTGCACCGCGCCGGGCTGGTGTGGGTGCCGATCAACACCGGCCTGGGGCTGGACGACGTGCGCTACATCCTGGAACACGCCGAGGCCGGCGCGGTGCTGGTGGACGGCGCGCTGCTGGAGCGCGAGGCGCTGCGCGCCCTGCTGGAGCAGTACGGGCCGGCCACCGGCTTCGTGATCGAGGGCGCGGCGCGCGGCCGCTACGCGGCCTTCGCTGCAGCCTGCGCGGTGCAGGGCGACACCGAGACGCCGGTGGAGGCGGGCGACCGCGACGTGGCGCAGATCATGTACACCAGCGGCACCACCGGCCCGCCCAAGGGCGTCTCGGTGTCGCCCTGCACCGCGCAGGCTGCAGCGAAGGCCGCGTAGCGGCCGCGCGCCGGGCCCTCGA
>CBDDRR010000226.1:0-8303 GCA_965233095.1 uncultured bacterium
AGCAACGTGGCCAGCGCCTGGTCGAGGCGCTGGCCGGCCAGTTCCCCAGGGACGACGACGCGGTGCTCGACAGCTTGCATGAATGAACCCCGGGGCGGATTGCGGGTCGGAAAACCCAAGTGTACGGCCTTGCCAGGCGCCTCGCCCGGCGCAGCGGGTATAATTGCCCGCCGCCGCTCCCGGCGGCCCAAGCCTGATGGAATCGTCGATGACCCCACGCCTCGCCAGCCTGCTGCTCGTCCTTGTGCTCGCCGCGACCGCGGGCTGCGCGTCCTCGCGCGACAAGGACGTCACTACCGACCCGACCGGCAACGCCCAGCGCATCTACGAGCAGTCGGTCGGCGCGATGCAGGCCGGCAACTACGCGGCGGCGATCATGGGCTTCGAAAACCTCACGGCGATCTACCCGTTCAGCGAGGAGGCGCGCCAGGCGCTGCTGAACCTCATCTACGTCTACTGGCGGAACGACGAGCCCGACAACGCGGTGTCCGCGGCCGACCGATTCATACTCGAAAACCCGACCCATCCACGGGTGGACTATGCGCTGTACATGAAGGGCCTCGCGCGCTTCCCGCGCGATGCCGGGCCGCTCGAGCGGCTGTTCCGCACGGACCTGAACAAGCGCCCGACGGGCGAGATGATGAGCGCGTACAACACCTTCGCGCAGCTCTTGCAGCAGCATCCCGAGAGCGCCTACGGCGAAGACGCGCGCCAGCGCATGGTTTACCTGCGCAACCGCCTCGCGGCCCACGAGGTGAGCGTGGCCCGCTTCTATGTCGACCGGCATGCGCACGTGGCGGCGATCAACCGCGCGCGCTACGTGCTGGAGACCTTCCAGGAGACGCCCTCGGCGGTCGAGGCACTGCGCATCATTGCGACCGCGTACGACAACCTCGGCCTGAACGACCTGGCCGCCGACACCCGCAGGATTCTCGCCGCCAAGGAGGCGGCCCGGCGACGCTGACGCCGGCCGCGGTCAGCGCGCGGCGAAGCCCGAGGTGATCGGGTAGCGCCAGTCGCGGCCGAAAGCCCGCCGGCTGATGCGGATTCCCGGCGGCGCCTGGCGGCGCTTGTACTCGTTGCGCTTGACCATGCCGAGGATGCGGCCCACGACGGCGCGCTCGTAGCCGCGAGCGACGATCTGGTCCACCGAGCAGTCCTCCTCGATGAAGGCTTCCAGGATAGGGTCCAGCACGTCGTAGGGCGGCAGCGAATCGGTGTCCTGCTGATCCGGGCGCAGCTCCGCCGACGGCGGGCGCTCGATCACCCGCCGCGGAATCACCTCGGCGTGGCGGTTGCGATACTCCGCGAGGCGATAGACCAGCGTCTTGCTGCAATCCTTCAGCGGCGCAAAGCCGCCTGCCATGTCGCCGTACAGCGTCGCATAGCCGACCGCCATTTCGCTCTTGTTGCCGGTGGTCAGCAGCATCACGCCGAACTTGTTCGACATCGCCATCAGGATCATGCCGCGGCAGCGCGCCTGGATGTTCTCCTCGGTGACGTCCTCCGGCATACCGCGGAACACTTCCGACAGGGCCTGCCTGGCGCCCTCGAAGATGGGCTCGATGGACACCACGTCGTAATGCACGCCGAGCAGCCGCGCCTGCCGCTCGGCATCGTCGCGGCTCATCTGCGATGTGTAGCGCGAGGGCATCATCACGGCGCGCACGCGCTCGGGGCCCAGCGCATCCACCGCCACCGCCAGCGTCAGCGCCGAGTCAATGCCGCCGGACAGCCCGAGCACCACGCCCGGAAAATTGTGCTTGTTGACGTAGTCCGCGACGCCGAGCTCCAGCGCGCGGTAGACGCCCTCGACGAACTCCGGGGCCGGGTGGATCTTGGCCGGCACGAGGCGGCCACCCGGCTCCACCTCGACAAGCTCGAGCGCCTCGGCGAAAAACGGCGCGCGGTACACCAGCTCGCCCTCGCGGCTCACCGCCATCGAGCCGCCGTCGAAAATAAGCTCGTCCTGCCCGCCCGCGATGTTGACGTAGATGATCGGCAGCCCGGTCTCGGTGCTGCGCGCCCGGAGCACGGCCTCGCGCCGCGCCAGCTTGCCGGTGTCGTAAGGCGAGCCATTGATGGACAACAGCACTTCGGCGCCGGCGGCGGCTGTGCGGCGCGCCGCGTCCTCGCCCCAGAGGTCCTCGCAGATGGTGATCCCGAGGCGCACGCCCTGCATCTCCACCACGCAGGGCTCGGTGCCCGGCGAGAAATAGCGCTTCTCGTCGAACACGCCGTAGTTCGGCAGGGTCTGCTTGCGGTACACCACGGGCGGGCCGTCGGGGCGCAGGAGAATTGCGCTGTTGAAGATCTCGTCGCCGCTGTATTCCGGGTAGCCGACCAGCACCGACATGCCGTCGAGGCTGTCACCGAGCCGTGCCAGCGCGTCGGCCACGTCGCGGCGGAAGCCGCCGTGGAACAGCAGGTCCTCCGGCGGGTAGCCGCACAAGGCGAGCTCCGGGAAGATCACCAGGTCCGCGCGCAGCGAATCGCGTGCCCGCCGGCAGACCTCCAGCATGCGCGTGACGTTGGTCTCGACGTCGCCGACGACGGGGTTGGTCTGGGCGATGGCGATGCGCAAGTCGCGCTTAGCTCAGTCGCTCGAGGATGGCGCTGCCGAGCTCGGCGGGCGAGCGCACCGTCGTGACGCCGGCCGACTCGAGGGCGCGGAATTTCTCGTCCGCGGTGCCCTTGCCGCCGGAGACGATCGCGCCGGCGTGGCCCATGCGCTTGCCGGGTGGCGCGGTGACGCCGGCAATGTAGGCCACCACGGGCTTCGACATGTGCTGGGAGATGAACTCGGCCGCGGCCTCCTCGTCGCTGCCGCCGATCTCGCCGACCATCAGCACGCCCTCGGTGTGCTCGTCCTGTTCGAACAGCGCCAGGCAGTCGATGAAATTCATGCCGCGCACCGGGTCGCCGCCGATGCCGACGCAGGTGGACTGGCCGAGCCCGTTCTTCGTGGTCTGGTAGACGGCCTCGTAGGTCAGCGTGCCGGAGCGCGACACGATACCCACCTTGCCGGGCTTGTGGATGAAGCCCGGCATGATGCCGATCTTCGCCTGGCCGGGCGTGATGATGCCGGGGCAGTTGGGGCCGATCAGGCGGCAATCGTAGTCATTCAGCGCCGCCTTGACCTTCACCATGTCGAGCACCGGGATGCCCTCGGTGATGCACACCACCAGCCCGATGCCGGCGTCGGCCGCCTCGAGGATGGCGTCGGCGGCGAACGGCGCCGGCACGTAGATCATGCTGACGTCCGCGCCGGTCTCGGCGACGGCTTCGTGCACGGTGTCGAACACCGGCAGGTCGAGGTGCTTCTCGCCGCCGCGGCCGGGCGTGACGCCGCCGACCACCTTGGTGCCGTACTCGATGCACTGCTCGGAATGGAATGTGCCCTGCCGGCCGGTGAAACCCTGGCAGATGACCTTGCTGTTGCGGTCTACGAGGATGCTCATGTCGTTGTTGTTCCCGCTGTTCCGTTACTTGCCGGCCGCCGCGACCGCCTTCCTGGCGGCGTCGGTCAAATCCTCGGCCGCGATGATGTCCACGTCGCTGCTCTCCAGCAGCTCGCGGCCGCGTTCCACGTTGGTGCCCTCGAGCCGCACCACCACCGGCACCTCGACGCCCACCTCCTTGACGGCCTGGATGATGCCCTCGGCGATCAGGTCGCAACGCACGATGCCGCCGAAGATGTTCACCAGGATCGCCTTGACGTTCTTGTTCGACAGGATCAGCTTGAAGGCCTCGGCCACGCGCTCCGCCGTGGCGCCGCCGCCCACGTCGAGGAAGTTGGCCGGCGCGCCGCCATGCAGCTTGATCAGGTCCATGGTGGCCATGGCCAGCCCGGCGCCGTTCACCATGCAGGCGATCTCGCCGTCCAGCGAGACGTAGTTGAGGCCGTGCGACGAGGCGCGGTTCTCCATCTCGTCTTCCTGCGAGGGATCGCGCCACTCCATCAGGCGCGACTGGCGGAACAGCGCGTTCTCCTCGATGCCGATCTTGGCGTCCAGGGCATGCAGGTTGCCCTCGCCGTTGACGATCAGCGGGTTGACCTCGAGCAGGCCGCAGTCGCGCTCGGTGAACAGCCGGTACAGGTTGAGCAGCAGCTTGGTGAACTGCCCGACCTGGGGGCCCTTGAGCTCCAGGCCGAAGGCGAGCTGGCGCGCCTGGTAGGGCTGCAGCCCCGCGGCCGGGTGCACGTACACCGTGAGGATCTGCTCCGGCGTCTTGGCGGCGACCTCCTCGATGTCCATGCCGCCGGCGGCCGAGGCCATCACCACCACCCGTTCGCGGGCACGGTCCACCAGCAGGCTGAGGTAGAGCTCGCGCTCGATGGACGAGCCGGCCTCCACGTAAACGATGTTGATCGGCAGGCCCTCCGGGCCGGTCTGGTGGGTCACCAGCCGCTGGCCGATCATCTTTGCAGCCGCCTCGCGGACCTCCTCGGAGTTCTCGGTCAGCTTGACGCCGCCGGCCTTGCCGCGGCCACCGGCGTGGACCTGGGCCTTGACCACCCAGCTGCTGCCGCCGATCTCGTCGGCCGCCTTGGCCGCGTCCTCCGCGCTGCGGGCGGGGATGCCGCGCGACACCGGAATGCCGTACTCGGCGAACAGTTGCTTGGCTTGGTATTCGTGCAGGTTCATGCGCGGGAGGCCCCATTCAGGCGGAAAGGCCGGTATTCTCTCCCATCAGGTGCCGGCAGGCAAAGCCGCCAGGGAGACGCAGGGCTTGGGGAATCAGGGTTCGAAAGACCGACGGCGGGCGCCGGCAGGGCTGCGCACATGGCGCTGAACCCGACCCATCCCGAGGCTTTGGCGCCGGAGTTCGCCTGGCGCACGCTCAGGCTGCTGAACGCCTTCCGGCTGCTGTATTGCGCCTTCCTGTTCGCGCTGTTCATCTACCCCTCCGAGCCGCGCTTCGTCGGCGAAGCGCACCCCGAACTGTTTCTCGCCGCGGTGCTGTCGGGCTTCGTGTTCGCCGCCATCAACGATTTTGCAGTCAACCAGCACTGGCCGTCGGCCGGCGGCCAGGCCCTCGCGCAGGGCCTGTTGGACATCGTGGTCGTCAGCGCGCTGACCTGGGCCAGCGGCGGACTGGTCAGCGGCCTGGGCAACCTGCTGATCATCACCATCGGCGCGCTGGCCTTCGTCTCTTCCCGGCTCAGGGCGTTGGCCTTTGCCGCCATCGCCACCCTGGCCATGCTCGGCCTGCAGGTGTTCGGCATCGCCCAGGGCACCATCGGCGTCGGCGACGTCGCGCCGGCCGGGCTGTTCGGCGGCCTGCTGATGGTGCTGGCCTTCGCCGCCGCACCGCTGGCCCGGCGCATTCACGAAAGCGAGGCGCTGGCGCGCCAGCGCGGCGTGGACCTCGAAAACCTCAGCCAGCTGAACGAGTACATCGTGCAGAACCTGCGCGAGAGCATCGTCGTGCTGGACGGCGAGAACCGCATCCGGCTGATGAACGAGGCCGCGGCCAAGTATCTCGGCATCGGCCCCGGCTGGCGCGGCGTACCCATCGAGCGCGTTTCGCCGCGCCTCCAGCAGGCGGTAACCGGCTGGCGCGCGGACGGCGTGCGCAACGAGCAGGCCGGACCATTCCCCTCGGCCGACGGCGCCACCCTGATCGCGCCCTACTTCGCGCCCATCGGCCGGCCCAAGAGCGGCGCGCTGCTGGTGTTCCTCGAAGACACCACCCTGCAGACCGAAAAAGCCCAGCAGGCCAAGCTCGCTGCGCTCGGGCGCCTGTCCGCCAGCATCGCCCACGAGATCCGCAACCCGGTCGGCGCGCTGAGCCATGCCGCGCAGCTGCTCGGCGAAGCGGAGAACCTGGACGAATCGCAGCACCGGCTGACCACCATCGTCGAGAACAACGCCACGCGCATCAGCAACATCGTCGAGAACGTCCTGCAGCTCTCGCGCCGCGAGCAGCTCAGCCAGGAACGCATCGACCTGGTCGACTGGGCCAAGCAGTTCGTGGCGGAGTTCACCGGCTCGGCCGATTTGCCCGCCTCCACGGTGGACCTCGAGATCAGCGATGCACCCATCGAGGTGCGCATGGACCCGGGCCACCTTAACCAGGTGGTCACGAACCTGTGCGAGAACGCCCTCAGGTACGGCCAGAGCGTCGGCGTGCAGCTGAGGGTTGAAGTGGCCATCGGGCGGCGCACCGGCACGAACCGGCCATACTTGGAGGTGCGCGATCGCGGCGAGGGCATCCCGGCGGCGCTGGCCGACCGCGTGTTCGAGCCCTTCTTCCGCGCCAGCACCCAGGTCGAGCACCGCGGCGGCAGCGGCCTGGGACTGTTCATCGCCCGCGAGCTCTGCGAGGTCAACCGCGCCGCCCTCGTGTACGAGCCGCGCGACGGCGGCGGCACGATTTTTCGTATCATCTTCGCCGACCCGCAGCGCTGGGAGACCTGAGTGGCCAGACCCACCGTCCTGATCGTCGACGACGAGCCCGACATCCGCGAGCTCCTCTCCATGACCCTGCTGGCCATGGACATCGACCCTGACACCGCGGCCGACCTCGTCGAGGCCCGCCAGAAGCTGCAGACCGCGGAATTCCATTTCTGCCTGACCGACATGCGCCTGCCCGACGGTGACGGCCTCGAGCTGGTGCAATGGATGCAACGACACGTGCCCGGCGTCCCGGTCGCGGTGATCACCGCCCACGGCAACGTCGAAACCGCGGTGCGCGCGCTCAAGCTCGGCGCCTACGATTTCGTCTCCAAGCCGGTGCGCGTCAAGGACCTGCGCAAGCTGGTCACCACCGCGCTCAAGCTGCGCGACGTCGAGGAAGACGACGTCGTCGACACCATCGTGCACGGCACGGGACCGATCCTGCTCGGCACCTCCCCGGCCATGGACCGCGTGCGCCACATGATCGCCAAGGTCGCGCGCAGCCAGGCGCCGGTGCACATTGTCGGCGAGTCCGGCACCGGCAAGGAACTGGTGGCGCGGCTGATCCACGAGACCGGCCCGCGCGCCGGCCAGCCCTTCGTGGCCGTCAACTGCGGCGCGATCCCCTCCGAGCTGATGGAAAGCGAGCTGTTCGGCCACCTCAAGGGCAGCTTCACCGGCGCCACCGCCGACAGCGAGGGCCTGATCCGCAGTGCCGAGGGCGGCACCGTACTGCTCGACGAGATCGCCGACCTGCCCCTGCTCATGCAGGTCAAGCTGCTCCGGGTCATCCAGGAGCGCGCCGTGCGCCCGGTCGGCGGCACCCAGGAAATCCCGGTGGACGTCCGGTTTTTGTCCTCCACCCACCAGGACCTCGGCGCGCTGGTCGCCGACGGCCTGTTCCGCGAAGACCTTTTCTATCGCATCAACGTCATCGAACTGGTCGTGCCGCCGTTGCGCGAGCGCGGCGACGACATCCTCGAGCTGGCCGAGCACATCCTCGGCCGGCTGGCCCCCCAGATCGGCGTCCAGCGGCCCAAGCTCTCGCCGGAAGCCCGCAAGGCCCTGCTCGCCCACGCCTTCCCCGGCAACGTGCGCGAGCTCGAGAACGTGCTCGAGCGGGCCATCGCCCTGTGCGAGGAAGGCCGCATCGAGGCCGGCGACATCCAGCTTCGCAGCCCCGAGCCCGGTCATGCTGCGCCGCGGCAGAAATATGTCCCGAACGGCAACGGCGACCTCGAAGACCAGGTCGAGGAGCTAGAGCGCGCCGCCATCCTCCAGGCCCTCGACCAGGCCCGCTACAACAAGACCAAGTCCCCCGAGCTGCCCGGCATCACCTTCCGCGCCCTGCGCTACAGGATCAAGAAGCTCGGCATCGAATAGCGAGTCCAAGGCTGACGCTGTACGTCAGTTTTGGACGCGGGGGTGACCATTTGAGGGTCGGGGCCTGGGGATGAGATCCCCGCCCAGGGCATCACTGCTCGGCATTTCAAGCGCTTAGAGACCGCCGGTCGGACTTGGCACGGCGCTTGCTTCTCTTTCGGCACGCGGTGTATTCCGCACCCGGTTTTTTTCAGACCACTCCGAAGGAGCATTCAATATGCGCAAGCAACAGGGCTTTACCCTTATCGAACTGATGATCGTGGTTGCGATTATCGGCATTTTGGCCGCCATCGCGCTGCCGGCTTATCAGGACTACACCATCCGCGCGAAGGTGAGCGAGGGCATTTCGCTCGCTTCTGAGGCGCGCAGCGCTGTGGCCGAGACTGCGGCTTCTCTTGGCGGTCTCACAGCCGTGACCTCTACCAACACCGGCTACTCGTTGACGACGGCTACTGATTATGTGACGTCGATCACAATCGCCGACGGCGGTGCAATTACCGTGACAACGGTTGATAC
>CBDDRR010000227.1:0-5185 GCA_965233095.1 uncultured bacterium
GCCGCCTCAGAGCGAGCGGGCCAGCACCAGCGCGTCTTCCCGGCCGTCCTCGGCGCGGTAGTAGTTCTTGCGCACGCCGATGCGGGCAAAACCGGAGCGCGCGTACAGCGCCAGTGCCGCCGCGTTGGAGGGCCGCACTTCGAGGTACAGCACGCGCACCCCTTCGCGCATCGCCTTCAGGAACAGGTGGTCGAGCATCATGGTGGCGAGCCCGCGGCCGCGCGCCGGCCCGTCCAGGCAGAGGTTCAGCAGGTGGGCCTCGTCGCCACCCAGCGACATGACGGCGTAGCCGACCACCGCGCCGCGCTCTTCCAGTATTTCGCAGACATAGGGGATCCGCAGGCAATCCACGAAAATACCGCGCGTCCAGGGAAAGTCGTAGGCACGCCGCTCGATGTCGTACACGGCGTCGAGATCCTGCTGGCTCATCGGCCGGATGCGCGGCGGCCAGCGTTCCAGCGCGGCGCTCACGCCGTCTCCCCGCCCGTCGGCCGCGACGCACGCGCCGCCGCGGCGGCCAGGACCAGGTCGCGCCAGGCCTCGGCCTTGGCCTCGGGGCGGCGCAGCAGGTAGGCGGGATGCCAGGTGACCACCAGCGGGATGCCGGCCGGCCCGTAGCGGTGCACCGTGCCACGCAGCCGCCCCACCGGCGTGTCGCAATCGAGCAGGCGCTGCGCTGCGACCCGCCCGACCGCGAGGATGATCCGCGGCCGCAGCAGCGCAATCTGCCGGTCCAGGTAGGGGGCGCAGCTGGCCGCCTCCTCGGGACGCGGATCGCGATTCTCGGGCGGCCGGCACTTGACGACATTGGCGATGTACACCTGCGCGCGGTCGTACCCAAGCGCAGCCAGCATGGCGTCCAGCAACTTGCCGGCGCGGCCGACGAAAGGTTCGCCTTGCCGGTCCTCCTCTGCGCCGGGGGCCTCGCCAATGACCAGCCAGTCGGCCTCGTGACTGCCCACGCCGAACACCGTCCGCGTCCGTCCGGCATGCAGCGGGCAGCGCGTGCAGCCGGCCACCGTCGCCTCCAGTGCGTCCCAGTCGAGGCCCGCAACAGCGGCCGGATCGGTGCCGGTGCGCCCCTCGCTGCCGGCAGGCAGGCCCGCCGGCAAGCGCGGCGCCGGCTTGGGCGCGCCGGGCAGCACGCGGTCGGGGCGGCGGGACCAGGCAGGGATGCCCATGGCATCGAGACAGGCCAATCGGCGGGAATCCATGTCAGTCGTCGTCCGCGGGCTCGTCCTCCCGCAGTTGCCTGCGCCGTCGGCGGCGCAGGAAGCGCCACGCGGACACTGCCGGCGCGGAGAGCGAGTAGCTGAAAAACAGCAGGAACAGCACCGTCGGCGGGTTCAGGCTGATGAGAATGAACACCGCCGGAATGAGCAGCACATACGCAAAGGGGATGCGACCGCCAAGATTGAAGTCCTTGCCGCTGTAGTACGCCAGCCGGCTCACCATCAGCGCGCCGGCCATCGTCGTGACGGCCAGGCCAATTACCATCGCGAGCAGGCCGGAGGCCTCGAGCACCGTGCTGAGCCACACAAGGCCCGCCACCACGGCGGCCGCGGAGGGGCTGGGCAGGCCCTCGAAGTAGCGCTTGTCGGCCGAGGCCTGCCGCGAGTTGTATCGCGCCAGCCGCAGCGCCGCTGCGACGGCGAAGAAAAACGCCACCAGCCAGCCGAGCTTGCCCCACAGCCAACCGAGTTCCTGCAGGGCCTTGGCGCCCCACAGGTAGAACACCAGCGAAGGCGCAAGGCCGAAGGACACCATGTCGGCGAGGCTGTCGTATTGCTTGCCGAACTCGCTCTCGGTGCTGGTCATGCGCGCCACGCGCCCGTCCAGCCCGTCAAGCACCATCGCGATGTAAATCGCCACGGCGGCGGTGGCGAAGTTGCCGTCCATCGCCGCCACCACGGCAGAGAAGCCGGCGAACAGCGCGCCGGTGGTGATCAGGTTCGGCAGCAGGTAGACGCCCTTGCGCCGTGCGCGGATGTCTTCCATGGGGTCCGGTTCGCTCATATGCCGGTCATTTACGCATGTCGCCCGGGCGATTTCCAGCGATCACGCTTGCCTGAGCCAAGGCATGAGGGCCCGCAGTCGCTCCCCCACGGCCTCGATCGGATGCGTCTCCGCAGCCGCGCGCCAGGCCGCCAGGGTGGGTGCGCCGGCCGCCATTTCCGCGTCCAGCGCCGCCGCGAAACGCCCGTCGCGAATCTCCGCCAGCAGCGCCTCCATTTCGCGCCGGCTCTCCGGCCCGATGACGCGCGGCCCGCGGGTGGCGTCGCCGTAAGCGGCCGTGCTGGAGATCGAACGGCGCATGCCCGCGATGCCCCGCGATTGCACCAGGTCGGCAATGAGCTTGACCTCGTGGAGACAGCAGAAATATGCCAGCTCCTCCGGATAGCCCGCCTCGGTCAGCGTCTCGAAGGCCGCGGTGATCAGCTGGCCGAGTCCGCCGCACAGCACCGCCTGCTCCGCGAACAGGTCGGTCTCGGTCTCCTCTGCGAAGCTGGTCTCGAACACGGCGGCGCGCGCATGCCCGTTGGCGGCGGCATAGGCGCCGGCCAGCGCTGCGGCGCCTCCGCTTGCGTCCTGGTGGACGGCCAGCAGCGCCGGCACGCCGCGCCCCAGCTCGTACTGGCGGCGCACCTGTTCGCCGATCCCCAGCGGCGCCACCAGCACCACGTCGAGGTCGGCGCGCGGCCGCAGCCGGCCGTAATGGATGTTGTAGCCGTGCGCGAACAGCAGCGCGGCGCCTGGCGCGAGCGCGGGCGCGAGAAACTCTTCGTACAGCTGCGGCTGCGCTTCGTCCGGCACGAGCATGGCGAACACGTCGCATTCCGCCGCCGCCTCCGCCGGCGTGCGCGCGGTGAGCCCCACTTGGGCGCAATCCGCGCGCCGCGGCGAGTCCGCGCGCAACCCGACCACGAGTTGCACACCGGAGTCGCGCAGGTTGAGCGCCTGCGCCCGGCCCTGGGCACCGAAACCGAGCACGGCAACGCGCCGGCCCGCCAGCGGCTCCGGGGCGAGGCGTTCACTCGTCAATGGCTGCATCAATGCCGTGTCCCTCCATGCGCAAACTGTACCGGCCATGGCGTCGGCCGCTAGAATGCGGGGTTGTCGCCCGAATCGCGGGCCCCGCTGCAAGATCACCCAGAAAAGGCCCGCCAGATGCGCCTGTCCGAGTACCCGCTCAACACTCTAAAGGAAGTCCCCGCCGGCGCGGAAATCGTCAGCCACCAGCTCATGCTGAGGGCCGGACTGATCCGCCAGCTCGCCGCCGGCCTGTACACCTGGCTGCCGCTGGGCGTACGGGTGTTGCGCAAGGTCGAGGCCATCGTGCGCGAGGAAATGGACCGCGTGGGCGGCCAGGAAGTGCTGATGCCCGTGGTCCAGCCGGCCGAGCTGTGGCGGGAATCGAAGCGCTGGGACGTGTTCGGGCCAGAGCTGCTGCGCCTCAAGGACCGCCACCAGCGCGATTTCTGCCTCGGGCCCACGCACGAGGAAGTGATCACCGATCTCGCGCGCCGCGAGCTGAAGAGCTATCGCCAGTTGCCGGTCACCTGGTACCAGGTGCAGACCAAGTTCCGCGACGAGGTGCGGCCGCGCTTCGGCGTGATGCGCTCGCGCGAGTTCATCATGAAGGACGCCTATTCCTTCCACCTCGACGAGGCCTGCCTCAACCGCACCTACGAGAAGATGTACGAAGCCTACGCGCGCATCTGCGGCCGGCTCGGCCTGGCCTTCCGCGCGGTCGAGGCGGACACCGGCAGCATCGGCGGCAGCCTGTCGCACGAATTCCACGTGCTCGCCGACTCGGGCGAGGATGCGATCGCCTTTTCCGACGCTTCGGAGTACGCCGCCAACGTCGAGCTGGCGCCCGCGCTGCCGCCCGCCGATCCACGCCCGGCGCCCGGCCGCGCCATGGAGCGCGTCGCCACGCCCGCGGTGCGCACCATCGCGGAGCTCACGGCGTTTCTCGGCATTGCGCCGGCGCAGTGCCTGAAGACCCTGATCGTGCTGGGCGAGGACGGCGGTGCGGTGGCGCTGGTGATCCGCGGTGACCACGAGCTGAACGCCGTCAAGGCGGAGAAGCTGCCGGGAGTCGCCGCGCCGCTGCGCATGGCCGGCGCCGAACTGGTGCGCGAGGCCAGCGGCTGCGAACCGGGTTTCGTCGGGCCCGTCGGGCTGGACCTGAAGATCTATGCGGACCACGCGGCGCTGGCCGCGGCCGATTTCGTCTGCGGCGCGAACGCTGCCGACGCGCACCTTGTCGGCGTCAACTGGGGGCGCGACCTGCCGGAAGCGACCGCTGCCGACCTGCGCAACGTGCAGCCCGGCGACCCGAGCCCCGACGGCAAGGGCCGGCTGAACATCGCGCGCGGCATCGAGGTTGGGCACGTGTTCCAGCTCGGGCGCAAGTACAGCGAGGCGATGGGCGCCGTGGTGCTGGACGCGGACGGGTGCGAGCAACCCATGGTGATGGGCTGCTACGGCATCGGCGTGACGCGCCTGGTGGCCGCCGCCATCGAGCAGAACTTCGACGAGCGGGGCATCATCTGGCCGGAGCCGATCGCCCCCTTCCAGGTGGCGCTGGTGCCGATGAACCTGCAGAAGAGTGAGGCGGTGCGCGCGGCTGTCGAGCCGCTCTACGAGGCGCTGCTCGCCGCGGGCGTCGAGGTGCTGCTGGACGATCGTGATGTGCGCCCCGGCGTGAAGTTCGCCGACATCGAGCTGCTCGGCATCCCGCACCGCGTGGTCATTGGCGAGCGCGGCCTGGCGGATGGCGCGCTCGAGTACCGGGCGCGGCGCGCAACGGACAACGAGGCGCTGCCGCTGGAGGGCGCCGCCGCGGTGCTGCTGGACCGCGTGCGCGCAGGGATCGCCCGCCACTTGCCATGAGCCGCGCAATCCTCGCGTTGCTGCTGCTGGCGCTGGCCCCGGCCGTCCCGGCGCAACAGTCGCCGGACAACATCGACCCGGAACTGCGCCGGGCGCTGCGCGAGGCGGTCGAGAACGCCGACAGCTTCACTGACCGTTTCGATGCCGAGGTCTGGCTGACCGACATGTCAGCGCGGCTGGCGCGCCAGGTGCCGGACAAGGACGAGCGCATGCTCATTCTGCGCCTGGTCCACCAGTACGCCAGGCAGTTCGACCTGCCGCCGGAACTGGTGCTTGCGGTGATCGA
>CBDDRR010000228.1:0-3808 GCA_965233095.1 uncultured bacterium
CGCATCACGAAAGCCCTGCGCGGCGACGGCGGCGTTGTTGAGGAAGCAGTAGCCGCCGAAGAAGCGGCTGCCGGCATGGTGGCCGGGCGGCCGCGCCAGAACGAAGGCCGCGCGGGCGCCTGCGCTGACCCGCCGCCGGGCGGTGTCTGCCGCCTGCGCGGCGCCAATTGCGGCAGCCCAGGTGCCGGCCGTGATCGGCGTGCCGGCGTCGAATGACCAGTGGCCGAGCCGGCCGTCGATGCGCTCCGGCTCGAGATCGGTGCGCATCCCGGGTGCGCGCCAGCTCAACGGCAGCGCGTCACCGTCGGGGCCGTGCACGGCTGCCCACTCATCCCAGGCGCATTGCAGAAAGGCGACGTAGTCTGGCGCATGGACGGCGGTAATCGGCGCCAGGCCGTGGTCCTCGGGCAGTGCCGGGGCGGGGAAGCCGCGGCGCGCCAGCGCCTCGAGAATTGCATCGATTCGCCCGGGGTGCTCGAACACCGGCATGAACCTGCCGTCGGTGAGCTCGGCCCGGCCGTGCTGGCGACGATGCTCGGGACTGGAGATGATTTCCATCGGGGGACCTGCGGGTGACCGGCCGGCGCCCCGGCGGCCGGGGCTGCGCTACCATAGCGCGCAACCCGGACACCCGGAAAGAGAGCCTGTAGTGACTGAGGCATTGCTGGAATACGTGCTGTTTCTCGCCAAGACCGTGACGCTGGTCGCGGCGATCACCTTTCTTGTCGGGCTGATCGTGAATGCCTCGCGGCGCACGCGCGAGGCGGAGGGACTGAAGGTCACGAACCTGAACTCCCGCTTCCGCCACGCGGCCGACGGGCTGCGCCACGCGCTGCTGCCCAAGGCGAAGCGCAAGCAGCTCGCCAAGCAGCGCAAGCAGGAGGCCAAGGCCGCACGGGACCGGCGCCGCAAGCGGGTTTTCGTGATCGACTTTCGCGGCGACATCCGCGCCAGCGCCGGCGCCTCGCTGCGCGAGGAAGTCAGCGCCGTGCTGGCCGTTGCGGAGCAAGGCGACGAGGTGCTGGTGCGGCTGGAGAATGCCGGCGGGCTGGTGCACGAGCACGGCCTGGCGGCCTCGCAGCTGGCGCGCGTACGGGAGCGGGGCATCCCGCTGACGGTTTCTGTAGACAAGGTGGCGGCCAGCGGCGGCTACCTGATGGCTTGCGTCGCCGACCGCATTCTCGCGGCGCCCTTCGCCATCGTCGGCTCGATCGGCGTGCTGGCGCAAATCCCGAATTTCCGGCGCATGCTCGACGAGCGCGGCGTGACCGTCGAGCAGGTCAAGGCGGGTCGCTTCAAGCGCACCGTCAGCATGTTCGGCGAGGTCACCGACGAGGACCGCGACAAGCTGCGCGAGGAGCTCGAGGAGGTGCACACGCTGTTCCAGGCGATGGTCGCCAGGTACCGCCCGGAGCTGGACCTTGAAAAGGTTGCCACCGGGGAATACTGGTACGGCACGAGGGCACTCGAACTGGGCCTGGTCGACGAGATCGGCACCAGCGACGACTGGCTGACGAAGCTGGTGGAAGACGCGGATGCCTGGCGGGTGGAATGGCGCGGCCCGAAGCGCGTCTGGGAAAAGCTCGCGGCGGCCATGGAGGAGGGACGTGCCGGTGGCTGGCTGCAGCGCTGGCGCTAGGCGACTGGCGGTGCTCGGGGCCTGCGCGCTGTTGTCGGCGTGCGGGTCCAGCTGGATCAGCTTTACCCGGGCGCCGGACCCGGAGGCAATCACACCGTGGTCGCCCCTTGATCGCACCGAGGTGTTCGAGGGCGTCAGCAGCGAGACGGAGGTCGTCGGCCGGCCGCAGAAAATCGTCGCGCGCCATGAGGATACCTTCACCGACATCGCACGGCGCTTCAATCTGGGCTACGAGGAGCTCCGGGCGGCCAACCCCGGCATCGACCCGTGGCTTCCGGGGGAGGGCACCGAGATCCTGCTGCCCACGGTTCACGTCATCCCGGACGCGCCGCGCGAGGGCGTGGTCGTCAACCTGCCGGCCATGCGCCTGTGGTGGTTCGGCCCGCCGGACGAGGAAGGCAGGCAGACCGTCGTCACGCACCCCATCGGGATCGGCAAGATCGGCTGGTCGACGCCGCTCGGCAGGTTCAAGGTGCTGTCGAGCCGGAAGGATCCCCCGTGGACGCCGCCGGAGTCGGTGCGGCAGGCCTACGCGGCGCGCGGCGAGTACTTGCCGGTGGTGGTGCCGCCCGGCCCCGACAACCCGCTGGGCAGGCACGCCGTGCGGCTGGACGACCCGGTATACCTGCTGCACGGCACCAACAAGCCGGCCGGCGTCGGCATGCGCGTCAGCCACGGCTGTATTCGCCTGTACCCCGAGGACATCGAGCGGCTGTTCGATGAATTGACGCCAGGCACGCCGGTGAACATGGTCGACCAGCCCTGGCTGGCGGGGTGGCAGGACGGACGCCTGTTCTTCGAGGCCCACAATCATCTCGAGGACGGCAACCAGGACTGGAACACCGGCCTGGAGCGGCTGCGCGAGCGGGCCGCCGGCCGCGCCGTGGACTGGGAGCGGGTGGCGACCGTCGGCGAGGCCGCGCTGGGCCTGCCGCTGCCGGTGAGCGCCGGCAGCCCCGCACCCGAGCGGTGGCTCGCCGCGGCGCCGCGAATCGACTAGCGCCAGACCTTGCCGATGATGGCGCGGTTGCGCAGCGCGTCAGGCAATCGGCGTAACAGCGCCAGGCTTTTTGCGTCCTTGCCCACGACATAGCGGTTCTTCGGCCGGTCGGACTCCAGCGCGTCGATGACCACCCGGGCGACGTCCTCGGGCGGTAGGCCGCCCGGCTTGGCGTTGAGCTTGTGCAACAGCTTCAGCAGCGGTGCGTAGGCCTTGCGCAGCTCCGCCGTTTCCGCCTCGTCCTCGGCCGCCCGGTCACGCTGGGCGCCTTTTTCCCAGATCGGTGTCTTGATGCCACCGGGCTCGATGGCGATCACCTTGACGCCGAAGGGATGCAGCTCGATGCGCAGTGCGTCGGTAATCGCCTCGACCGCGTGCTTGGAGCCGGCGTAGACGCTTACCCCAGGCATTGCGATGAGGCCGGAGATCGAGCTGATATTGATGATCCGGCCCTCGGCGGCGCGCAGCAGCGGCAGGCAGGCTTGCGTCACCGCCAGCAGGCCAGTGACGTTGACGGCGAAGGTCAGCTCGATTTCCTCGCGCTTCATCAGCTCGAGTGGCCCGCCGAGGTACACCCCGGCGTTGTTGATCAGGCCATGCAGCTTGCCGCCGGTGGCCTCGCGCAGATCGTCGACCGCCTTCGCCAGCGAGTCGGGCTTGGCGACGTCGAACTGCAGCGGCACCAGGTCGCCCTCGGCCTCCGCCTGCAGCGACTTCGCGTCGGCGGGCTTGCGCACCCCGGCAAACACGCGCCAGCCGGACGCGGCGAGCATCAGCGCAGTGCTGCGCCCAAGGCCGGTCGAACAGCCGGTGATCAGGATGTTCTTTTTCATGGGGCCAGCTTTCGCGTGATCCGGCGGCGCAGATTCAGCAACAGCAGGAGCGCACCCAGCACCAGGCCGCCGGCTACCGCCGGCCGCTCGACGGCGAACACCACCGGCGTCAGCACCGCGCGCGCCGCAGCGCGCAGCGTTGCGTGGCGCGAAATGAACTCTGCCAGCGGCGGCGAATGGCGATAGTAGAAGGCGACTATGGCGCGCCCCGGTGCGCTCTGCATGAGCACGCCATCGCGGAAATCGCGCAGTGTGGCGACGTGCGGGTCCATCCAGCTGCCCCAGGCGGCGGTCGCGATGAAGCAGTCGCAGAAGCCGCTGCAGTCCTCACCGGGC
>CBDDRR010000229.1:0-7571 GCA_965233095.1 uncultured bacterium
CCCACCCGCTCCACGAAGCGGCTGAAGGATTGGCCGGTGCTGCTCTCGTTGCTGCTCATCGGGCTCTCAATGCTGCCGGCCGGTCGCGGGCCAGCGGCGAAGTATACCTGCAGTGACGAAGGATACGGCCGAGCCGCACAGGCGTGGCGCTATCGCCCGGATTATGTTCTAGAATGAGTCTTAACAAGTATCCGGGGCCGCGTCGCCTGGTGACCGACCCAATGACCGTCAAACAACACCACGAGGTTTCGTCACATGAGAGCAGCAGCAGCAATTTCCGTACTTGCCCTTTTCGGCCTGGCCGCCGGCACCGTTCACGCCGCCGATCACGGCAAGAAGGATGGCGACACCATCAAGCAGGCCACCGTCGAATTCATCGACAAGGAAAGCAAGCCGATTGGCACGGCCACGCTGACCGAGAGCCCGCACGGCGTGCTGATCTCCCTGGACCTCAAAGGCCTGCCGCCTGAGACCAAGGCCATTCATATCCATAGCGTGGGCACCTGCGAGGATCCGGGTGAGGGCTTTGTCGCCTCGAAAGGCCACTTGAATCCCGACGGCAAGGAACACGGCCTGATGAACCCCGCCGGTCCGGACGCGGGCGACCTGCCGAACCTGGTCGTGCTGGCGGACGGCTCGGTCAAGATGGAGATGTTCACCATGCTGGCTTCGCTGGGCGGCGCCGAGGGTCGGGCCACCATCCTCGACGAGGACGGCGCGGCGCTGGTGATCCATATCAACCGCGACGATCACATCACCCAGCCGATCGGCGGCGCCGGCCCGCGCATCGCCTGCGGAGTCATCAAGGCCGAATGACGCTGCGGACCTCAAGGGTCCACACCGGAGCGCTCGTCGCCGTGGTGGCGGCGAGCGTTTTTGTTGGCGCCTGCGCCCAGCCCGACGAGCCACCTTTCGCGCTGCTTGACGACGGCATCGGACCCCTCGTGCTCGCCCGCGACTACGACGATGCGGTAGAGGCCGCGCGCCGCGTTGCGCCGGAATCCGTGCTGGCCGGGCCCGGCTGCGGTGAACTGGACGAGGTCCGCTACAGTGGCCAAATGGGCGAGTTTCCGGTCAGCCTGATGGCCATGGCCGACAACGGCGTGCTCGTCGAGGTGGAGCTTGGCCTGGACTCCCCGTTAACGGCGGCCGATGAGGCGACCTGCATCGCGCTGCGCAACCGGTTCGCAGCGCCCTTCGTCGCGCATTTCGGCCAGCCGTCGGCGCACTGGGAAGTCGACAAGCCGGTATCGCGCGAACACCTGCTCCGCGCCGGACCGGTGGTGGTCGTGGCGCGCTGGTTTGCGACCGGGCGAAGCTGCTACATCAGCGCCCATTACGGTTACCAGGTGGCCGAATGACGCTTGTGTCCCGCTTCCGCGCGGCGTTGCTGGTATCGGCGGCGGCGGCGCTGCTCGCCTGCGGCACCGACCCGGAGGAGGCCCGGACCGGCGCGCGTGATTCGGCAAGGGACGCGCTCCGGGCGGTGGCCGAGCCGCTGCTCGGCAGCTGGACAGGGGATCTGGACGGCATGGTCGAGCGCCGCCAGGTCCGCGCGCTGGTGCCCTACAGCCGGACTTTTTATTTCCTGGACGGACAGGGGAGCCAGCGCGGTCTCTCGCATGCCTTCATGGAAGCCTTCGAGGATTTTCTCAACACTCGCCTGGACACGGGGCTGTTGCGGGTCCAGGTCGTGTATGTGCCGGTGACGCGCGATCGCCTCGTCCCCTGGCTGCTGGCCGGGCGCGGCGATGTCATCGCGGCCAACCTGACCGTGACGGAATCACGCGGCGAGGCACTGCAGTTCACTACGCCGCTGGCGAGAGGCGTGCGCGAAGTGCTGGTCTCTGGCCCGGAGGCAAAGCCCATCGAGCGACTGGATGAATTGTCCGGCCGCACTGTGTTCGTGAGGCGCGGCAGCAGTTTCTTCGAGAGCCTGGAAGCGCTGAATGCCGAGTTCGCCGCCAGGAGCCTGCCGCCCATGCGTCTCGAGTTGGCGCCGGCGCATTTCGAGGTGGGCGACGTGCTGGAACTGGTCAATGCCGGGGTGGTCGACCACGCCGTCGCAGACGACTACCTCGCGTCTTTCTGGGCCCGCGTGTTGCCCGACATCACGGTCCACGAGGACCTGGTGCTGAGGGAAGGCGCGGATATCGCTTTCGCGGTTCGCCCGGACAGTCCCGAGTTGAGGGCTTCGCTGGACGAGTTCCTGGTGACGCACCGCGCCGGCACGCTGTTCGGCAACGTCACCTTCGAGCGATTCCTGCAGGACACCCGGTGGGTGCTTGCAGAGCACGGCGGCGAGGAGCTGACGCGATTCCAGCGCATGGCCCGCCACTTTCGTCGCTTTGGTGAGCAATACGACCTCGACTGGCTGCTGCTCATTGCCCAGGGCTACCAGGAGTCCCGCCTCGACCAGTCGGCGCGTTCGCCGGCCGGCGCAGTCGGCGTCATGCAGCTGTTGCCCGCGACCGGCCGCGAGATGGACGTCGGCGATATCACCATTCTCGAGAACAACATCCACGCCGGTGTACGCTACCTTCGCTGGATGATCGACCGCTACTACGCCGAAGAACAGATGACCGACACCGACCGGTTGCTGTTCGCCCTCGCCTCCTACAATGCCGGGCCGCGGCGTATTCGGGCGCTGCGCAACGAGGCCGAGTCGCTGGGCCTGGATCCCAACACGTGGTTCGACAATGTCGAGTACGTCGCTGCCCAGCGCATCGGCCGGGAGACCGTCGAGTATGTCGCCAACATCTACAAATACCACATCGCGTTTCGGCTGATCGTCGAGACCCGCGCGCTTGCGCCTGTGCCCGGCAAGGGTTGAGCTGCCGCTACGAAACCGACCGAAGCGTCACACCTGGCTGCCCGCGCCCGCGAGCAGGGACACCGCCGCCAGGGCCGTCGCGCCCATGCCCAGCGCGGTCAACAGCGCGACCACCGCGGGCCGCGCGCCCAGTGCGCGCAGCGCGGCCAGCCGGATGCCCATCCCGATTGCCGCCATCGCCATCGCGAACAGGAAAGCGCTGGCGGTCGCGGCGGCGTCGAGCAGCACGCGCCAGGCGCCGCTGTCGGCGAACAGCAGGTCGCCGCCGCTGCGCGTGGCGGCAAGCGCCAGGAAGCCGAGGATGAACAGTGGGAACGCCGGCCGGGAGCGACTGGCCGCCTCGCCTTGCAGCGCCCACCACACCACCGCCGGGATGACGACCAGCATGCTCAGGTTGCGCAGCAGCTTGGTCACGGTGGCAGCGGCCACTACGCCCGTGGCGCCGAAGGTCTGCTCGAACAGCAAGGCGGCGGCGGTGACCTGGGAGGTGTCGTGGATCGCGGCGCCGAGGACCAGCCCGACCTGCATCCCGTCCTCAAAGCAGGCGTCGAGCAGCCAAGGGTAGGCGACCGTTGCGGCCAGGCCGAACAGGGCCACGCAGGCCAGTGCATAAGCAGTCTCCTCCGGCCGGGACCTCAGCGCGGGCGCCGTCGCGGCGATCGCGGACGCACCGCATATGGCGGATCCGACCGCCAGCAAGGCAGTGAACTTGCTGCCGAGGCCGAACACGCGCCCGAGCAGCCAGGCGAGTCCCAGCCCCGAGAGCAGCGCCCCGAGGACCAGCGGCACGGCCTGCAGGCCCAGGCTGCCTACCTGGCCGAGCGAAAGCCGCAAGCCGATGAGCATCACCGCCAGCTTGAGCACCGGCCCCGCCGCCAGCGCCAGCCCTGCTGTCCAGGCGGGGCGCCGGCGCGCCGCGCCGGCCAGCGCGAGTCCCAGCAAGATCGCCACCAACACCGGGCTCACCGGCAGGCTTGCGAGCTGGCCGGGCGCCGCCGCGAGAAGCCGGGGCACCATGGTCGCCGCCAGCGCAATGAGCGCGCTCACCAGCAGGCCCTGGAGCGCCGCCCCCTTTGTTTTCGGTGCAAGCATCCGCACAAGGATCGCCGCTTTGGCCCGCGTGGGGAAGCCTTGGCTTCGTCGTGCAGCCGGCTATGTGTTACTTTCCCGCCGGCCTGCAAGGAGGAGAGCTGTATGGTTCGTCGCTTGATTGCCTGCAATGCCTGGGCCGCGGCCGCATGTCTCGTGCTGCTGCTGACGGCACTACCCGCTCTGGCGGCGAGTACCGCGTTCGTCGGCGCGCGCATCATCCCGGTCTCCGGGCCGGCGATCGTCAACGGCGCGCTCCTCATCGAGGACGGCAGGATCGTTGCCGTCGGGCCGCGCGACGCCGTGCGCATCCCCCGTGATGCGACGGTGGTGGAGCTCGACGCGAGCCAGGTGCTCATGCCCGGCATCGTCGATACCCACAGCCACATCGGCGAGATCGCGGGGGCCGACAGCTCCGCGCCAATGCAGCCGGGGGTGCGCGTGCTCGATGCGCTCAACGTGCGCTCCTCGGGCTTCAAGCGCGCGCTCGCGGGCGGCATCACCACGGTGAACGTGATGCCGGGCTCGGGTCACCTGATCAGCGGCCAGACGCTGTACCTGAAGCTGCGCGAGGCGAACGTCATCGACGACCTGCTGATCCGCGATGCGGATGGCGAGATCATGTCTGGTCTCAAGATGGCCAACGGCACCAATTCGCTCAACCAGCCGCCGTTCCCCGGCACGCGCGCCAAGTCGGCCGCACTGGTTCGCCAGCAACTCATCCGGGCACGCGAATACCGCGAGCAGCGGCAACAAGGGGGCAAGCAGGACGACGCCGAGAACGGCGGGCGCGACCTCGACCTGGAAGCACTGGTCGAAGTGCTCGACGGCAAGCGCATGGTCCACTTCCACAGCCACCGCCACGATGACCTCATGACCGCGATTCGGCTGCGCGACGAGTTCGGCTTCCGCATGGTTCTGCACCACACATCGGAGGCCTGGCGGGTGGCGGAAGAGATCGCGGCGGCCAAGGTGCCGGTATCCCTGATCCTCATCGACAGCCCCGGCGGCAAGCTCGAGGCCATGCACCTCGAGGGACGCAGTGCCCCGGCGCTGGAACGGGCCGGCGCACAAGTTGCCTTCCACACCGACGACTGGATCACTGACTCGCGGTACTTCCTGCGCATGCCGGCGATGGGCATCCGCGCCGGCATGACGCCCGAGGGCGCCCTGCGCGCCATGACGCTGAATCCCGCGCTGATGCTCGACCTGGGCGACCGCGTAGGCTCGCTGGAACCAGGCAAGGACGCGGATTTCGTCATCCTGTCGGGCGACCCGTTCAGCGTCTACACCCGCGTGCAACAGACCTGGGTCGAAGGCACGAAGCGTTTCGATCTCGACGACCCGGACGACCGGCTTGTAGCCGAGGGCGGCTTCGGCGCGCTGGTGGACGACGACGGCGGCAATCACCTGCACGAGCACCATGGAGGCCGCCAGTGACGGCACGCAACTTCGGCTGGATGCGCGTCGCCGCGCTGTTGGTCCTGGCGCTGGCGAGCATGCCGGCCTTGACCCAGGACATCACCGTGCGCGCCGGTGTCCTGCATACCGGCGTCGGCAAGTCTTACTCACCCGGCATCGTGGTGATCCGCGGCGGCAAGATCGCGGCGGTGGGCGCCGCGGACGAGATCACTATTCCTGCCGGCATGACGGTGCTGGAGGCGACCGTCGCCACGCCCGGCCTGGTGGATGCGCGTTCGGTAGTGGGCCTGTCCGGGGCGATGAACCAGCCGCATGACCAGGACCAGCTGGAGCGATCGGCCGCGGTCCAGCCGGAGCTGCGGGCCATCGACGCCTACAATCCTCGCGAACTGCTGGTCGACTGGTTGCGGGAGCACGGCGTGACCACCATCCACACCGGTCACGGGCCCGGCGAGGTCGTATCAGGTCAAACATTGATCGCCAAGACGACTGGCGGCACGGTCGATGAAGCGGTGGTACGCCCCGTCTTCGCCCTCGCGGCCACCCTCGGCGAGCAGGCCGCGCAGGGACATACGCGCACCTCGCCGGGCAACCGCAGCAAGGCCGTGGCGATGCTACGTGAGCAATTGATCAAGGCCCGCGAATACCAGGACAAGGCGAAATCTGCGAAAGATGACGCCAGCAAGCCGCCCCGCGACCTCGGCCTCGAGGCGCTGGTGCAGGTGCTCGGTGGCGAACTGCCGATGGTGATCGAGGCCCACCGCCACAGTGACATCATGACTGCACTGCGGCTGGCGGACGAGTTCGGATTCCGGTTGATCCTGTCCGGCGCCAGCGATGCCCACCTGCTGGTCGACGAGATTCGCGCTGCCGGCGTGCCGGTGCTATTGCACCCCACGATGATGCGGGCGCGCGGCACCGAGGTCGAGAATTTCTCGTTCACCACCGCGGCGCGACTGCTCGAGGCGGGCATTCCCGTCGCACTGCAGGGCGGCTACGAGAGCTATGTGCCGAAGGCCCGGGTCGTGCTGTTCGAGGCGGCGATGACGCTGCCGTACGGTCTCGATTTCGACCAGGCGTTGTCGCTGGTGACAATCGCGCCGGCGAATATTCTCGGTATTGCAGATCGCGTCGGCAGCCTCGAAAAAGGAAAGGATGGCGACGTTGTGCTATTTGACGGCGACCCCTTCGAGTACACGACGCGGGTCATTGGCACGGTGATCGACGGCCGCAGGGTCAGCGATACGCCGCGCTAGGTTGTGAGCCGAGAATCGCCTCACTCAGCGCCCTCGGCGTTCAACTGCTAACATAGTCGGTTGAACCCCGGCAGAAGGGCACGGACCAATTTCAGGCACTCCAACACGGCAATCATTTCTCTCCCTGTGCCGCTCGCGCGGAGTATCGCCTGCAAACCAGCCGAATGTCTTCGGCGCCTGCGCCACCATCATCGCAACGGGTCATTGTGGCTCAGCCGGCGTTTGCGCCTTGCGGTTCTTTCCGAGGTTGGCGCCGGTCCACGCTGCAACCAACGTTGAGTCACAGGGAGGTTAACGGCCGTGTACAAGAAAATCATGGTGCCTGTCGATCTGGCGCACCTGGACGCGCTCAGGCAATCGCTGCAGGTTGCCGCTGACGTGGCGCGCCACTATGACGCTGAAGTCTGCTATGTCAGCGTGACCGCAAACACGCCCGGCCCGGTGGCCAGGACGCCGGAGGATTACGAGCGCAAGCTCGCGGCGTTCGCCGAGGAGCAGCGTGCTGCACATGGCCAGCCGGCCAGTTCACGCGTGTTCATCAGCCACGACCCTGTCGCCGACCTGGATGACGTGCTCGTACGGGCGATCAAGGAAGTCGGCGCTGACCTGGTGCTGATGGCCACTCACCTGCCCCGGCGGCTCGATGCCGTCATGCCGTCGAACGGCGGCAAGGTGGCGACCCACACCAATGCATCCGTATTCCTGGTCCGTCCTTGAGCACGAAATCCGCCCAGACGGAGGTAAGCCGTGGAGAATAAGCCCCACGAAGAAGCGCCCACGGAACAGAACGAGATCAGCGAAGGCGTGCCTGCGCCGGAAGGCGCCCACAACCTGATCGACACCGATTACGTCATCGGGCAGGACAACTACACGGCGTCGCCGCTCGGCATCAGCCTCGACATCCACGGCAAGGTTTTCGCGATCTCGGCCGTGGTGACGGTATTTTTCGTGGTGCTCACGCTGGCGCTGCA
>CBDDRR010000230.1:0-15524 GCA_965233095.1 uncultured bacterium
GGCGCGAGCCCGGCGGCGTCCAGGCTGCCGCGCCCCGCGCGGCCGACCACGCCCAGTCCGTGCGCGTCGTCCACCAGCAACGCGCCGTCCGCCTGCGCCGCGACCTCGGCGAGCGCAGCCAGCGGCGCGGCGTCGCCGTCCATGCTGAAGATTCCGTCGGTGACGATGAGCCGCCGGTTCGCCGCCTCCTCGAGGCGGCGCGCAGCTGCGGCCGGGTCCGCGTGCGTGTAGCGGCGCACCCGCGCGCCCGACAGGCGGCTGGCGTCGATCAGCGAGGCGTGATTGAGGCGGTCCTCGACGACCAGGTCGCCGCGGCCCGCCAGCGCGCCGACCAGGCCCAGGTTGGCCATGTAACCGGTGGAAAACAGCAAGGCGCGCGGGAAACCGGTGAACTCGGCGAGTTCTTCCTCCAGCGCGTGGTGCTCCTGCGTGTGGCCGGTCACCAGGTGGGCGGCGCCGCTGCCGGCCCCCCAGGCAATGGCGCCGTCCGCCATGGCTTGCGCGACGCGCGGGTCGCGCGCCAGGCCGAGATAGTCATTGCTGCAGAATGCCAGGCAACGCCGCCCATCGACCAGCAGCTCCGCGGGCCCCAGCTCGCTGTGCCACGCGGTGATTCGGCGGCGGCGGTAGAGGTGCGCCGCCTCGAGCCGCGCGAGCTCGGCGCGCAGCGATTCAGTTGTGCGCGAGGTCGCCACGTGCGTCCGACGGGCCCGGCTCCGGCACCAGCCCCAGTCGCCGCAACAGCGCCATGTCGCCGTCGGCGTCCGGATTCGGCGTCGTCAGCAGCTTCTCGCCATAGAAGATCGAGTTGGCGCCGGCGAAGAAGGCCATCGCCTGCAGCTCGGCGCTCATCTCGGTGCGGCCGGCGGACAGCCGCAGGTGGGAGGCCGGCATGAGAACGCGCGCCACGGCGATGGTGCGAACGAACTCGAAGGGATCGAGCGGTTCCGCGCCTTCCAGCGGCGTACCCGGCACGCGCACCAGCTGGTTGATCGGCACGCTCTCCGGGTGCGCCGGCAACGTGGCGAGCGTGTGCAGCAGCGCCACCCGGTCCTCACGCGTCTCGCCCATGCCGAGGATTCCTCCACAGCAGACCTTCAGGCCGGCGTCGCGAACGTGCTGCAGCGTCTCGAGACGATCCGCATAGGTGCGGGTGGTGATGATCTCCGGGTAAAAGGCCTCGGAGGTATCGAGGTTATGGTTGTAGAAATCCAGCCCGGCCTCGCGCAGGGCCTGCGCCTGCTCCGCGCTGAGCATGCCGAGCGTGGCACAGGTCTCCAGCCCCAGGGCACGCACCTGGCGCACCATCTCGGCGACCGCCGCCAGCTGCCGGGGCTTGGGGTTCCGCCAGGCGGCGCCCATGCAGAATCGCGCTGCACCCGAGTCCCGCGCGGCTCGTGCGCGGTCCACCACCGACTCGACATCGAGCAGCGGATCCGCCGCCAGCCCGGTGTCGTGCCGCACGCTCTGGGGACAGTACGCGCAGTCCTCGGGGCAGGCGCCGGTCTTCACCGACAGCAGCGTGCTGACCTGCACCTGGTGCCGCGGGAAGTGCTCCCGGTGCACGCCGTGAGCGCGATACAGGAGGTCGAACAACGGCAACTCGAACAGCTCGCGCACCTCTTCGAGGCGCCAGTTGCAGCGGGGATCGGGCATGGTTCGTGGCTCGCTGTCGAGGCCCGGTTTCGGGCGGGAAAAACGGCAAATCGGGCGTCCCGGGCGCTGCCGGCCACGCCGCATGATGGGGCCGGAGTATTCGCGGCGCGGGAACGGGCTGTCAACCTGTGAGGCAATGGAAAGTTGACCACGGGCACCTGCTGCGGCTGCCGCGCTGGCCCTGCGAGCTGTGCGGCACGCCGGCCGGCCGTGCCGGGATCTGTGTGCCGTGCCGGACCGACCTGCCGTGGATCGGCGCTGCCTGCCGGCTTTGCGCCCGGCCGCTGCCACTGCCCGGCGAATGCGAGCGATGACGCCTGGATCCGCCGCCCTGGCGCCATGCGATCGCCCCGCTGGCATGGAGTTTCCCGGTGGACGCGCTCATCGGGCGCTTCAAGTACGGCGGCGCCCTGCACTACGGTGCGCTGCTCGGCCGGCTGCTGTCGGAGGCCTGCGGCGACCGCCGGCTGGACGGCATCGTGCCCGTGCCCCTGCATCCTGCGCGGCTCGCGGAACGCGGCTTCAACCAGGCGCAGGAGCTGGCACGGCCGCTGGCGCGCGGCGGCGGGCTGCGCTTGCTCGACGATGTGTGTCGCCGGACGGTGGCGACGCCGCCGCAGGCCGGCCTCACTGCGCAACAGCGCTACCGCAACCTCGAGGGAGCTTTTGCGGTGACGGTGGAACTGGCCGGGGAGCATCTCGCCGTGGTGGACGACGTGTTGACCACCGGCTCGACGGTCGCGGCACTGAGTCGCGAACTGTTGCGTGCGGGTGCGGCGTCGGTCGAAGCCTGGGCCGTGGCCCGGGGCGGCACGGCTCAGGCCGGCGTGAAGGTGTAGTGCAGCACGATGCCGATGAACACCGCCATGCCGTAGTAGTTGTTGTTCAGGAAGGCGCGGAAACAATCCTCGGGGCGACGCTCCCGGATGAGGTACTGCTGCCAGGCCGAAAGAACCGCGGCCAGGCCGAGTGCGCCGAGATACCAGGCGCCGAGCCCGGCCTGGTGGCCGACCAGCCACAGGGCGAGCAACAGCAGGGCCTGGATGGCGCCGATCATGTGCCGGTCCGAGTCACCGAACAGGATGGCAGTCGAGCGCACACCGAGCTTCAGGTCGTCCTCGCGGTCGACCATTGCGTACATGGTGTCGTAGACCACCGCCCAAAGGATCACGGCGATGTACATCAGCCAGGCGACGCGCGGCACGCTGCCTGTCTGGGCGGCGAACGCCATCGGCACGGACCAGCCGAACGAAGCGCCCAGCCAGACCTGCGGCAAGTGAGTGACGCGCTTGAGGAACGGGTAGGCGATGGTGAGCACCGCGCCGCCCAGCGCCAGCATCACCGTCAGGCGGTTCATGGTCAGCACCAGGCCGAAGGCGACTGCGCCGAGTGCGGCCGCGAGCAGCAGCGCCTCCAGTGGCGAAACCGCGCCACGCGCCAGCGGACGCTCCTGGGTGCGCTCCACGTGCGGGTCGATGCGGCGGTCCGCAAAATCGTTCATCACGCAACCGGCCGAGCGCATCAGCACGACGCCGGCGACGAACACCAGGAACACCTGCGGGTCGGGTCGCCCGGCGCCGGCGATCCACAGCGCCCACAGGGTTGGCCAGAGCAGTAGCAGCGTGCCGATGGGCCGATCCAGCCTCATCAGCAGGGCGTATTCCCGCAGTTGGGCGACGAGCCGGCCGGCCGGCCCGCGCGGCGCTATGCGTTCCCGCATCGGGTCAGGCCCGGCAGGAAGATCTCGTAGATAAGCAGCGGCCCTGCGACCAGCCGGAAACGCGAGCGTCGCGCCCATACCCAGGCGGGACGGATATCGGTGCCCTCGAGGGCGGGGGTGAACAACGGGTGGGAAGTGGGCGCGCGGGCGAACTCGAATGGCGAGCGCTGGATGCCGCCGCGCTCGAGCAGGGCGTCGCCCAGCGGGCGATCGCCCAACGCCGCCAGCCACGGATTGCCGGCCAGCGTGACGCCCGGAATGAGCGTGGTTGCGCAGACGCACAAGTTATCGTCGCAGTACATGCGCACGCGTCGGGCGCGCGCCTCGGCGTCATCGAGCAGTTCCCGGGCATCCGCCGGCAGCGGCTCGAGGGCCTCGCCCAGCAGCTCCAGTCGAAAGCCGGCGGCGCAGGCGGCGCGCAGCCGTGAGGTCAGCGAGCCGGCGTCCTGCAGCCAGCCGCGCATCCCGGCGTCTTCCGGCAGCGCGCCGGGGGCATCGGCGGGCAGCCAGTCGAGCGATGCTGTGGCACTCGCGGCAGGGGCGGTGAGGGGGCTTTCGCTGGTCATCGGGGCCGGTCGGCTGGCGTCAAAGGGGTACATTATAGATGGGTTCTCGGCTGCGTCAGACCTGCCCGTAGCGGGTTGCCTCGCCGATCCACCGCCGGGTCAGCCCGGCCACTGCGTCCGGATGACCCTGCAGCAGCCGGTCGGCAATTTCCCTGACCAGCGGCATGAGCGCCTGGTCGCGCGCCAGGTCCGCGACCTTGAGGCCCAGCAGGCCCGTCTGGCGGATGCCGAGCACTTCGCCGGGGCCGCGGAGCTGCAGGTCGGTGCGTGCGATCTCGAAGCCGTCGTTGCTGTCGCGCATCGCGGCGAGCCGCGTCGTCGCCGTTGCCGACAGCGGCGGGCGATACAGCAGCACACAACTTGCGTCGTCCGCACCCCGCCCGACCCGGCCGCGCAGCTGGTGCAGCTGCGCGAGGCCCATGCGCTCAGCATTCTCGATGATCATCAGGCTGGCGCGCGGCACGTCGACTCCCACCTCGATGACGGTGGTGGCGACCAGCAACTGGAGCGTACCGCCCTTGAAGTCCCGCATGATGCGCTCTTTATCTGCAGGCCGCAGGCGCCCGTGGATCAGCCCGACGGACAACTCCGGCAGGGATTCGGCCAGCAGCCTCGCGGTGTCCTCCGCGGCCTGCGCCTGCAGCTGGTCGGATTCCTCGATCAGCGGGCAGACCCAGTAGGCCTGGCGTCCCGCAGCACAAGCGTCGCGGATCCGCGCGATGACCTCGGCGCGGCGCGATTCCGGCATGGCCACGGTGCGCACCTGGCCGCGCCCGGGGGGCAACTCGTCGATGATCGAAGTGTCCAGGTCCGCATACGTGGCCATGGCGAGGGTGCGCGGGATCGGCGTCGCGGTCATGACCAGCTGGTGGGGCCGGCGACCGCCCGCGGTGCCCTTGTCAGTCAGCGCAAGGCGCTGGTGCACGCCGAAGCGGTGCTGCTCGTCGATGATGGCCAGTGCAAGGCGTCGAAAGCTCACGCCCTCCTGGAACAGGGCATGGGTGCCGACCGCCACCGCCGCCTCGCCGGACTCGATGCGCCGCAGCGCGTCGCGCCGTGCGGCGGCGGACTGCGAGCCGGACAGCCAGCAGACGCCTACGCCGAGCGGCTCCAGCCAGCTGCGAAAGTTGGTGTAGTGCTGCTCGCCGAGCAATTCGGTCGGCGCCATCACCGCGGCCTGCGCGCCGCACGCCACCGCCTGCAGCGCCGCAGCTGCAGCCACCACGGTCTTGCCGCTGCCGACGTCACCCTGCACCAGGCGCATCATCGGCACGGATTGGGCCAGGTCGGCGCGCACCTCGGCGATCACCCGGCGCTGGGCGCCGGTGAGCGCGAACGGCAGGCTCGCAATGAATCGATCTGCCAGGTCGTTGCCGCTCAGCGGCCAGGCGGATTGGCGACGCGCCCGGTGACGCAGGGCACGCATCGCCAGCTGGTGGGCCAGCAACTCTTCAAGCGCCAGGCGGCGTCGCGCCGGATGCTCGCCCGACTCGAGCGCGGCCAGGTCGGTATCCGGCGGCGGGAAGTGCAAGGTGCGCAGCGCCTCGTGCAGCCCCGGCAGGCCGCGCCCGGCGAGCGCTCCCGGCGGCAACAGCTCGGGCGGACCGCTGCCGAGCGCGCCCAGCGCGGCGCGCACGAGCTGGCGGATGCGTGCCTGCGCCAGCCCCTCGGTGGCCGGATAGATCGGCGTCAGCGACTCCTCGGCCGGCACTTCCGCGTTGTCCAGTCGCTGGTATTCAGGGTGCACCATCTCCGCGCCCCGCGGCCCGGCGCGGACTTCGCCGAAGCAGCGCAGGCGCGCACCCCGGGCGAGTGATTCCTGCTGGCGCGCCGTGAAGTGGAAGAAGCGCAGCGTCAGCATCCCCGTGGCGTCGCCGAAGGCCACGACCAGCATTGGCCGGCGCCGGCGCACGACCTCCGTAAGCAGCACCTCGCCCTCGATGACGGCACGCTCACCCGGGCGCACCGCGCCGATCGGCACTACGCGGGTACGGTCCTCGTACCTGGCCGGCAGCAGGAAAGCCAGGTCTTGCACCGCGTGCACGCCGAGCCGCTGGAGCCGCGCGGCCATTGCGGGCCCCACGCCGTTGAGCCGCGTGACGGGATCTTCGGGCGCCGGGGACACTCGCTCAGCCGGCGCCCTGGTCCCGGGGTACCAGCACCGCGTCAACTTCCACGCGGGCGCCCTTGGGCAGCGCCGCCACCTGCACGGTCGCACGCGCTGGATACGGGGGCTTGAGGACCTCTTGCATGACTTCGTTGACGACCCCGAAGTCGTCCAGGTCGGTGAGATACACGGTCAGGCGTACCGCGTCGTCCAGCGAGGCGCCCGCCGCTGCGGCGACCGCCGCGAGGTTGTCGAACACGCGGCGGACCTCGGCCTCGATGTCGCCTTCCACGAGCGTCATGGTGGCCGGGTCCAGCGGTATCTGTCCCGACAGCCAGATCGCCCCGCCGGCGGCGACGGCCTGCGAATAGGTTCCGATCGCGGCGGGGGCTTCGGCAGTGGCGATCGTGCGGCGGGTCATGGCGTCTCCTTCAGGTGTTGGTGCGCGTCACCGACAGCACGTCGGGCATGGCGCGGATGCTGCGCAACACGCGCTCAAGCTGGTCCTTGCCGTTGACCTGCAACAGGAAGATCAACGAGGAGCTGTCGCCGTCGCGCTCGACGACCTGGACGTGCTCGATGTTCGTCTCGGTCGACGAAATGTTGGCGGCGACCGCGGCCAGCACGCCGAGCCGGTTGCGCACCTCGGCGCGGATCTCGACCGGAAAGGTCCGGTTGAGCTTGCGCTCCCACTCCACTGCCAGCCACTTGTCGGGCTGCTTGCGAAACTCCGTGAGGTTGCCGCAATCGTCGCGGTGAATGACGATGCCGCGTCCCGCGCTCAGGTAACCAAAGATGGTGTCGCCGGGAATCGGGTGGCAGCAGCGGCCATAGGTGACCACCATGCCCTCGGTGCCGGCGATGGCCAGCGGCGCAGCCTGTTCGCCGCCCGCGTGGTCGGATTCCTCGGGGAGCAGCCGTCGCGCGACCAGCGAGGCCATGCGCTCGCCGAGGCCGATCTGCTCGTAAAGCTCGTGCACGTTGTTGCAGCCGAGCAGCTCGAGGGTGGCGCGCATGCGCTCTTCGGGCACCTTGCGCACCGTCAGCTTGAACTCGCGCAGGGCGTTATCCAGCAGGCGCTTGCCCAGGTCGGCCGCCTCGTGGCGCTGGAGGTTCTTGAGGAAGCTGCGAATCGCCATGCGCGCCTTGGCGGTGACCACGAAGTTCACCCAGGCCGGGTTCGGCGAGGCGCCGCGCGCCGTAACGATCTGCACGGTCTGGCCGTTCTTCAGCACGGTGCGCAGCGGTACCGGCCGGCGGTCGATGCGCGCCGCGACGCAGCGGTTGCCGACCCCGGTGTGCACGGCATACGCGAAGTCCACACAGGTGGCGCCGCGCGGCAGGCGCACGATGTCGCCCTTGGGCGTGAACACGTAGACCTTGTCCGGGAAGAGGTCGATCTTGACGCTCTCGAGAAACTCCTCGGAGCTGCCGCCCTCCTCCATTTCCATCAGGCTGGCGAGCCATTCCCGCGCCCGCACCTGGGGCTGCGCAGCGGCGGGGCCGCCGGTCTTGTAGAGCCAGTGCGCGGCGATGCCGGACTCGGCCACGCGATCCATGTCCTCGGTGCGGATCTGCACCTCGCAGGGCAGGCCGCCGGGACCGAACAGCGTGGTGTGCAGCGACTGGTAGCCGTTGACGCGCGGAATGGCGATGTAGTCCTTGAATCGGCCCGGCATCGGCTTGTAGCACTTGTGCACGATGCCGAGCGCACGGTAGCAGTCGTCCACGCTGTCCGCCACGATACGGATGCCGTAGACGTCGACGATCTCGTTGAGCGCGCGTTTCTTGTCGCGCATTTTCCGGTAGATGCTGTAGATGTGCTTCTCGCGGCCGGCGACCCGCGCCTCGATGCCCGCTTCCTCGAGGTTGGCGTCGAAGCGCTTGCTGATCTTCTGCAGGATCTGTTTCTGGCTGCCCTGGGCGCGCTTCAGGGCGCGCTCCAGCACCCGGTAGCGATAGGGGTGCAGGCAGCGGAAGCCGAGGTCCTCCAGCTCGAGCCGGATGGTGTTCATGCCGAGGCGGTTGGCGATCGGCGCGTAGATCTCGAGGGTCTCGCGCGCGATGCGGCGTCGCTTGTCCGGCGGCATGATCCACAGCGTGCGCATGTTGTGGGTGCGGTCGGCGAGCTTCACGAGAATGACGCGCATGTCGCCGACCATGGCGAGCAGCATCTTGCGGAAACTCTCGGCCTGGGCCTCGGCGCGGCTGCGGAACTCGATCTTGTCCAGCTTGCTGACGCCGTCCACCAGCTCGGCGACCTCCTCGCCGAACATCTCGGCGATGTCCGCCTTGGGCACGCCGGTATCCTCTATGACGTCGTGCAGCAGCGCAGCCATCAGGGTCTGGGCGTCGAGCTTCAGCTCGGCCAGCAAGGTGGCCACGGCCACCGGGTGGGAAATGTAGGGCTCGCCGGATTGCCGCTGCTGCCCCTCGTGCGCCTTGGCAGCGAACTCGTAGGCGCTCATGACCTGCTTGACGTGCTCCGCCGGCAGGTAGCGCTCCATGCGGCGGTTCAGGCGGTCAAGCCCAATCGACCGCTTCCTTTTCGGCAGTCGAGCCAGGAAGGAAGCGGCGTAGTCCACGGGTACGGTCCCCTGGCTTCAGTCTCCCATCGGGGGGATGGGACGGTCGAAGGGTTCCGGCTCACGCACCGCGATCGGCGGGTCCGGCTCGTTGAGAATGTCGTGGCCGATCGCGCCGTCGGCGATCTCCCGCAGCGCGACCACCGTGGCCTTGTCGTTCTGCCATTCGAGGCTGGACGGCGCGCCGTTGGCGAGCTGTCGCGCGCGCCGCGCGGCGATCAGGACAAGGTCGAACAGGTTGTCGACGTTCTGCATGCAATCTTCGACGGTAATACGGGCCATGAGTTTCTCTGCGGTCAAGGGCGCCCCGTACTGCGGGGCCAGCGATTCATGGTAACGGATTAGCGGCTGGCGCTGCCAGTACGATTTCGCCGCCGTCGCGCGTCAGTCCAGCAGCGCGGCCACCACCGGTCCGAGCTCGGGCCGGTCCGACCGGCTGGTGGCGCCGCGCCCGCGGACGATGTCCGCCAGGTCCCGCAAGGCAGTGGAGAAGTCGTCGTTGACGACGACGTACTGGAATTCACTCCAGTGGGCCATGTCGGTCGATGCGTCCGCCAGCCGGCGGCGGATAACTTCCTCGCTGTCGGTCGCGCGGCCGCGCAGTCGCCTTTCCAGCTCGGCGCGCGACGGCGGCAGGATGAAGATGCCGACCGATTCCGGCATGGCGGCGCGCACCTGCCGGGCGCCCTGCCAGTCGATTTCGAGGACCACGCCGTGCCCGGCGTCCAGCAGCGCCTCGACCTGGGCGCGGGCGGTGCCGTAATAGTTGTCGAACACCCGCGCATGCTCCAGGAACGCTCCGTCCTCGATCATGCGTTGAAAGGTCGCAGTGGATACGAAGAAGTAATGCTGGCCGTCATGCTCGCCCGGCCGCCGCGCACGCGTCGTGTAGGAGATGGAGAAACGCAGGTCGGATTCCCGCTCCATGAGCGCGCGCACCAGGCTGGTCTTGCCGGCACCCGACGGCGCGGAAATGACGAACAGGCGGTTCTGCGCGCTCAATTCCGACTCACTCGATGTTCTGGACCTGCTCGCGCATCTGCTCGATCAGCACCTTGAGCCCGACGGCAATGCGGGTGGTCTCGCTGTCCACGGACTTGGAGCCGAGGGTGTTGGCCTCGCGGTTGAATTCCTGCATGAGGAAATCGAGCCTGCGTCCCTGCGCCTCGTCATCGTCCGCCGCGAGGATGCGGCGCACCTCGGCCAGGTGACTGCCGAGACGGTCAAGTTCCTCGTCGACGTCCATCTTGCCGAGCTGGATGGCCAGTTCCTGCTCGAGGCGCTGCGGGTCCGTCTCGAGGTCCAGCCCGCCGAGGCGCTCGAGCAGCCGCGTCCGCAACGCTGCGCGAATGGCCGGCAGCATGCCGCGAACCTGCGCGACCAATGCATCGACGGCCTCGCAGCGCTCCGCCAGCATGACGGCGAGCCGTTCTCCCTCGCGAGCGCGGGCGGCGTCGAGCTCTTCGAGCGCGCGCTCGAGGGCGCCGGCGGCCAGCTCGGCCACCGGCTCGAGGTCGCGGTCCTGCTCGCGGACCACGCCGGGCCATCGCAGCAGGTCGATGGTGCCGGGCAGCGCCAGGTCGCCGACCCGTGCGCGGATGCTGGCCGCTGCCTCGGCGACCCGTTCGGCGAGCTCCAGGTCCACCGCCAGTTCGCCCTGCCCCGCGGCTTCCCAGCTGATGCGCAGCGTGCCGTCTACCTTGCCGCGCTTCAGCCGGGCGGAAATCTGCTGGCGGAATCGCGCCTCGAGCGGCCGCAAGTCCTCGGGAAGCCGCAGGGCGGCCTCGAGGTAGCGGTGGTTCACGGAGCGCAGCTCCCAGGACACCGATCCCCAGGGCGCACTGCTTTCCGTGCGGGAGAATCCGGTCATGCTCCGGGTCATTGGTGCGTTTCCATGCCGCGCTGCGCTTATACTTGGCGATTGTCCCGCTCAGGGCGGGCGCGTAGTCTAGCAGAAGGCCGGGGAACGATTTGCGCTTTGAAACAGCTGAGGTGAGCCTCCTCGGCGACCGTGACGAAAACCAGGATCGCGCCGCCATCCACAGGAACGACGGTGGCGTGCTGCTGGTCGTGGCCGACGGCATGGGCGGCCACAGCGGCGGGGCGCTGGCGGCCGAAGTTGCCGTGGATTCCCTGTGCCGCAGGTTCGCGCAGGCCGGATCGGGCACGGACAGCCACGAGTTCCTCCAGGCGGCGATCGAAACGGCCCACGACGCGGTGGTCGCCGTCGGCGAGAAGATCGGCATCGGCAGCCGGCCGCGCGCCACCTGCGCGGTCTGCATGGTGCAGGAAGGTCACGCCACCTGGGCGCATGTCGGCGATTCCCGCGTCTATCTCGCGCGCGCCGGCACCATCGTGACGCGTACGCGCGATCACACGCCCATCGAGAGCCTGCTCCAGGACGGCCTTATCAGCGAGGACGAGATCGCCGGCCACCCGATGCGACACTACGTCGAGTACTGCCTCGGCGGCCTGGCGGAACGGCCACTCATCACCATTTCGGACCCGATGCCGCTGGATGTCGGCGACCTGTTGCTGGTCTGCTCCGACGGATTCTGGTCCGGCCTCTCCGATGCGGACATCGGCGCCGGACCCGACGAGGGCACCGCACTGCAGGACTGGTTGTCGCGGATGGCCAGCCGGGCGGTGCGTATCGGCACGCCCTACAGCGACAACACCACCGTCGTCGCCCTCAGGGCGCGCGAGGACTGAGCAGGCGCATGGAGAATTTCGTGAGACCCAGCAAGCGACGACCCGACCAGCTGCGGACCGTGCAGTTCGAGCGCGGCTACCAGCGCCATGCCGAGGGCTCGGTGCTGGTCGAGTTCGGCGCCACGCGAGTGCTCTGCTCAGCCAGCGTGGAGGACCGCGTGCCGCCGTTTCTGAAGGGCAAGGGCAAGGGCTGGGTCACGGCCGAATACGGCATGCTGCCGCGCTCCACACATACGCGGAACCCGCGCGAGGCGGCCCGCGGGCGCCAGGGCGGCCGGACGCTCGAGATCCAGCGACTCATTGGCCGCAGCCTCCGCGCCGTGCTCGACCTGGCGGCGCTCGGCGAGCGCACCATCACCCTGGACTGCGACGTGCTGCAGGCGGACGGCGGCACCCGCACCGCGGCGATCACGGGCGCCTACGTCGCGCTGGTCGATGCGCTCGGCCAGCTCCGCAAGCGCGGCATGCTGCAGGCCGACCCGGTGCACGGCCAGATCGCGGCGGTGTCGGTCGGACTGTATCGCGGCGTTGCCGTGCTGGACCTCGACTATGCCGAGGACGTCGAGGCAGAGACGGATATGAACGTGGTGATGAACGACGCCGGCGCATTCGTCGAGGTGCAGGGCACGGCCGAGGGGCATGCCTTCCGCCGCGAGGAACTCGACCGGCTGCTCGACCTCGCCGCCGGGGGCATCGGCGAGCTGCTGGCGCTGCAGCGGCAGGCGCTGCAGGGGTGATCGCGGCCGGCCGCCGCCGGGTGGTGCTGGCGACCGGCAACGCCAGCAAGGCGCGCGAGATCGCTGCGCTGCTGGCGCCTGCCGGCGTCGAGATCGTGCCGCAGGGTGAGTTCGGACTGGAGCCTGCCGATGAAACCGGCGCCACCTTCATCGAGAACGCCCTGCTCAAGGCGCGCCACGCCGCCGCCGGCAGCGGCCTGCCCGCGATTGCAGACGACTCCGGCCTGGTCGTGGACGCGCTGGCCGGCGCACCCGGCATTCACTCGGCGCGCTATTCGGGCACCGGCGACGACGCGGCCAACGTCAGCAAGCTGCTGGCGGCGCTCGGCGACCTGCCCACCGCACAGCGCGGCGCCCGCTTTGTCTGTGTGGCCGTCATGCTGCGTCATGCCGCGGATCCGCTGCCGCTGGTCTGCGAGGGCCGCTGGCAAGGAACGATTACGCCCGCGCCGCGTGGTGACGGCGGTTTCGGCTACGACCCCGTGTTCCTGCCGCGCGGCGACACGCGTACCGCGGCGCAGCTGCCGCCCGCCGAGAAGAACCGCGTGAGTCACCGGGGCCAGGCGTTTGCCGCGCTGCTGGCCGGGCTGCGGGCCGCGGCGCCGGCGGCTGGCGGTGCGCCATAGCAACGACCACGAGTCTCGCCGTGCCGCCTGCGCTGGGCGTCTATGTCCACCTGCCCTGGTGCGTGCGCAAGTGCCCCTACTGCGACTTCAACAGCCACGAGCTGCGCGGTGCGGCGCCGTTCGCCGCCTACGTCGACGCCCTGCTCGACGACCTGGACGAAGACCTGCCGCTGGCGGCCGGGCGCGAGGTGGCGACGGTATTTTTCGGCGGGGGCACTCCCAGCCTGTGTCCGCCGTCGCTGATCGGCCGCTTCCTGGAGGGGCTGGCGGCGCGGCTGCCGGTGTCGAGTGGTGTCGAGGTGACGCTCGAGGCCAACCCGGGAGCCATTGAGCATGGCCGCTTCAGCGAGCTGGCCGCCGCCGGCGTCAACCGGATCTCGCTGGGCGTGCAGAGTTTCCAGCCGCGGCTGCTGGCGGCCATCGGCAGGATCCACGACGAGCGCGAGGCCTATGCCGCGATCGATGAGCTGGTGCGCGCCGACATCGGCAACTTCAACCTCGACCTGATGTACGGCCTGCCGGGCCAGACGATCGGGGAGGTGGCCGCAGACATCGCCGCCGCCATCGAGGTGGCGCCGCCGCACCTGTCCCTGTACCAGCTGACGCTCGAGCCGGGCACGCCGTTCTTCCGGCGCCCGCCGGGCCTGCCGGACGAGGACGCCTGCTGGACGATGGAAGAGTCTGCCGCGACGCAGCTGGAGACCGCCGGGTACCGGCGCTACGAAATCTCGGCGTGGGCCCGGCCGGGCCGCGAGTGCCGGCACAACCTGAATTACTGGGCGTTCGGCGACTACGTGGGCGTCGGCGCGGGCGCGCACGGCAAGCTGACGCTGGCCGATGGCCGGATCGTTCGCCGGCAGCGCCGCCGCCGTCCGCTCGGCTGGCTCGAGGGCGGCCGGATCGAGGAAGAGCGCCTGCTCTCCCCCGAGGAGCGGGTGTTCGAGTTCATGCTCAACGCGCTCCGGCTGGCGGATGGTTTCCGGCTGGAGGCCTTCGAGCGCTTGACGGGTTTGCCCGCCACGGCCGCCCTGCCGGGCCTGGAGCAGGGGCGCCGTCTCGGCCTGCTCGCCTCGGCGGATGGCGGCGAATGGCGCCCGACTCCCCTCGGGCGGCGTTTCCTCAACGATGCGCAGGCGCTTTTTCTGCCGGCCGGGGACCCCGGCTTGGCCGGCCACTTATGCACATGACCGGTGGCGGCCGGGCGCGGTAGCGGCGGCCGCGGCCCCCGGCCGGCACAGGTGGCGGAGCGCCACAGTATTAATTGCGCAAGCCCATGTTTTTATTAATAGAGAGAGTCCCTGGTCGCTTTTTCACCAAATTGAGGGCCAGCGGGGGATTGGCTACGGCAGCAGGCTTGATCAAGCCGCAATGCACAGACTTATCCACAGCTTTTGTGGATAAACTGGAAAGGCGGTTCCAGCCTCGCAGGTAGCGCACGCAAGTTAAAGTGTTTCCTCAGCAGGACGCTGCAGTGCAGCATCCGTGCGACGGGCTGGTGGCGCCCGCCGTCGGGGCCCCGGCATCATGGCCTGCCGCCCCTGCGGGGATGGTCCCCTTGCCGAGCCGGGAGCCAGCCGCTAATATGGCGAGCTTTTCCACTGTTTCCCGAGTCCGGAAGGCCGACATGAAGCCGAATACCCATCCCGAGTACACCGAGATCAACGTGGTCTGCAGCTGCGGCAACACGTTCACGACGCGCTCCACGCTCGGCAAGGAGTTGCACGTGGAAGTCTGCTCGCAATGCCATCCTTTCTACACCGGGAAGCAGAAGATCGTCGACACGGGTGGTCGGGTGGACAAGTTCCGGCGCAAGTACGGCGGCATGAGTGCCTGATCGCGCAGCGTGCGGGACACAATTGAATGAACGCATGAAGGGGCGCCGCAGGGCGCCCCTTTTCGTTGTCGGCGGCCGGGACACGACCTCCCCCCTTGGCTATAATCTTTGGTTCCGTCCGCCCGCCCATGGATCCGCAGCGTGGCCGCCAGCACGCCGCCGCTGCGCCTTGCGGTCACGGGGCACCGCTTCAACGCACCAGGAAGGCCAGCAATGAGTGACAAGACCCTGACCCTCATCAACGATGCCGACGGCAGCCGGCTGGAGATGCCGGTCCGTAGCGGCACGGCAGGCCCGGACGTGGTGGATATCGGCGCCCTGTACAAGAAGTTCGGGGTGTTCACGCTGGATCCCGGTTACGTGTCGACGGCGAGCTGCGAAAGCAAGATCACCTACATCGACGGCGACAACGGCGTGCTGCTGTACCGGGGCTACCCGGCGGACCAGCTGGCCGAGCGGAGCAGTTTCCTCGAAGTGTCCTACCTGTTGCTGAACGGTGAACTGCCGACCCGCAGCCAGCTCGAGGAGTTCACCCACATCATCACGACGCACACGATGATCAACCAGACGCTGCTGCGTCACTTCAACGGGTTTCATCACAATGCGCACCCGATGGCGATGCTCGCCTCGGTGGTCGGCTCGATGTCGGCCTTCTACCATGACTCCACGGACATCGAAAACGCGCGTCACCGCGAGATTTTCGCCCATCGCATCATCGCGAAGATCCCGACCATCGCGGCTGCAGCCTACAAGCACTCGGTCGGCCAGCCGTTTATCTACCCGCGCAACGAGCTGGAGTATTCGAGCAACCTGCTGAACATGTTCTTCGCGGTGCCGACTGCTGATTACAAGATCGATCCGGTCGCGGCCGAGGCCCTCGATCTGCTGTTCATCCTGCACGCCGACCACGAGCAGAACGCCAGCACCTCGACGGTCCGCCTGGCAGGCAGCTCCGGCACCAATCCATATGCCGCCATCGCC
>CBDDRR010000231.1:0-7166 GCA_965233095.1 uncultured bacterium
AGCGGCGCCGTCCCGCGCGCAGCAGCCAGGCGAGACGCTGCTGCGCATGCCCGTACAGGCTGGTGACGCCATCGAATCCGGCGAGCAGCAGGCTGCCGAGCATGCCGCTGCCGTGCTGCCGCAGTTGCTCATAGCGCTGCGAAATGCCGCGCACGGCAGCGAGAAACTGCCTGGCCGGGCGATCCTGCCGGTCATGCGCGGCGGCGGAGTCCTGCGCGCAGATCGCCAGCACGCCCCGGCCCGCGCGGCCGAACCAGTACAGCGGGCTGAGCCACGCGGGCAGGTGCAGATGGAACAGGCCGAATTTCATGCCCAGGGCGAAGATCACGCCACCCATCGAGAAGACGAGCAACGCCGACACTATGTCGCCAGTGCCGAGGAAATAGTGCCCCAGGTAGTGGTGGATCGCGTCCGCCGGCACCTCCATGGCCAGCAACCCCGGCGCCACCATGCCCTCGAGCAGCAGCCCGGGCCGCCAGCCGAGCACGATCACCGGAACGGCGAGCAGCGCCATGGCGAGAAGCATCGCGGCCGGCGCCTCGCGCACCGTCTCCGGCTGCGCCAGCCTGGAGCGGCCGAAGAACACCAGGCCGATGAGCTTGATGAAGGAGGCGGCCGTGCCGGCGGCAGTGAGCATGAATATGCGCTCCGCGACCCGCAGCGAGGCCATGCCGCTGTCGGCATGGGCCGCCTCGAGCGCGTGGTGGATCATGCTCTTGCTGACGAAGCCGTTGAACAGCGGCAGGCCGGTAATCCCCGCAGCGGCGACCAGCATCAGCAGGAAGGTGAGCGGCATGCGCCGCCACAGCCCGCCGAGGGCATACATGTCGAGGCTGCCGGCGCGGAACGCCACTGCGCCGACACCGAGAAACAGGCTGGCCTTGAACAGCGCGTGGTTGACGGCGTGCATGAGCCCGCCTGCGGTGCCGAGCGCGCCGTCGCCGAGCAGGAATGCGCCCGCGCCGAGGCCGGCGAGGATGAAGCCCATCTGGCTGATGCTGTGATAGGCGAGCATCCGCTTCGCGTTGGACTGGCCGAGGGCAAGCACCACGCCAACCGCCATGGTGACGATGCCGATCCAGATCACCACGAGGCCGAACTGCGCGGAAAAGGCCCAGGCGGCATGGGCGTAGTCGGTGCCCTGCGGCGGCGTGAACAACCCGGACAGGCTGCGGAAAATGCCGTATGCGCCCGCCTTGATCATCACGCCCGAAAGCAGGGCGCTCGCCGGCGACGGCGCCACCGGGTGGGCGTTGGGCAGCCAGAAGTGCACCGGCACCATGCCCGCCTTGACGCCGAATCCCAGCACCAGCAGCGTCGCGGCGGCGCCACGATTCCCCGCACCGAGCGGCACGGCGGGGAACAGCGAGCCGCCGCCCATGGCGTAAACCAGCATGATGCCGGACAGCAGCGCGATGCCCCCCATGACGGTCATCCAGAAGTACTGGATCCCGGCCCGGTGCGCTTCCGGCGTGCCGGTGTGCACCACCAGCAGGAAGGCAACCAGGCCGAGGGTCTCAAAAAACAGGAACAGCGTCACCAGGTCCGCGGCCAGCACCACGCCGAGCATCGCCCCGAGCACCACCAGGCTGACGGTGTGATAGCGGTCGCGCGCGCGCTGCGTTTTCATGTAGGCCAGCGAGTACAGCGTGGCGCAGAACCACACGAAGGCGCTGAACAGCGCAAACAGGGCGCCGAAGGGGTCGGCAACGAACTCCAGGCGCCCGATGAGCAGCGGCAGTCCCGCGCCCAGGCGGCCGCCGGCCAGCACCCGTGACGCCAGCAGCACTGTGCCAAGCAGCACCAGGGCGGTGACCCCCAACACCCAGCCGTCGCGCAGGCGCTCCGAGCGGTGGCCCAGCCAGGGCACCGCCAGCGCGCCGACAAGCGGCCCGACGACCAGCGCCAGCAGCAGGAAGTCTCGGCTCACGGCAGCCACCCCGCCTCAGCCGGGCCCGAAGAAAACGGCCGCCGCGCGCTCGGCCAGCGACAGGGGCAATCCTGGCGTCGCCGCAGCGAGACCGAGCAGTATGCTGAGCGCCGCGGCGACCAGCAGCGGCAGCAGCATGCGCAGCGGCGCCTCGGGACTGCGCCGCTCCGGCGCGTGCTCCGGCGCCGCGCGGAAGTAAGCCATCCAGACGGGTTGCAGCAGGTAAAGCGCCGCCAGCAGCGCGCCGCCCAGCAACACCAGCAGCAGCAGGGGGTGGCCCGCCTCAAGGATCCCCACTCCGAGCACCCACTTGCTGATGAAGCCGGCCAGCGGCGGCACGCCGACGATGCCGAGCGCGGCGACAGTGAAGGCGGCCATGGTCAACGGCATGCGGCGCGCGGCGCCGGCCATCTCGGATACCCGGCGTATTCCCGCCTGGCTGGCCAGCAGGCCGGCGCAGAAAAACAGCGCGCCCTTCATGAATGCATGGTTGCTGATGTGCACCAGCGCACCAGCGGTGACGCGCGGCGCAAGCAGCGATACAGCCATCACGACGTAGGCCATCTGGCTGATGGTCGACCACGCCAGCCGTCGCTTCAGGTTGTCCTCGCCGGCAGCCAGGATGGCGGCCAGCAGCACGGAAAAAGCCGCCACGGCGGTCAGCACCGGCGCCACGCCCAACGCCGCCACCAGCGCCACGCCGAACACTTCGAAGATCACCCGCAAGATGCCGAAACAGCCGGTCGCCACCATCACTCCCGACAGCAACGCGGAGAACGAAGCGGGCGCAGCCGGGTGCACGTCGGGCACCCAGCCGTGCAACGGCATCAGCGCCGCCTTGACCCCGAAGCCGGCGACCAGGCACCAGAAGGTCACCAGCAGCAGTGTCCGGTCGGTGTCCGGATCGAGGATGCCGCCCGGTGTGAGCGGCTGGTCGCCCGCCAGGTAATAGGAGAAGATCACGCCCAGCAGGATCAGGCTGCCGCCGACGAGAATGTAGACGATGTACTTGGTGCCCGCCCTGATCGCTTCCGGCGTCTCCTCGTGGACCACCAGCGGGTACACCAGGATGGAGAACAGCTCGTAGAACACCAGCAGGGTGACCAGGTTGCCGGCAAACGCGACGCCGAGCATCCAGCCCAGGCTGAGCATGAAGAACACGAAGTAGCGTGTCTCGTGTCCGTCGCGCCGCAGGTAGCCAGCGGAATAGACCAGCGCAAGCATGAACAGCGTCGCGACGGTCGCCGCGAACAGCGCGCCCATGGCGTCGACCCGGAGGTACAACACGACCTGCGGCGCGAAATGCACCAGCGCGAGGTCTCGCGACTCGCCGCGCAGTGCGCCGGGGACCAGCGCGAACACGCCGAGCATCGACGTGGCGCACAGCGAGCCGAGCACCAGCACCCGGCCATGCTCGCCGAGGCGGCGCAGCGGCCACGCCAGCGCCCCGCCGAGCAGCGGCAGCGCAATGGTCAGCGCCGGCAGCAGGTCCATGAGCATCGCCCTGTCCACTTGCACCTCCGCTATATGCCCGTCACGAAGCGCACCGTCGCCTGCGCCAGCGAGAACGGCATGCCCGGTATGCGCGACGTCATGCCGAGCAGCAACACGTAGGCCGCGCTGACCAGGGTCGGCACCAGCAGCATCGCCCCGGCCTCGTGCACGCCCGGCGGCAGGCCGCGCGGCTCGCGGAACCACGCGAGGTAAAGGATCGGCAGCCAGTAGGCGGCGTTCAGCAGCGAGCTCCCTACCATCAGCAGCACCCACCACCAGGCGCCGGCCTGCAGCGCGCCAAGCGACAGGAACCACTTGGTGACGAAGCCGGCGAACAGCGGGATGCCGATGAAACTCAGGGCGGCGACGGTGAAGGCGCCCATGGTCCAGGGCATGACGCGACCAATTCCGGCCAGCTCGCGGATGTCAGTACGGCCGGTGGTGCGCTGCACGGCGCCGGCGACGAAGAACATGGTGATCTTGGCGAAGGCCTGGTTGGCGATATGCGCAATCGCCGCCAGCGCGGCCAGCGGCGTCAGCAGCGAGGCGGCCAATACGATGTAGGAAAGCTGGCTGACTGTGGAGTAGGCCAGCCGCAGTTTCAGGTTGGTCTGCGCCAGTGCCATGAGCGACGCCGCGACGATGGTGAAGCCCGCAAACAGGGCCAGCCCGTCCGTGTAGCCGAGCACGGCGAGCAGGTCGACGCCGAAGACGTTGTAGATTACGCGCAGCAGCCCAAACACGCCGGCCTTGACCACCGCGACCGCGTGCAGCAGCGCGCTGACCGGCACCGGCGCCACCATGGCCGTCGGCAGCCAGCCGTGCAGGGGCATGATCGCGGCCTTCACGCCGAAGCCGGCGACCAGCAGCAGGAAGGTGACGAACAGCATCGGTCGGCCCGCGTCCAGCGACAGCACGCCGGGCATGGACAGGGTCAGGGTGCCGGCGAGGTGCTGCACCAGCAGCACGCCGAGCAGCACGGCCGCGCCGCCGGACAGCGTGTAGGCCAGGTACTTGCGTCCGGCCTTCATGGCCTCCGGCGTCTCGTCGTGGATCACCAGCGGGTAGGTGCAGATGGTCAGCAACTCGTAGAACAGGAACAGGGTGAGCAGGTTCTCGGCGAACGCCAGCCCGACGGTGGTCGAGACGCACAGCGCGAAGAAGCCGAAGAAACGCACCCGCTCGTGACTGCCCTTCATGTAACCGATGGCGTAGACCGTGGTCACCACCCACAGCGTCGACGACACGAGGGCGAAGAACATGCCGAGGCCGTCCGCGCGGAACGCAAGCCCGATGCCGGGTGGAAAGTCGACCAGGTCGTACACGTAGACAGTGCCCGCGAGGCTGCCCGGCAGCATCGAGAGCACGATGGCCAGTTTCAGCACAGACGCACTGAGCGCGAACACCGCGCGCCACAGGTCCCGCCTGCCGAGCATGAAGATGAGAATGGCGCAGGCAAGTGACAGCGCGGGAGCAAGGACGATCCGGATGTCGACGACTTCGATGGCGCTACCCTCCACCCGCCAGCCGGGCCACCGCCGGGGCGATCAGCGCTACTGGCCAGCGCCCAAGCAGGCCGGCCAGCACGGACAGGGCCGCCAGCAGCAGCACCGGCCAGAGGATCGCGGCAGGCGCCTCGCGCACCGTCAGCATCCGCTGGTGCGCCGGCGCGCGGAAGTAGAAGGCGTTCAGCATCCGGCCGAGGTAAAGGAACACCAGCAGCGCGCCCAGCAGCACGACCACCGCGAACCCGGCCCGGCCGGCATCGACCGCGCCCAGCGCGATGTACCACTTGCCGACGAATCCCGCGGTGGGCGGCAGGCCGGCAATGGCCAGCACGCCGATCAACAGGGCCAGCGACGTCCAGGGCATTGCGTGGCCGATGCCGCGCAGGTCGCTCAAGGTGCGGTAACCGCTCTGGTGCAGCATGGCCCCGGCCGCGAGGAACAGGGTGGCCTTGATCAGGGCGTGATTGAGTACATGCACGACCGCGCCGGTGACGGCAAACTCGCCGGCCAGCCCGAGGCCCAGCACGATGTAGCCGATGTTGGAAATCGTGGAGTACGCCAGCATCAGCTTGATGTCCTCCTGGAACAGGGCGAAGAACGCCCCCGCAAGAATCGAGATCGCCCCGAGCCAGGCCAGCGCCTCGTACAGCGGCGCCATCGAAACGACGCCTGCCGCCGCAAACAGCGGGAAGACACGCAGCACGCCGAAGATGCCGAGCTTCACCACCAGCGCGGATGACACGGCATTGATCGGACTCGGCGCGATGGCGTGCGCATCCGGTAGCCAGACATGCAGCGGGAACAGGCCGGCCTTGACCAGGAAGCCGACCGTCATCCCCGCCAGCGCCAGCACTACCGGCGCGCGTGATTCGATTTCCGCCAGCCGCAGCGCGATGTCGGCCATGTTGAGGGTACCGGTCAGCGCGAACACGATGCCGATGCAGAACAGGATGAGCGCCGAGGAAACGCTCCCGGCCATCAGGTATTTGAACGCCGCCAGCGCCGCGGTGCGCCCGCCGCCCACGGCCACCAGCGCATAGCTGGATACCCCGACCAGTTCCATGAACACGAACAGGTTGAACAGGTCAGCGGTCACCACGAAGCCGATCATGGCGCCGAGGTTCACCAGCAGCAGGCTGTAGTACCACGGGATGCGCGCCGCCGGGACAGCGCGCCGCACGTACGGGCCGGAGTACACGAGCACCAGCACCATGATGAAGCTGATGAACAAGGCTGCGGCGCTGAACTCGTCAAAGCGCAGCTCGATGCCCCAGGGCGGTTCCCAGCCACCCAGCGCATAGGAGAACGGACCCTCCAGCGCCACGCGACGGGTCAGCACCATCGCCGCGACGGTGCAGAACAGCGCCGTCGCCAACGCCCAGCCGCGGGCGAAGCCGGGACGCCCACGTGCCAGCGCCGGCGTCAGCGCACCGGCCGCCAATGGCACGAACGCGGCCAGCGGCAGCCAGTGGGTCATCACTCGGCCCCTTTCAGTTCATCGGCCTCGATGGTGCCGCAGTGGCGGTAAATCTCGATGATCAGGCACAGCGCCAGCGCCGTGACGCTCAGCGCCACCACGATGCCGGTCAGGATCAGCGCGTGCGGCAACGGGCTGGCAAAAGGCCCGGTCGCCTCCGGGCCGAGAATCGGCGCGGTGCCGCCGTCCACCATGCCGGAAGTGACGACGAAGGCGAACACGGCCGTTTCCATGATGTTGAGGCCGAGCAGCTTCTTGATGAGGTTCTGCTTGGCGACAATGATGTACAGGCCGATGCAGAACAGGGCGACGAACGCAACGTAATCGATGTTCTGCCACAGCCCGGACATTTCAGTCACCCCGCATCCCGAGGAACAGCCCGAGGATGACGGCGGCGCCCCCGATGCCGATGCCGAGCTCCAGCGCGATCATCATCAACTCGCGCGCCCACGCCATCCCGGGATCGCTGGGGAACCCCAGCAGCGCGCCGGTCAACCCAAGCCCAAGCAAGCCGACCGCAGCAAAAGTCATCGGCGCCGCCGCCTGCAGCCAGCGCGCGGCCGCGTCCGGGATCAGCGGCGCGCGTGCTCCCCGGCCCATCACCACGCTGAGCAGCATCAGCAATGCGCCCAGAATCACACCGCCCTGAAAGCCGCCGCCGGGTGACACGTGGCCCTTGAGAATCACGAAGGCGCCAAACAAGGCGATGAGCGGCGCCGTCAGCCGGATGATGTAAGTCACCACGGGACTGGCCTGG
>CBDDRR010000232.1:0-11454 GCA_965233095.1 uncultured bacterium
GGCGCATCGAGTCCATCCTGATGTCGCTTCCGCCGCTGGTCCGCTGGCGCTATGACTGGAGGCCGGAGGAAGGCACGCCGGAGGCGGCGCTGTATCGCGACTTCCTGAAACCCCGCGACTGGCTGGAGGAATGATGCGACCGCGCTTCCACCTTGCCTTCCCCGTGCATGATCTCGAGGCGGCACGCGACTTCTATGCCGGCCTGCTGGGCTGCGCCGTCGGCCGCGAGTCGAGCCGCTGGATCGATTTCGATTTCCACGGCCACCAGATCACGGCCCACTTGGCCGAAGAGCACGGGGAAACGGCGGCCAACCCGGTGGATGGCGACCGCGTACCAGCGCGGCACTTCGGGCTGATCCTGGGCCGCGAGGAATGGGACGCGCTGGCCGTGAAGCTCGCGGCGGCAGGCGTGCAGTTCCTGATCAAACCGCGTGTGCGGTTCCGCGGGCGGCCCGGCGAGCAGGCGACGATGTTTCTTGCGGACCCGTCGGGCAATGCGCTGGAGTTCAAGTCCTTTGCCGACGAGGCCGCAATCTTCGCCCGCGACCCGGGCGTCGGCTGAGCCGGCCGGCGCCTCTTCAGGTCAGCGCCAGCACGACATTCGTCACCGCCAGCACCACGATCGCAACCCAGGTCACCAGTGTGCCGAGAAACCGGCCGGCGCTGGTGCCGCTGCTCTGACCCAGGCCGAAGGCGTGACCGATGCGTGCCAGCACGAACGCCGTGCCGAGGACATGCAGCAGCCAGGAAGTGGCGCCACCCAGCTCGGCGATCAGCAACAGCAGCAGGAACAGCGGAGCGTACTCGGCGAAATTGCCGTGCACCCGCACCGAACGCTCCAGCGCCGTGTCGCTGCCCGTGCCTATGCCGATCCTGGCACGGCGCCGCTGCGCCACCACGAAGCCGCCCAAAACGATATACAGGATGCCGAGCAGCCCCGCGTAGAGGGCCGTGATGGTGGGGCTCATGGCTGACGCATTCTCCGGCTTGCAGGAGGCGCCAAGATTAACCGAGCGCCGCGCCCGCCGCGACACATTCCGCGTGGCGGAAGCAGCTCACCAGGTGATCGTTCACCAGCCCCGTCGCCTGGAGGTGCGCGTACACGATCGTGCTGCCTACGAACTTGAAGCCGCGCGCCTTCAGGTCCTTGCTGATGCGATCGGACAGCGGGGTCGAGGCCGGCACCTGGCGCATCTCGCGCCACTTGTTCACCACCGGCCGCCCGTCCACGAAACCCCACAGGTAGTCGCTGAAGCTGCCGAACTCGTCGCGCACTGCGAGGAACGCACGGGCGTTGCCGATAGCCGACTCGATCTTCAGCCGGTTGCGGATGATGCCCGCATCGCCGACCAGGCGCTCGACGCTGCGGCGGTTGAAGCGCGCTACCTTCTCCGGATCGAAGCCGGCAAACGCCTTGCGGTAAGCGGCCCGCTTGTGCAGCACAGTCGACCACGACAGGCCGGCCTGGGCGCTTTCCAGCACCAGGAATTCGAACTGCCCCGCGTCGTTGCGCACCGGGTGGCCCCATTCCTCGTCATGGTAGGCGAGGTAGGCGTTGCTGACGCCCAGGCACCAGCCGCAGCGCAGGGGCTCGCGGGCACGCCCGCGAGCCCCTGCTTCAGGCCGCGTTCCGTCAGGCGCGCTTGTCACCGCACTTGCCTTCCCCGCACTTGCCCTCGCCTTCCTTGCCCTCTTCCTTGTCGCCGCCGCACTTGCCTTCACCACACTTGCCTTCGCCTTCCTTGCCTTCTTCCTTGTCGCCGCCGCACTTGCCCTCACCGCACTTGCCTTCGCCTTCCTTGTCCCCGCCGTGTTCGCTGACGGTCGCCATGGCCATGTAGCCGCTGGACAGCGCCGTCATGCCGAAGGGATTGCCGTCGGCATGCGCCGCGGAAATGCCGGCCAGGGAACCCGCCAGCGCGATGCCGGCAGCCATTGAAACGGGCTTGATGGTCTTCTTCAACATGTCTTTTATCCTCTCTCTCTTGGTTTTGCATGATCGGCCTTGCTGGCCGTTATTGTTGAACGGGCGGTGCCCGCTCAAATGCTCCAGCGCACCGCCTGCAGCAGGCGGTCGCGAATTTCCTCCAGGGGCTCGTCGGGCTCACCGACGATGGCGACGCTGCCACCGCCTTCGACCGGCACCAGCGTGCCCACGAACCCGCCCTCGTCGATCGGCATGGGTGCCGCGACATCCTCGTCAGGCAGCAGCATGACCGTCACCGGCCCGTGCTCGCCCTGCACCACGAAATGCGCCACCGTCCGGCCGCGGAACGGACAAAGCTTAGCGTAGCTCACCTGGCCGACCGGGCCGGCCAGCGTCGCGCGCCCGCCGCGCAGCACGCCGTCAAACTCCTCCCGGGACACGGTGCTCGCGGTCACCACCAGCGCCGCCGGCTCATGCCGGATGTGCGCGATGATTTCCGGCGCCAGCGGCGTGACCTCGTGCCGGGGCAGTTCCGTGCGCAGGCCGAACCATGCGCCGGCCGCCAGCAATACGCTCGCGGCGAGCGCCAGCACGGCCGGCCAGCGAGCACGGCGCTTGCGCGCACCCGCCGCAGCGGCCGGCGCCTTAACCCGGAAGGCGGCTGCGAGCAGCGCGTCGAACCTTGCGTCGTCCGCCACGATGGCTTCGCGTGCCTTGCGCTCTTGCGGTGTCAGCTTGGATCTCATGGCTGTTCGGGCTCCAGTGTCCCGTCCTCCAGGAAGGCCTGTTTCAGTTTTTCCCGCGCGCGATGCAGCCTGGTCAGCACTGCGCCCTGGCTCATTCCCAGCAGGGCAGCGATCTCGTCGGTCGAGTGGCCCATCAAGACCTGCAAGGCCAGCGGCTCCCGGTAGCTCTCGTCGAGAGCGAAGATCGCTGCCTGCAGATCCTGTACCCGCGGGTCGACTTCGTCACCGGCAATTGCCTCCAGGTCGACCGGGTCGGTCGGCTCCTCGCGTTGCCGCTCCCGGTGTCTCAGGAATTCACGTCGCACGATGGTCACCAGCCACTGCCTCGCCTTGCTCTCATCCTGCAGGCCGTCCAGTCCCCTCCAGGCGCGCAACAGCGACTCCTGGACCACATCTTCGGCGACCTGCGGATCCCGGCTCAGCCACAGTGCAAAGCGGTACAGGTCGTCGCGCAGCGTCCCGACCACCTGGTCGAAGCGGCGCCGCTCGCCAAGGTTGAAAATCTTCGCCCTCATGCATCAAGACCGGCCAATGCCCGCGCTTATTACACGCATATCCCCTGGCCGGCTGGCAAGGCCCGCCGAATCGCGGGACAATTCCCCCATCGCACCCCGCCGGACAACGACATGAAAGCATCCATCCCCTCGGCCTACCCGACCACCCGCATGCGCCGGATGCGTCGCCACGAGTTCACTCGCCGCCTGGTGCGCGAGTCGCGGCTGTCGGTGGACGACCTGATCTGCCCGGTGTTCGTACTGGAAGGCGAGGGCCGGCGCGAGGCCGTGCCGTCGATGCCGGGCGTGGAACGCATGTCCATCGATGAGCTCCTGCGGGAAGCCGAGGGCTGGCTGGAACTCGGCCTGCCGGCGGTGGCGCTGTTCCCGGTCACGCCGCCGGAGGCCAAGAGCCTCGACGGCAGCGAGGCCTGGAACCCGGAAGGGCTGGCGCAGCGCACCGTGCGCGCGCTCAAGGCGGCACTGCCGGAGCTCGGCGTCATCACGGACGTGGCGCTCGATCCCTTCACCACGCACGGCCAGGACGGCATCATCGACGACACGGGTTACGTGCTGAACGACATCACTGTCGAGGCGCTGGTGCGCCAGGCCCTCTCCCACGCGGACGCGGGCGCCGACATGGTGGCGCCGTCGGACATGATGGACGGCCGCGTCGGCCGGATCCGCGCCACGCTGGAGGACGCAGGCCACGTGAACACCGCTATCCTCGCTTACTCCGCCAAGTACGCCTCCAGCTTCTACGGGCCGTTTCGCGACGCGGTGGGCTCCTCCGCCAACCTCGGCGGCGGCAACAAGTACGGCTACCAGATGGACCCCGGCAACAGCGACGAGGCAATCCGGGAGGTGGCGCTGGACATCGCCGAGGGCGCTGACGCCTTCATGGTCAAACCGGGGATGCCCTATCTCGACATCGTGCGGCGCGTAAAAAGCGAGCTCGGCGTGCCGACTTTCGTTTACCAGGTGAGCGGCGAGTACGCCATGCTGAAGGCTGCTGCCGCCAACGGCTGGCTGGACGAGCGGGCCGTGGTGCTGGAGGCGCTGCTGTCCATGAAGCGTGCCGGCGCAGACGGGATCCTCACCTACTTCGCGCCGGTGGTCGCCCACTGGCTGAAGCACCCCTGAGCCGTTGAGCGCGCCGGACCGATATGCGGTGTTCGGCCACCCGGTGGGGCACAGCCGCTCGCCCTGGATCCACGCGCGCTTCGCGGAGCTCACCGGCCAGCAAATCGTGTACATCGCGCGCGACGTGCCGCCCGGCGAGTTCGATATCGCCCTGGGCGACTTCCTTGCGGAAGGCGGACGCGGCCTCAACATCACCCTGCCGCACAAGCTGGCCGCTTTCGCCGCGGCCGACTTGCTCACATCGCGCGCCCAGCATGCGGGGGCGGTGAACACGCTGGCCCTGCAGCCGCGCGGGCTGCTCGGCGACAACACCGACGGCGCGGGCCTGCTGCGGGACCTGCGGTCGAACCTCGGGATCGAGCTCGCCGCCCGCCGCGTGCTGCTGGTCGGGGCCGGCGGCGCCGCGCGCGGCGCGCTGCCGGCGCTACTGGGTGCTGGCCCTGCTGAGGTCGTGATCGCCAACCGCAGCGCCGGCAAGGCCGTCGCGCTCGCGGCGGATTTCTCCGCGGACGGAAAGGTCAGCGGCATCGGGCTCGAGCAGGCCGAGGGGCCGTTCGACCTGGTGGTCAACGCCACGTCGGCGAGCCTGGCGGACAGTGTGCCCGCGCTTCCCGACGCCGTGGTCGGCGAAGGCACCACCTGCTACGACATGGCCTACGGCGCCGGCCCGACGGCTTTCATGCGCTGGGCAACCGCTCGCGGGGCCGCGCGCGTCGCCGACGGCACCGGCATGCTGGTCGAACAGGCCGCCGAATCCTTCGAGCTGTGGCGCAAGGTGCGCCCGCCGACCGCTGGCGTGCTCGCCGAGCTGCGCCGCCTGCTGGCATAAGGCGGAAAACCGGGGTCAGAGACATATTTCCTTCGGGCAATATGTCTCTGACCCCGGTTTTCGCCGGTTTTACAGGTAGCGATCCTTGAGCCGCACGTAGTGCTTGGCCGAGTAACGCAACATCGCCAGCTCCTCGTCGGTCAGCGGTCGCACCCGCCTGGCGGGGCTGCCACGGTACAGGCTGCGCGCCTCGAGGCGCTTGCCGGGCGGCACCAGGCTGCCGGCGCCGAGAAAAACCTCCTCCGCCAGCTCCGCGCCGTCGAGGATCGTCGAGCTCATGCCCAGCAGGCAGCGATCACCGATGGTGCAGGCGTGCAGCATGACGCGATGGCCGATGGTGACGTCGTCGCCGATGAGCAGGGGTTTGCCGCCCGGCGAATAGGGGCCGTCATGGGTGACGTGCAGCACGCTTCCGTCCTGCACGTTGGTGCGCGCGCCGATGCGGATGAAATTCACGTCGCCGCGCGCCACCGCCGCGGGCCACAGTGAGGCGTCGTCGCCGATTTCCACGCGCCCGATGACCACGGCGGCCGGATCCACCCAGACCCGCGCCCCCAGCACGGGCATCGCACCGCCGAAGGCGCGCACGTTGCTGGTGTCTGACCCCGGATTCGCCGGTTTTCTGCTCATTGCGACGGGCCCTTGAGAGTGACGAGCTCCTCGGCGCTGGTGGGATGGATGGCCACGGTGTCGTCGAAGTCGCGCTTGCTGGCGCCCATGCGAATGGCGACCGCGAAGCCCTGGAGCATCTCGTCCGCGCCCTGGCCGATGACATGGCAGCCGACAATGCGCTCATCCTCGCCGACCGTGACGAGCTTCACCGCGGCGGGCACCTTGCGCTGCGACAGGGCGTAGGCCATCGGCGTGAACCGGCTCTCGTAAACCCGCACGGCATCGCCGTGATGGGCATGGGCCTCCGGCTCGGTCATGCCGACCGTGCCGATCGGCGGATGGCTGAAAATCACCGTGGGGATGCACTGGTAGTCGAGCCGCCGCTCATCCATGCCGCCGAACAACCGGTCGGCGAGCCGACGGCCCGCCGCAATCGCCACCGGCGTCAGCGCGATCCGGCCGGTGACGTCGCCGATGGCATGCAAGCCCTCGACATTGGTGTCCTGCCAGTCGTCGACCGGGATGAAGCCGTGCTCATCGCGGCGCACGCCGGCCGCCTCGAGACCCAGCTCCGTCGTGTCGGGCTCGCGTCCGATGGCCCACAGCACCGCGTCGAAGCCGCCGAGGCGGCGGCCGTCGGTGGTCAGCAGCTCGAGCCCGTCCTGCTCGCGGCGCAAGGCTGCCGGCACCGCGCCCGTCTCGATACCGATGCCGTCGCGCCCCATCTGGTCCATCAGGTGTTCCCGCAACATTGGATCGAAGTCACGCAGCACCCCGTCCCGCCGCACCGCGATGGTCACCGCCGAGCCCAGCGCCTGGAACACGCCACCGAGCTCCACCGAGACGTACCCGCTGCCGACGATCAGCACGCGCTGCGGGCGAGACTCCAGCGCAAAGAAATCATCCGAGGTGATGCCCAGTTCGGCGCCCTCGAGATCCGGCACGGCGGGCCGTCCGCCGGTGGCGATGATGATGTGGCGGGCACGGTACTCGGCTTCATTGACACGCACGCCGCCCCGCACCAGCGACGCGCGGCCGCGCAGCAGGGTAATGCCGCGCTTGTCGAGATTGCCGGCATACATGTTGTTGAGCCGTTCGATGTAGGCGTCGCGACGCGCCTTCAGGCCGGCCCAGTCGTGCTCGCCCGCCGTCACCTGGAAGCCGTAGCCCGGGGCCAGTTCGATCGCTTCGGCGACCGCCGCGGCGTTCCACATGACCTTCTTGGGCACGCAGCCCACGTTCACGCAGGTGCCGCCGAGCGGTCCCGATTCGGCCACGGCGACGCGCGCACCATAGTCGGCCGCGCGCTGCGCCGCCGCCAGGCCGCCGCTGCCGGCGCCGATCACGAACAAGTCGAATTCCCGGCTGTCAGACATCTGTCATCCTCGCTGTAACGAACCCGATTCTATCGTCTCGACCGTGCCCGGCGCTCGGGCCGGCCCCGCCGGGGGCCGTGTTAACATCCGGCGCCGCGACAGGCGCCCCGGAGAACCCATGGACAACCCGCTACTCGATGTCGCCGGCCTGCCGGCGTTTTCCAGCATCAGGCCGAACCACGTGGAGTCGGCAGTCCGCGCCGTCATCGACGAGAGCCGCACCCGGGTCGAAGAGATCCTCGCCGCCGCCCGGCCGCCGCGCTGGGACAACCTGGTCGTGCCCCTGGAGGCGCTCGATCACCGCCTCGCGCGCGTCTGGGCGCCCGTCGGCCACCTGAACGCCGTGCAGAACACGGAGGCGCTGCGCAAGGCCTACAACGCCTGCCTGCCGCTGCTGTCCGATTACAGCAGCGAGCTGGGCCAGCACGAGGGCCTGTTTCGCGCCTTCGAGCAGGTGCTGGCCGAGGAGGGCGAGCAGCTCGACGCCGGGCAGCGCAGGATCCTGGAGGATGCCCTGCGCGACTTCCGCCTGGCCGGCGTGGCGTTGCCGCCGGAGCCGCGGGCGCGCTTCCGCGAGATCATGCAGGAGCTTTCGACGCTGGGCGCCACGTTCGAGGAAAACCTGCTCGACGCCACCCAGGCCTGGCGGCTGGAGGTGCATGACGAGGCGCGCCTCGCCGGAATGCCGGAAGGCGCCCGTGAGCGAGCGCGCCAGTCGGCGCGCAACCGCGGGCTCGACGGCTGGGCGCTGACGCTCGACTTCCCCTGCTACCACGCCGTGATGTGCCACGCGACCGACCGCGAGCTGCGGCGGGAGATGTACCAGGCGTGGGTGACGCGGGCGTCGGACCATGGCCCCACCGCCGGCCGCTACGACAACGGCCCGGTCATGGAAGCGATCCTCCGCTTGCGCCACGAGGCCGCCGTCCTGCTCGGCTTCACCAACTACGCCGAGCTGTCCCTGGCGACCAAGATGGCTTCCTCCGTGGACGAGGTCCGGGGCTTCCTCGAGGATCTCGCCGGGCGCAGCAGGACGGCGGCGCAGGCCGAGATGGCGGCCGTTCGCGAGTTCGCCGGCCGGCCGCTGGAGGCGTGGGACATCGCCTTCTGGTCGGAGCGCCTGCGCGAGCATGCCTACGAGGTTTCCGACGAGGAGCTGCGGCCCTACTTTCCCGCGGATCGTGTCATGGCCGGGCTGTTCGACACCGCCGCGAAGCTGTTCGGCATCCGCATCGTGCCGGGTGGCGAGGTCGATACCTGGCATCCGGACGTCGAGTTTTTTCGCATCGAGGACGCCGACGGCGAACTGCTCGGCTGCCTGTACACCGACCTTTACGCCCGCGAGCAGAAGCGTGGTGGCGCCTGGATGGACGAGTGCGTTGGCCGGGCGCGGCTCGGCACCCTGACCGCGCTGCCGGTCGCCTTCCTGGTGTGCAATTTCATGCCGCCCACGGGTGGCCGGCCCGGGCTGCTGAGCCACGACGACGTCGTGACGCTGTTCCACGAGTTCGGTCACTGCCTGCACCACCTGCTGACCCGCGTGGACTGGCCGAGCGCCGCAGGCATCAACGGCGTCGCCTGGGACGCTGTGGAGCTGCCGAGCCAGTTCCTCGAGAACTTTGCCTGGCACCCCACCGTCATCCAGCGCCTCTCCGGCCATTATGAAAGCGGCGAGCCGCTGCCCGCCAGGCTGCTGGAGCGACTCATCGCCAGCCGCAACTTCCAGTCGGCAATGCAGATGCTGCGCCAGGTGGAGTTCGCGCTGTTCGACATCCGCCTGCACGGCCGGGGACCGACCGATGCGGCCGGCGTCGTGGCCGAGCTCGACGCCGTGCGGCGCGAGATCGCGGTGGTCCCCTACCCGGATTTCAACCGCTTCGCGCACGGGTTCTCGCACATCTTCGGCGGCGGCTACGCGGCCGGCTACTACAGCTACAAGTGGGCCGAGGTGCTGTCGGCCGACGCTTTCAGCCTGTTCGAGGAGCGCGGCGTACTGGACCCGGCTTCGGGCAAGCGCTTCCGCGAGTGCATCCTCGAGGTCGGCGGCAGCGTGGACCCGCTGGACGCCTTCATCGCCTTCCGCGGCCGCCCACCGGAGCCGGGCGCGCTGCTGCGCCTCGCCGGCATCAGCGGGGACACGGCCTCGGCGGCCTGACGCCATGCGCATCGCCAGCTGGAACGTCAATTCCCTGAAAGTGCGGCTGCCGCAGGTGCTCGACTGGCTGGCAGCCAACTCGCCCGACGTGCTCGGGTTGCAGGAGACCAAGCTCGTGGACGCGGCCTTTCCCGTGGACGCCATACGCGAGGCGGGCTACGAGGTGAGCTTCAGCGGCCAGCCGACCTACAACGGCGTGGCGCTGCTGTCGCGCCTGCCGCAGGCGGACGTGGTCACCGACCTGGACGGGCTCGACGACCACCAGCGCCGGGTGCTCGCCGCCACGGTCGGTGGCGTCCGCGTGGTCAACCTGTACGTCCCCAACGGCCAGGCCGTCGGCACCGACAAGTACGCCTACAAGCTCGCCTGGCTGGACAGCCTGCGGCTGCACCTCGCCGCCGAGCTGGCGCGGCACCCGCACATGGTCGTGATGGGCGATTTCAACATCGCGCCGGGCGACCCCGACGTGCACGACCCGGCGGAATGGGCCGGCAAGGTGCTGTGCAGCGAGCCCGAGCGCGCGGCGCTGGAGCGCATCCTGGCACTCGGTTTCGTGGATACTTTCCGGCTGTTCGAACAACCCGAGGGCATCTACAGCTGGTGGGACTACCGCGCCGCGGGCTTCCGGCGCAACCGCGGCCTGCGGATCGACCTGGTGCTGGCCAGCAAGGCGCTGGCCGGCCATTGCAACCGTTCCTGGGTCGACATCGAGCCGCGGCGTAACGAGCGCCCGTCGGATCATGCCCCCGCCGTGGCGGTGTTCGAACTGGAGTGACGCTCGGGGCGGGCCCTGTGACTGTGGTCACAAAATGACCACCCGGACATGGCGCGGCGCGAGATGCTTTTATAGACTTGCACGATGACAGCGCCAGAAACCAAGGGCCGTGTGCTGATGCTCCGTGACCGGCGCAGCGACCACGACGTGACCAACACCGTGCCGCTGACCCGCTGGGAGCCCGTCTGGCAGGTGGTCCACGACAGTTTCACCCGGCTCTACCCGGGCATCCCCCTGCGGGTCCTGCGCCAGGCCTTCGAGGACTTCGACACGCTGTTCCGCGGCCGCATGCCCGGCTACCTGGGCTGCGACACCGTCTACCACGACATCCAGCACACCCTCGACATGACCCTCGCGCTGGCGCGCCTCATCCAGGGCCACGAAACCTCCGTGGCAGAAAACGAGCGCCTCGGTGCGCCGCGCGCCATCCTCGGCATCATCAGTTCGCTGTTCCACGACGCCGGCTACATCCGGCACCGGGACGATGAGCAGCACGCGAACGGCGCCGAGTTCACGCGCTCGCATGTCAGCCGCAGCGCCCAGTTCCTCGATCGCTACCTGAACCAGATCGGCCTCGGCGCGGCTTCCGGCATCGCGCGCCAGATCGTGCATTTCACCGGCTACGAGGTGCGCCTCGACCAGATCCGCGTGGTCGCCGAGAAGGACCGCAAGCTCGGGCACCTGATGGGCACCGCCGACCTGCTAGCGCAGATGGCCGATCGCTGCTACCTGGAAAAGTGCCGGGACCGCCTCTACCCGGAATTCGTGCTCGGCGGCATCGCCGTGTGGCGCGACCCGTCCGGACGGGTGATCACCCGCTACCGCTCGGGCCTCGACCTGCTGCGCCAGACCCCGGCCTTCTTCCGCCAGGTGTGCGAACCGCGCCTGGAGACCTCCTTCGAGGGCGCCTACCGCTACATGGACGAGGTGTTCGAGGGCCGCAACCCCTACATGGTGGCCATCGAGCGCAACATGTTCTACCTCGAGCGCGTGCTTGAGGGCGAGCGCTGGCCGCTGCTGCGGCGCCGCCCGTCCTGTGAGCACGCCGAGACCGATGCGCTGGAGCGCAGCCGCCGCATGGTCGCCGAGCAGCACAAGGAATACCGCGCCGAAGCCTCCTGACGCGCCTCTGCCCGCGCCGGGCCCGGTTGCAGCCTACCGCCTGCCCCCCGCCCGCAGCGACACCAGCGCATCTCCAAGGTTGCGCGCGCCCGCATCAAGGCTGAAGCGTTCCCGGTAGATCTCCGCCGCCCTGGCGCCGAGTGCCGCCCGCCGCGGCGCATCGCTCAATAGCTCCTCGATTGCGTCGGCCAGCGCCTTGGGATCGCTGAACGGCACGAATACCGCCCCGTCCCCGTCCGCGAAAATGTGCCTGGCGCCGACCGTCGGGGCGGTGA
>CBDDRR010000233.1:0-15544 GCA_965233095.1 uncultured bacterium
CTGGCCGAGTACGGCGCACTCCTTGGCGAGCTGGGCTTCGCCGGCGGACGATTCCAGGGCTGCCGCACGCTCAACTAGTCACAACGGTTGGGGTTATCATTACGGGGCCGGCGCAAGCCGGCCTCGTGTTATGGGGCGGACGAACGGGCCATGGCGCTTCCCAACATCTTCCTCGTCGGGCCGATGGGCGCCGGCAAGTCCGCGGTGGGCAAACAGCTGGCCAGGATGCTGCGGCGTGAGTTCCACGACAGCGATGCCGAGATCGAGGCGCGCACGGGCGTCGATATTTCCTTCATTTTCGAGAAGGAGGGGGAGGCCGGCTTTCGGCGCCGCGAGCGCGAAGTGATCGAGGCGCTGACCGCGCTCGACGGCATCGTGCTGGCGACCGGCGGGGGCGTGGTGCTGGACCCGGCAAACCGCGCGGCGCTGGCCTCGCGCGGCCTTGTCGTCTACCTTGAGGCGTCCGTGGACCAGCAGCTCGAGCGAACGCGGCAGTCCAGCCACCGGCCGCTGCTCGACACGCTTGACCCGGCCGCGCGCCTGGCGAAACTCTTGCAGGAGCGGGCGCCGCTGTACCGCGACCTCGCGGCCATGACAGTCCCGACGGACGGCCGGCTGGTAAGGGAAGTCGCCCAGGAGATCAAGCGGACGCTGGCGGCGCCAAACGACAAATGCTGAGGCAATAGATGCATGCGCTGAATGTACCGCTTGGACGCAGGTCGTACCCCGTGCTCATCGGGCGAGGCCTGCTCGGCAGGGCCGAGGTCCTGGCGCCTTATATCGACGGACGGCAGGTGTTGGTCGTGACCAACGAGATCGTCGCGCCGCTGTGGCTGAAGCCGTTGCGCGCCGCGCTGGCCGACTACGAGCTGGCCGTGCACATTTTGCCGGACGGCGAGGAGCACAAGACTCTCGACACGCTCGCCCTGCTGTGCGACGTGCTGGCGGAACATCGCTTCAATCGGGACGCCACGGTGCTCGCGCTCGGCGGCGGTGTGGTCGGCGATGTCGCCGGCTTCGCGGCGGCCTGCTGGCAGCGCGGGACCGGCTTCGTCCAGCTGCCCACGACACTCCTGGCGCAGGTCGATGCCGCGGTCGGCGGCAAGACGGCCGTCAACATTCCCGCCGGCAAGAACCTGGTCGGCGCCTTCCACCAGCCCAACGCGGTGATTGCCGATATCTCGACGCTGAACACGCTGGGCCGAAAGGAATACGCCGCCGGTCTCGGCGAAGTCGTCAAGTATGGGCTGGGGCTGGACGCCGGCTTGTTCGAGTGGCTGGAGGAGAACCTCGGCGCGCTGCTGGATCGCGAGCCAGATGCGCTTGAGCAGGTGGTTTACTGGTGCTGCGCGCTCAAGGCCGCCGTGGTCGCCGAGGACGAGCGCGAGCAGGGTCGGCGTGCGTTGCTCAATCTCGGGCACACCTTCGCCCACGCCATCGAGGCATCGATCGCCTTCGGCACCTGGCTGCACGGTGAGGCCGTGGCCGTCGGCCTCGTGATGGCGTCCGACCTGGCCGCGCGCATGGGCATGCTGGATCGCGATGTCGCGGCGCGGGTGGAAGCGCTGGTCCATGCCGCAGGCCTGCCGACCCGGCCGCCGCCGGTGGGCGCCGAGCGTCTCAAGTCGTTCATGAAACTCGACAAGAAGATCGCGGCCGGCCGGCTGCGCTTCGTGCTGCCCGATGAGCTCGGCTCCAGCGTTGTGCGCGCCGACGTGCCGGAGGCGGAGCTCGACGCCGTACTGGCGACGGCAGACCCCCGGTGAGCGAGGCGCTGGCGCGCTGGGCCACCTGCGAGTCTCGCTCGCCCGGCCGGCGCCACCCTGAGCCGCCGCCGCGTTATCGCGGTGAGTACCACCGGGATCGCGACCGGATCATCCATTCCACAGCGTTTCGGCGCCTCGTTTACAAGACGCAGGTATTCGTCAACCACGAGGGCGACCTGTACCGGACGCGCCTCACGCATTCGCTGGAGGTGGCGCAGATAGCGCGAACAGTGGCCGGCGCCCTGGGGCTGAACACCTATTTGACAGAGGCAATCTGTCTCGCCCACGACCTCGGTCACACGGCCTTCGGCCACGCCGGACAGGAAGCGCTGAACCGCTGCATGGCCGACTACGGCGGCTTCGAGCACAACCTGCAATCCCTGCGCGTGGTCGACGAGCTGGAGGAGAAGTACGCCGAGTTTCCCGGCCTGAACCTGATGTTCGAGACGCGCGAGGGAATCCTCAAGCATTGCTCCGCCCGCAATGCACGGGCCCTGGGTGAGCTGGGTCGCCGCTTCCTCGAGGGCCTGCAGCCCGGGCTCGAGGCACAGCTGGCCAATCTCGCTGACGAGATCGCCTACAACAACCATGACGTCGACGACGGCCTGCGCGCGGGCTTGCTCAACGTCGAAGAGCTGCGCGAGGCCCGTTTGTTCCGGGAGCAGCACGATAAGGTTCGTGAGCTGTGGCCGGCGCTCGCCGGGCGCCGCCTCGTGCACGAAATCGTGCGGCGCATGATCGGCCGCGTGGTCGAGGACCTGGTAGCAGCCTCGCGGGCCGAGCTCGAGGCAGCGGCTCCCGATTCGCCGGACGCGGTGCGCCGGGCCGGCCGGCCGTTGATCCGCTTCAGCGATGATGTCGGCATCGCGCACCTGGAGCTGAAAGGCTTCCTGCGCGAGCGGCTGTACCGCCACAACCGCGTCATCCGCATGACCACCAAGGCGCAGCGCACGGTCCGCGAACTGTTCGAGGCCTTTATGCAGGAGCCACGGCTGATGCCCGACGACCATGCGCTCGAGGCCGCCCGCAAGGAGGCCGCCCAGGGCGCCGCAGGCCGGGCGCGTGCTGTTGCCGACTACATCGCCGGCATGACTGACCGCTTCGCAATCCTCGAGCACGGCCGGCTGTTCGACCCGCGCGCCCGCACCTGAACCCCGCACCGGCCGGCAGGGTGCGCATTGCGGGCTTCCCCGACGCAGTCCCCGCCCCCGTGGATGCTAGAATCGCGGCCTCATTCAAGGCCGGACCGTATCCATGACCCCGAAGGACATCCCCGCCGACGAGCGGCTGATATTTGCGCTCGACGTGCCGGACGCGTGGGAGGCACGCGAGCTGGTGCAGGAGCTCGACGACTCCGTGCGTTTCTACAAGCTGGGGCTCGAGTTGCTCATGGCGGGCGGCTACTTTGAGCTGCTCGACTGGCTGGCGGGCCGCGGCAAGAAGATCTTTGTGGACCTGAAGTTCTTCGATGTCCCGGCGACCGTGGCACGCGCGGTGGCGCGCCTCAACGGGCGGGGCGTCACTTTCTGCACCGTGCACGGCAACCAGGGAATCATGGAGGCCGCGGTTGCGGCCCGCGAGGACGTCAAGGTGCTGGCGGTGACTGCGCTGACCAGCCTCGACCGCGGCGACCTCGACGATCTCGGCTTCCAGTGCGACGTTCCCGAGCTGGTGCTGTCGCGCGCCCGCCGCGCGCTCGAAGCCGGCTGCGACGGGGTGGTTTCCTCGGGGCTGGAGGCCGCGCGGCTGCGCGAGCAGCTCGACGCCCGGCTGCTGGTGGTGACGCCCGGCATTCGGCCGGTGGAGAACCGGGAATCGGACGACCAGAAGCGCGTCGTCACCGTCGACCAGGCCTTTGCGCTGGGCGCGGACTACATCGTGGTGGGGCGGCCGATCAGGGATGCGGATGATCCCAAGGCTGCCGCGGAAGCTATCCAGGCGAGCATTGCAAAGGCGGTAGGCGCATGACTGTGGAGTTGAAGAACGATCGCTTCCTGCGGGCCCTGGCCCGCCAGCCGGTGGACCGCACGCCCGTGTGGATGATGCGCCAGGCCGGGCGTTACCTGCCCGAGTATCGCGCCACCCGTGCCAAGGCCGGCAGCTTCATGAAGCTGTGCAAGTCGCCGGAGCTGGCCTGCGAGGTGACGTTGCAGCCGCTCGAGCGTTTTCCGCTGGACGCAGCGATCCTCTTTTCTGACATCCTCACGGTCCCCGACGCGATGGGTCTCGGGCTGTACTTCGAAGGCGGCGAGGGACCACGCTTCGAGCGCACCATCGAGCGCGACGCCGATGTCGACGCGCTCGCCACGCCCGATCCGGAAAGCGAGCTCAGGTACGTGATGGATGCGGTCAGGACCATCCGCCGCGAGCTCGGCGGCCGCGTGCCGCTGATCGGCTTCTCCGGCAGCCCGTGGACCGTCGCAACCTACATGGTGGAGGGCGGCACGAGCAAGAACTTCAGCCGCATCAAGGGCATGTTGTATGACAAGCCGGCCCTGCTGCACCGGCTCCTGGAGCGCATCACGCGCACCACGCTCGACTACCTCAATGCGCAGGTCGCCGCCGGCGCCCAGGCCGTGATGGTGTTCGACACCTGGGGCAGCATACTCACGCCCAAGACCTATCACAGCTTCTCGCTGGACTACATGCAGCGCATCGTCGACGGCGTCACCCGCGAGGCCGACGGCCGCAAGGTGCCGGTGGTGCTGTTCACCAAGGGCGGCGGACCCTGGCTGGAGGCGATGGCCGACACCGGCTGCGACGCGCTGGGCGTTGACTGGACCACCGATCTCGCCGAGGCGCGCGCCCGGGTCGGCGACCGGGTGGCCCTGCAGGGCAATCTCGACCCGGCCGTCCTGTACGCGTCGCCGGAGGTCATCCGCGAGGAGGTTCGGCAGGTGCTGGAGAGCTTCGGCCGCGGATCGGGCCACGTGTTCAACCTCGGCCACGGCATCCATCCCGAGGTGAAGCCGGAGCACGCCGGCGCCATGATCGAGGCAGTCGTCGAGTTCAGCCCCGCTTACCACCGCTGACCGCCGGGTCGTCCGGCGGCGCCCAGGCAGCGACCGGCTCACGGGCGAGTATCGATTCCATGATGGCCGTCTCACGGGTCACGATGGCGTCGATGAATTCCTCCGAGCCCTTCATGGCGCGGAACGCGACGAAGCCACGCTCGATGAAGTCGTGCAGCTCCAGCAACCCCGCCATCCTGGCCGGCGCGCGGCCGAGTTTGACGGCGTTGTAGATAAAGGGCTTGAACGCCACGCTGTCCAGCGATTCGCCGACCTCGCGAACGATGCTGATCTGCCGGCGGCGCGCATCGATGTTGCCACAACGCCGGTAGGCCTCGGCGTAGGCCGTCGCGTCCAGCCGATCGCCGATGCTCATCTCGCCCCACAGCATCGCTACCATGTCGAGGTCCAGTTCCTGGCTGATGGCATGCAGCTCGATGCCGATGCTGATGGTCAGCAATGCAGGACCGGGCATGACTCGCGACATGATGGGATAGACGCGCTCAACGCCCTCGTCGCGCGCGGAAAAATCCTTGTCGCCGTAGAGGTCCGTGAGGAAGAACTCGACGGCCTTGCGGTAGCGCGATATCTCCAGCAAGTCGCGGTAGGTATGGCGGAGCCGCGCGGCCTGCCATGCGGCGAGCATGCGGCACTCGGCACGGAGGCCCTGGCCGTCGTACTGGCGCAGTCGCGCCAGCCGGCTGCGCTCGAGCTGCTCTGCCAGCCTGCGCGCGCCGACATCTCTGCTTTCTCCGCTGCCCATGGGTCGGCATTGTAGTGCCAGGCCAATGATTTTGCTTGTGTTAACTGCGTATGCGCCTACGCCCAAAGGCGACTGTGACGAGCGGCTGCAGGGTGGTATGCTCGGGTAATCAAACAAATGTTTGAGGCATTGTCATGGCAAAGCACAATGGCACGACGCCGCTGGTCGACAATCCGCTGGCACGCCTGGTGAAAGGCTCGGCCGGCCAGGCCTGGAGCATGGGTCGCGGCGCCTACTCGTTCGCTGAGAGCGAGGGCGGCCGGCTGGTCGGCGGCCTGCTCAGCATTGGCGGGCGCATCGACCGCGGCGCCAAGAGCCGTGTCTACGAGGTGCGCAGCTCGGCGAGCGAGGCGTGGGACCGGCTCGAGAGCGCTTTTGTGCATCGTGTTTCGCGGGCGCTGAACGCGCTGCAGATTCCGACGGCGCGCGATGTCCACGAGCTGAACACGCGGGTGGAGGCCCTACAGAAAGCAGTTGTGGCGCTTGAGCGCCGTGCTGCGAAGGCGGCGTCGCAGGATACGCCACGCCGCAAGCCGGCAGTGCGCAGAAAGTCCGCGGCGCGCAGCGCCGGCAAGTCACGGCCGGCTGCCCGCAGGAAGTCCGGCAGCTGACCCTATGCTGCAGACCCAGCAGACCCACCTCGTCGAGAAGTCGGGCGGGCCCAAGATAGGCCTGGCGCTCGCTGGCGGCGGGCCCTTGGGTGGCATTTACGAGATCGGCGCGTTGCTGGCGCTGAACGAGGCCATCGACGGCCTGGATTTCGCGGACGTGGACGTCTATGTGGGCGTTTCAGCCGGCTCTTTCGTGGCGTCGACGCTGGCCAACGGCATTTCCGTCGAGGAGATGGGGCGCCTGCTGGTGAGTCGCCGCGGCCGTCCGCAGCGCTTCGACCCGGCGCTGTTCCTGCAACCCAATTTCTCCGAGTACCTGCGGCGCACCGCCATGCTGCCGCGGCTGGTGGCGGAGGGGCTCTGGGAGTTCGCGCGCAACCCGTTCAAGCAAGGCGTACTGGAATCCTTCAGCGGCCTGGCGAAGGCGATCCCGACCTCGGTGTTCGACAACCAGCCGATCGAGCGGTTTCTTGCCGACCTGTTCAGCAATCGCGGCATGACCAACGATTTCCGACAGCTGGCGCACAAGCTGCTTGTCGTGGGCGTCGACCTGGACACCGGCGAGGCCGTGCGGTTCGGATCCAGGGGCCACGACGACGTGCCGATTTCCAAGGCGGTGCAGGCGAGTGCCGCGCTGCCGGGGCTCTACCCGCCGGTGCGGATCGGCGACCGGTACTTCGTGGACGGCGGACTGAAGCGCACCCTGCATGCGTCCTCGGCGCTCGACGAGGGCGTCAACCTGCTGTTTTGCGTCAATCCGATCGTGCCGTACGATGCGAGCGCGGCGCCGCCCGGTGACGACAAGCGGCACGATTCACTCGTGGAGGGTGGCCTGCCGGTGGTGCTGTCGCAGACTTTCCGCGCGCTGATCCACTCGCGCATGAAGGTCGGCATGGCCAAGTACGAGACCAGCTACGTGGATCGCGACGTGGTGCTGTTCGAGCCCGACACCAGCGACTCGAAGATGTTCTTCACCAACGTTTTCAGCTACGCAAACCGCGAGATGGTCTGCCAGCATGCCTATCGCACGACCCGGCGTGACTTGTGGGCGCGCCGCCGCCGCCTGGCGCCGATCCTGAGGCGGCACGGCGTGACCATCAACGAGGCCATCCTGCAGGACGGCGACCGGCACTTCACCAGCGCCCTGTCGCGCCGTCCCGACCCGATGCGGCTCGGTCACTACAAGAACGAAATCACCAACCGGCTCGATACCCTGCTCGACCGCCTGGAGATCATCGTAGGTCCCTGAGTGGCGGGGTTCGTCCGCGGCCTGGCGGGCAAAGCGTGAAGTGGCCGCGGTCCGCGCACCGGTAGTCGAAGGTCTGCTCGCCCGCCCGAATGATCAGCTGCCAGCCCGGCACCAGCGCCTGGGTGTAGCTCATGCCCGGCTGGGGACAGCCGAGCGAACCGTCGTTCCAGGTCACGCGGACGGACTTTTCGATCACCAGGTCGGCCTCGGCCACGCCGCTGCGGCGGCTCGCGTCGGCCATGGCCGGCGCTAAAAGTTCGGCCGGCGGCAGGCCCTGCGTCTCGCCGTTGGTCACCGGCGCACCCGGCTCTTGCACGGGTGCGCGCGGCTGAACATTGGCCGCGGGTGGCGGAGCGGCAGCCTGTTCACCCGACTCCCCGTGCGGTGTGCAGCCCGCCAGAGCCGGGATGAAACAGGCCGCGACCGCCAGGGCTGCACGCCGCCCTGTGCGGCGCCGGAGCTGTGACATGCGCCGCTCGCCATCCTGCCCGAGCCTGCTCACGCCTTGCCTTCGCGCAGTTCCCTGCGCAGGATCTTGCCGACGTTGGTCTTCGGTAGCTCCTTGCGGAACTCGACCAGCCGCGGCACCTTGTAGCCGGTCAGGCTTTCGCGGCAGAAGTCGATCAGCTCCTTGTCCGTAACGCTTTGCCCCTCGCGGCAGACCACGAACAGCTTGACGATTTCGCCCGACTTGTCGTCGGGGATACCCACTGCCGCGGCTTCGAGCACCGCCGGGTGCATCACCACGACGCCTTCTACCTCGTTCGGGTACACGTTGAAGCCCGATACCAGGATCATGTCCTTCTTGCGGTCTTCGATGTAGATGTAGCCCTTGTCATCCATGCGGCCCATGTCGCCACTGCGGAACCAGCCGCCCTCCAGCATCACCTTGGCCGTCTCGTCGGGCCGGTTCCAGTAACCTGCCATGACCTGCGGGCCGCGAATGCAGATCTCGCCCACCGCGCCGATGCCGAGGTCGTTGCCGTCCTCGTCGCGGATGCTGACCTCGGTGGAGGAAATCGGCAGCCCGATGGAGCCGTTGAACTCGGTGTTGGTCATCGGGTTGATGCAGGCCGCCGGCGAGGTTTCAGTAAGGCCGTAGGCCTCGATCAGCGGCTTGCCGGTGACCTCCTTCCAGCGTTCCGCCACTGCGCGCTGCACGGCCATGCCGCCGCCCAGCGTGGCCTTGAGGCTGCTGAAGTCCACCTCGTTGAAGCCGGGCGTATTCAGCAGCCCGTTGAACAGCGTGTTGACGCCGGTGATAAAGGTGAACTTGTGTTTTTTCAGCTCCTTGATGAAGCCCGGCATGTCACGCGGATTCGTGATGAGGATGTTGTTCCCCCCCATCAGCGTGAACGTGAAGAAGTTCGCCGTCAGCGAAAAGATGTGATACAGGGGCAGCGGCGTAATGACGATGGACTGGCCCTCGGTTACCGTGGCATTGAGCCAGGCACGCGCCTGCAGCAGGTTGGCAATGATGTTCCGGTGCGTGAGGATCGCGCCCTTGGCCACCCCGGTGGTGCCGCCGGTGTATTGCAGGAAGGCCACGTCGTCGTGGTCGAGCTCCGGCCGGTCCATGGTTTGCCACTTGCCCTCCTTGAGGGCCTTGTGGAAACCGACGGCGTCGGGAATGTTGTAATCCGGCACCAACTTCTTGACCTTGCGGATCACGAAGTTGACGAGGTGCCGCTTGGGCGCCGGCAGCATGTCGCCGATCGCCGTGACCACGACCGTCTTGACGGCGGTGTTGTGGCGCACTTTCTCCAGTGTCTTGGCAAAATTCTCGACGATGATGATCGCCTTCGCGCCGGAATCCTTGAGCTGGTGCTCGAGCTCGCGCGGCGTGTACAGCGGGTTGATGTTGGTCACCGTCAGGCCGGCGCGCAGGATCGCGGACACGGCCACGGCGTACTGGATGACATTCGGCATCATCACCGCGACGCGGTCGCCCTTGGCCAGTCCGGCGTTCTTCTGCAGCCAGCCGCCGAGGTAGCGGGACATCTCGTCGAGTTCACCGAAGCTGATGGAGTGGCCCATGTTGGTGAATGCCGGCAGGCTGCGGTATTTCGCAAACGACTGCTCGAGGAATTCCCGCAGCGACGGGAACTCGTCGACGTCAATCTCAGCGGGCACGCCCTCCGGGTATTCCTTCAGCCAGATCTTTTCCATGGTTCCCTCGTTGAATCCGTCGTCATTCTTGTTTTGCCTGGCGAATCGCCGTGTCCAGCAGCGGCTTCAGCGCCGGCCAGACGTTCTCTACTATGACGGGCTGCGCCGCCGCGGTGGGATGAATCCCGTCCTCCTGCATGAGTTCCGGGTCGAGCGCCACATCCTCGAGGATGAAGGGTATCAGCCCGGTGCCGTATTCTTGCGCCAGCTCATGGTAGACCCCGTGGAAAGCGGTGGTGTACTCGGGGCCGTAGTTGGGTGGTATGTGCACGCCCGCCAGCAGCACCTCGGCGCCGGCCGCCTGCGAAAGTTGAATCATGTTGGCCAGGTTGCGTCGAAACTCAGGGATCGGGATGGCGCGCAGGCCATCGTTGCCGCCGAGGCCGATAAGGACGATGGACGGCGAATTGCGTTCCAGGGCCCTGGGCAGGCGCGCGAGGCCGCCGCTGGTCGTGTCGCCGCTGATGCTGGCGTTGACGACCTGGTGAGGGTAGTTCGCTGCGGCCAGGCGCGCCTGGAGCAGGCTCGGCCAGTTCTCGTGGATGGCGAGGCCGTAGCCTGCGCTCAGGCTGTCGCCGACAATAAGCACCACGGGTTGCGCGGCCGAAGCGGCCGGCGCAGCCAGGACGAACAAGAGCAGAAGGACTCTGTACATGCAGCAAATCGCCGAAAATCGGCCTGTTCTCAGGTGTTCTGGGCTGACCAAGAAGGTTAGCAGCCCGGAGGGAGAGCTTACCATCCTCGACCACGCCGACCTCGAGATCCGGGGCGGCGAGTCGGTGGCGATCCTGGGCCCCTCCGGCGCCGGAAAATCCACGTTGCTGTCGCTGCTCGCCGGGCTCGACCTGCCCACGTCAGGCCAGGTCTGGGTCAACGGCCGCGAGCTGACGGCGCTCGATGAGGATGGCCGCGCCGCGGTGCGCGCGGACCAGGTTGGCTTCGTGTTCCAGTCGTTCCACCTCATCCCGGCGCTCACGGCCCTGGAGAACGTGATGCTGCCCCTGGAGCTGGCCGGACGTCGCGAGCCCCGCCGCGAGGCCCGCGCAGCGCTCGACGACGTGGGCCTGGGCCCTCGCGTCGGTCATTACCCCCGCCAGTTGTCCGGCGGCGAACGGCAGCGGGTCGCCATCGCGCGCGCTTTCGTCGGCAGCCCGTCAGTGCTGTTCGCCGACGAGCCGACCGGCAACCTTGATTCCCGCACCGGCGGGCGGATCGCGGAGCTGCTGTTCCGGCTCAACGCCGAGCGCGGCACCACGCTGGTGCTGGTGACGCATGACCGCGCATTGGCCGACCGTTGCGACCGGCAACTCGAAATGGACGCCGGGAGAATCCTTTGAGCAGCGTGTCTTTCGGGCTGGCGCAGGTGGGCCGCGAGCTCAGGTCGGGCGAGGTGCGGGTACTCGCCGCTGCACTGGCGCTGGCGGTGGCCGCGATGACTGCGGTCGGCTTCTTCACCGACCGCGTCGCCCAAAGCGTGCAGGCGCGCAGCGCGGAGGTGCTCGCCGCTGACCTGGTGCTGCGCTCCAACCGGCAGATTCCCGAGGACCGCGAGTTGCTCGCGACCGAGCTTGGCCTCGACACGGCTCGCACTGCGTCCTTCCCCAGCGTGGTGCTGGCCGGCGAGCAGAGTGCCCTGGCCGATATCGAGGGTGTTGAACAGGGCTATCCGCTGCGCGGCCACCTCCGGGTCAGCCGTCGCATTGACGCCGAGTCAGAGACCGTGCGGGCCGTGCCGCCGCCGGGCGAGGCCTGGGCCGATCCGCGCTTGCTGGCGCGCCTGGATGCCGAGGTCGGCCAGGTCGTCAAGCTCGGCAGGATCGAGCTGGAGGTCACCCGGCTGCTCGATTACCGTCCGGACCAGGGCTTCAGCTTCGCGGAGCTGGCGCCCACGCTGCTGATCAACCATGCGGATGTCGTCGCCAGCGGCCTGGTGGCCCCCGGCAGCCGCGTGTCCTACCGGCTGTTGCTCGCGGGTCCCGCGGCGGCGCTGGCTGCTTACCGGGACCAGGTCGAGCTGGGCGTGGGCGAGCGCCTGCGCGGTATAGAGGACGCGCAGCCGGAGATCGGCAACGCCATTGATCGTGCCGGGCGTTTTATCGGGCTCGCCTCGCTGGTGAGCGCGCTGATCGCGGCGGTGGCGGTGGCCATGGCCGCGCGCCGCTTCGCCCACCGGCGCATGGACACCGTGGCGCTGATGAAGTGCGTCGGCGCCTCGCGGCGGTTTGTCCTGGTAGCGATGATTTCGCAACTGCTGGTCGTTGGCCTCGCGGCGTCCATGATCGGGCTGGGGCTGGGCTGGCTTGCCCAGGAGGGCCTGGTGCGCCTGCTGGCCGACCTGGTCGGCGACCAGCTGCCGCCGCCGACGCTGGCGCCCGCGATCGGCGGCCTGGTGCTGGCCGCCATCGTGCTGGCCGGCTTTGCATTGGTGCCGATTATCGAGCTGTGCCGCACGCCGCCCGGCCGCGTGCTGCGGCGGGACTTGCTGCCGCCCGCAGCGGGGCCGCTGGTGCTGTATGGCGCGGCGATCGGCGGCGTGCTGGCATTGCTCGCCTGGCAGGTGCGCGACGCCACGCTGGTCGGCTGGCTGGCGCTCGGCACCGCGGCCGTGGTGCTGGGACTTGCCGCCGGGGGCTGGCTGCTGGTGCAGGCCGCCTCGCGATTGCGCGGCGGCGGCGCGGCCTGGCGCTACGGCCTCGCCAACGTCAGCCGCAGGGGTCGCGACAGCATCATCCAGGTGGGCGCCTTCGGCATCGGGCTGATGGTGCTGCTGCTGCTGACGCTGGTGCGCTCGGGACTGCTGGATCAGTGGCGCGGTACGCTGCCGGAGGACGCCCCGAACCGTTTCCTGATCAACATCCAGCCGCAAGAGGCGGACGGCGTCGGCGAGTTCCTCGCCGAGCGCTTCGGCGGCGGCGAGCTGACGCCGCTGATTCGCGCCCGGATCACGGCCATCAACGGCCGGCCGGCGGCGGAAATCGAGCTGGCGACGCCGCGCGCCCAGCGCTTCCTGGACCGCGAGGCCAACCTGAGCTGGGCGCGCGAGCCGGCGGCCGACAACCGCGTGGTGGCGGGACGCTGGTGGCCGACCGACGACGATGCAGAGGTGTCCGTGGAGGTCGATTTCGCGCGCGACCTCGGTATCCAGCTGGGCGACCGGATCGAGTTCGACATCGCGGGCGAGCCCCTCGAGGTGAAGGTCACCAGCCTGCGCGAAGTGCAGTGGGACTCTTTCAACCCGAATTTCTTCATGGTGTTTCCGCCGGGGCTCATGCGGGACTACCCGCTGACCTACATCTCCAGCGTCTACGTCGACCGGGCGCGGCGCGGCGATGTGCTGGAACTGGTGCGCAGCTACCCGAGCGTCACGGTGATCGACATCGAGGCGGCCATCGAGCAGGTGCGCGACGTCATGGACCAGGCCTCGCTGGCGGTGCAGTACGTGTTCCTGTTCGCGCTCGGGGCCGGCATCCTGGTGATGCTGGCCGTAGTGCAGTCGACCCGCGAGGAGCGCCTGTACGAGAGCGCGATGCTGCGCACCCTGGGTGCGCGCCGCAGCGTGGTACTGGCGGGGGTGGCCGTGGAGTTCGCGGCGCTCGGGCTGATCTCCGGCTTGCTGGCCGCCGCCGGCGCCTCCGGCGTCGCCTGGCTGCTGGCGGAGCGGGTGTTCCGGCTCGACTTCACGCCCGACCCGATGGTCTGGCTGGCGGGCCTTGCCGCCGGCCTGTTCGTGGTCGGCGGAACAGGCGTGCTCGCGACCCGCACCGTGGTCACGCACCCGCCCGCGAACGTGCTGCGGGGCTACTGAAAGACCCCGGTTTCTGCTATCCCATCAGCGCTTCGATGGCGCTGCACAGGTGCGTGATGGTTTCCTCGCGCGCGCAGCCGGGCCGCCACGCAGCGGCAATGGTGCGCGCAGGCTCCGGATCCTGGAAACGGCGCACGACCATCGCGGGCGCCCGGGTATCCTGCTGTTCCACGGCGAGGCTCGGCAACAGCGTGATGCCGACGCCCGCGGCCACCATCTGGCGCAGCGTCTCGAGGCTGGTGGCACGAAAATCGGGCGCCTCCCGGACCCTTGCCAGCCGGCAGGCCGCCAGCGCCTGGTCGCGCAGGCAGTGACCATCCTCCAGCAGCAGCAGGGTCTCGCCGTCGAGATCGTCCAGCGTCAGGCGCCGCCGCTTTGCCAGCGGATGACCGGCGGGCAGCGCCACCTGGAAAGTCTCCGCGTAGAGCACCCGGGTCACCAGCCGCTCCAGCGGGATCGGCAGGGCCAGGATCGCGACATCCAGCTCGCCGCTCTTGAGCAGCTCGATAAGCCTGTGGGTCTGGTGTTCCAGTAACAGCAGCTTCAGCCGCGGGAACTTCTCGTGCAGCGGCCCGGCGATATGCGGCAACAGATAGGGCCCGACCGTCGGGATAAGCCCGATGCGCAGCTCGCCGGCCAGCGGGTCCTGGACATTGCGCGCGAGTTCCTCGATCTCGCGCGCCTCGTCGATCACGCGCCGGGCGCGTTCCACGACCCGCTCGCCGAACTCGGTCAGTCGCACCTGCTGGCCGCGCTCCACGAGCTGCACGCCCAGCTGCTCTTCCATCTTCTTGATCTGCGCGCTGAGCGTCGGCTGGCTGACGAAGCAGCGCTCCGCCGCCTTGCCGAAATGGCGCGTTTCCGCGAGCGCGACCAGGTAGCCGAGCGCCCGGAGGCTGAGATGGATGTTAATAGCTTTCATCTATCGAAACGATAGGTTCAATTCATTGGATAAATCAAGCCCCGGCCGTCATGCTGTTACGCAACATTTTGAGAACCTCACCGCAAGGAGTTCGGACATGATCAGCATCGGCAAGAAATTTCCTGCCTGGAAGCTCAAGGGCGTCGTCAGCAACAACATCGACACCGCCTTCAAGGACTTTTCCAGCGAAAGCGACGACCTGAAGGGCCAGTGGAAGATCCTGTTCTTCTGGCCGAAGGACTTCACCTTCGTCTGCCCGACCGAGATTGCCGCTTTCGGCAAGCTCAACGGCGAGTTCAAGGACCGCGACGCGCAATTGTTCGGCGTCTCCACCGACTCCGAGTTCGTCCACCTGGCCTGGCGCAACGACAAGGAAGAGCTTCGTGACCTGCCGTTCCCGATGCTCTCCGACATCAAGCGCGAGCTGAGCACCGGGCTCGGCATTCTCGACGAGGCTGAGGGTGTCGCCCAGCGTGCCACCTTCATCGTTGACCAGGACGACATCGTGCGCTTCGTTTATGTCACCGACTTGAACGTCGGCCGCAGCCCGGACGAGGTGCTGCGCGTGCTCGACGCGCTGCAGACCGACGAGCTCTGCCCCTGCAACTGGAAGAAGGGCGACGACACCCTCAAGGCGGCGTAAGGTGGCCATGATGAATCTCGAACAGGTCAAGGCGCTCATGCCCGAGTATGCGCGCGACATCAAGCTGAATCTCTCCACCGTGCTCGGCGGCACCGGCACCCCGGGCCTTTCCGAGGCCCAGGCGCTTGGCACCGCGCTGGCCTGCGCAGTGGCCTCCCGGAGCAACGCGCTGGTGGAGGCCGTGGAAGGCGTCGCGGGAGACAAGCTCGACGCGGCGCGACGCAACGCGGCCCGCGCGGCTGCCGCGGTGATGGCGATGAACAACGTCTATTACCGCTTCACCCACTTCGTGGGCGACGAGGAGTATCGCAAGCTGCCGGCCCGGCTGCGGATGAACGTCATCGGCAACCCGGGAATCGACAAGGCGGAGTTCGAGCTGTACTCGCTCGCCGTCTCGGCGATCAACGGCTGCGAGTTCTGCATCCAGGCGCATGAGAAAGTTGTGCGAGACGCCGGCATCAGTCGCGAGGGCGTGCAAAGCGCCGCGCGCATCGCCGCGGTGATTGCCGCGGCGGCGGGTGTGCTGGCCACCGTGTCCGATGCGGAGGCCGCGCAAGCGGCCTGAGGGCGGGGGACGCTGTCCGCAAGGGCGGCGTCCCCTTTTT
>CBDDRR010000234.1:0-2678 GCA_965233095.1 uncultured bacterium
CTGGGACTGAGTGCCCCGACCTTTGGTCACAACCGCTCCTTGGCAATGACGAGCTGAGCGAAGGATACCGCTGACCGTGCCTTGCACCGCAACAAACTGAGCCAGGCGTGAACGCGCCGGGCCTGCCGCTTTTAAATGAAAAAGCTCCGTCACTCTGTTTCTGAGGCCCAACGCTGATTAGATTTTCGATATGACATATACGGGTACATCCAACGATCTGCCGATAGATACAAGCGTATAGGCATGGGACGGTAGATATCTACCTGTGATGATGCTCCCGCGCTGCGGCGCAGCAATTCCGCCCGAGGGTCCAGTCCCGTTTTTCATCGGCGTGGGTCATCGTCCACGATGCGGTTGTCGAGCCCGAGCTCGTAGGCGGCCGCGATCCGGAGCTCCCACAGCTTGCGCTCCTGGTGCCACTGGCCGCCGGCCGCCTTGACGGCCATCCTCAGGTCGGCCTCCGCGAAGCCGACGCGCACGAACACCTTCTCGTTCGGATCGCGCGTGGAAGCTAGCGTCGGCACCCATGGCCTTTGCTCCTCGATCAGCTCGACGGTCTTGAAGCGCAGCCGCCGGTCGGCGTCGTAGCGAAAGCGCACCGCGACGAGCAGGCCGCCGTACTTGTGGACCTCCCGCTTGGTGCCAGGTTGGCCGGGCTTGAGCGTGAGCCGCGTCTTCATGCTTCCTCCGGGCGCTTGTGCGCCTCTTGTTGTGGGATCCGCCGCCGGGATTGCCACGGCGGCGGGTTGAGCAACCGCTATTCCCAGACCACCTTGGCCTTCGTCCCGTCGTGCGCCGCGAGCAGGGTGTGGTAGCGCTTCTCGACCTCGTTGCGCCTGACCTTCATCGTCGGCGTCATGATGCCGTTGTCGATGGTCCAGCTGTCCTTGACGATGATCGCCTTGGCGATCTTCTCGTGGTCCTCGAGCGGGCCGTTGACGGCTTCGATGTCCGCCACCAGCTGCGCTTCCAGGTCTTCCCTGGTCTTGCTGCGCGCGCCGGGCGTCGGCGACACGATCAGGATCGGCTGCTTGTGGCCCGAGCCGACCAGGCACAACTGGTCGATGTCGGTGTTGCGCGCCATCGCGCCCTCGATCGGCGCCGGCGCCACGTACTTGCCCTTGAGCGTCTTGAAGATGTCCTTCACGCGCCCGGTGATGTACAGGTACCCGTCCTGGTCGACGCGGCCCTTGTCGCCGGTGCGCAGGTAGCCGTCCGGCGTGAACAGCTCGCGCGTCTTTTCCTCGTCCTTGTAGTACCCGGGCGTGACGCCGGGATGCTTGTACAGGATCTCGCCCTCGCCCTTGGCGTCGGGGTTGTCGATCTTCATGTTGGCGCGCGGCATTTCCTGGCCGACCGCGCCGATGCGGTTCTTGCCCGGGCGCGTGACCGTCGCGTAGATGCTGTTCTCGGTCATGCCGTAGCCCTGCAGGATCTCCAGGCCGAGGTATTTCTTGAACCACTCCATCAGCGGCACCGGCAGCGGCGCCGCGCCGGAGATGCACATGCGCGCTTTGTGCAGGCCGATGCCCTTGAGGATCTTGCGGCGGATGAAGCCGCGCAGGATCGGGATGCGCATGACCTTCTCGAGCTTGGCCTGCGGCAGCTTCTTCAGCACGCCGGCCTGGATGCGGCCATAGACCAGCGGCACGCCGAAGAAGCGCGTCGGCGCCACCTGGGCGAGCTGCTCGGCGAGCTTGTCGATGTTCTCGAGGAACCAGACCTCGGCATCGAAATACAGCGAGGTCAGCTCCACCGCGCCGCGCTCGAAGGCGTGCGCCAGCGGCAGGTACGAAAAGAAGCGCTCGCCGCCCGGCGCCGGCGGCAGCACTTCCTGCAGGCCCTGGGCCGCGAACATCATGTTGCGGTAGGTGACCATCACGCCCTTGGGGTTGCCGGTCGTGCCCGACGTGTAGATCAGCGTGACCAGGTCATCCGGGTTGGCGGCCGGGATGTCCTTCAGCGGCGCGTGCTTGTTGGTCAGCTCGTCCCAGGCGTAGTCGCAGGCCTGCACGTCGGGGTAGGGAAACGAGCAGGTCTTGATGCCCTTCGGGATGGCGGCCATGAACTCGCCGATGTCCGGCGCGGGGCCGACGAACACGAGCTTCGTTTCGCTGTGCTCCAGGATGAACCGGGTATGGGCCTCCGACTGCTTCGGGTAGAGTCCGACGCTGATCATGCCGGCCATCGCGATGGCCTGGTCGGCCATGAACCAGTGCGCGGTATTGCGCCCGGAGATGGCGACCTTCGAGCCGGCCGGCAGCACGGCCTTCAGCGCCGCCGCCATGCGGCCGACCTGGTCCGCCACCTGGCCCCAGGTGTGCGGCTGCCACTGGCCGTTGACGGCCTGGTAAAGGAATGGCTTGTCCGGATGCTGCTGCGCCCAGTGAAACAGCATCTGCAGCGGATTCTTCTGATCCGTCATCGTCTCCTCCAGTGGAGCCTGCGTAGCCGCCGGCGTCGCCATGTTACCCAAACCGGGCCGGGGTGGCGCCGTTTGTCAGGCCGGCCCCGGCCGCTCGGCGCGATACCACCAAACGACGGGTATATTTTCTGGAACCCCCTGCGCCATCATCCTTGCGCCCCCAAGCCGCGCGAGATGGCCCGTAAGCACCGTCATGCCCAGCAACGAAGCCCCCGCACCCCGCCACCGGCGCAGCCGCGAGGAAGTCGAGGCC
>CBDDRR010000235.1:0-6877 GCA_965233095.1 uncultured bacterium
ATGCTCTGCCAGTCATCGCGGGAGATGGCTTCAGACAGCGCGGCGACGTGGAAGTAGTCCTCCACGTCGACCGACATTGCATTGACTGGCGTTGCGCTCATATGAGTGTGCCCGCGGGCTAGAACTCCGCCGTCAGGTAAACCGAAATCCAGTTGGCCGTGTAGTCGGTACCGACGTCCTGGTCCCGCCGAAGGTTGCCCAGGCGCAACTCTCCGGAAAGGGTGCGCGTCAACTGGCGGTTGACGTTCACGCTGAACTGCAGGTACTCGTTGTCACCGGTAACTTCGTAGCTGGTACGTTCGAAGTCGACGCTGGCGCCCAGGGTCGTACGCGCGGCCAGGTCCCAGTCGTAGTTCAGCCTTGCCCCGCTGCTCCGTTCGTCGCCACTTTCGGCATCCTGGTAGATCCGCTTCTCGGCGTGGATGATGGCCTCCAACCGGGAGCGAACGAACTCGTAGCTGGCGCGGCCGGATGCCCGCTTGCGCAGGAATACCCGCGTATCGAGCGCCGGCGTGCCGCCGGGAGTCAGGCCGGGCTGGAACATGCCGTCACCGCCAAGCACACCGCTCGACGTGGTCGGGTCCTCCGTGTAATCGAGCGATAATTGACCGCGCGATCCGCGCCGTATCCAGTGCACCTCCCAGGCCGTGCCATAGAAGCGTTCGCCGACCTGGGCCGAGAGACTCTGCAGGTCGCTCGGCTCCCATTCAAAGCCCACGTACCAGAACGTGGCGTCGAGCCCGCCGGCGGACGTATCCACGGCAATATCGGACTCGCGCCCGCCGGAGGCAGTGGCCCGCGTCCGCAGCCCGACCGGCATGCCGAGATCGAGCCCCACTTGCGCGTACTCGTATTCCGGCGACACATCGAACTCGGTCTTGGCGCTGCTGCCGTAAGCTCGCCAGCTGAAGCCGCGACGCTCCTGCGGGCTCCCGAGCTGGGCGGAAATCGACTGCGTATCGGAATCCTGCAGGGTACCGATGCCTTCGTCGGTGTTCAGGTAGGTGACCGCCTGGTACTGGAGGCGCACCAGGCTCTCGCCCCAGGCGCCCCAGCGACCAACGTGATACGGGCTGACCCCATACACCAGCGAGTCGGTCCGGTTGCCTGTCTCGAACACGTTGCTGCGGGCGATACTCCCGCGCGGATCGATGTTCTGCTGGTCGTAGCGGGTAAATGCGTCGAGGTACAAGGTTTGCGGCAGCAACGTGAAGTTCGCCGTACCGACGGCATTGTGATAAACGTCATTGAAGTCGCTGTTGTCGGCGAACCACAACGCCTGCAGGTCGTAATCGAGCTGCAACGTGGTGCGCGGACCCGCAGTCGCAAGCGAAAAGCCGGGCTTCAGCTCGGTGATCCACTCCGATTCCTCGAGACCGGATCCCGCCAGCGTGACGTTGTCGGTCCAGGTCTCACCGACGGTTACGCGCGGCGTGAACTCCCACTCGGCGCCAAGAGCGAATCCCGGCAACGCCATGGCCGCAATCGCACCGACCGCCAGGGCCGCGCGGCGCACACCGCGCCCCGGATGGGGCTCAAGGCCGTCCGCCATCGCCCTGGTACTCTGCATCTCTGTTGCCGCCATAACCGTAACCTCTGTAGTAATAGCCGCCGAGGATCCCGCTCCGGCTCTTGTTCAGGATCGCGTTGATCGGCTTCTGGTCGTCGAGCAGGCCAACCGCAGCGCTGACATTGTCCCGCGACGTGGTATTTTCCGCGATGACCACCACCACCTGGCCCACATGGGTGCTGATCGCCTGACCCTCGGTCGCTTCCAGCAACGGCGGCGAATCGAAGATGATGATGCGGTCGGGATAACGCTCGGAAAGCTCGCGGCACATCTCGCCCATCCGCACGCTGGCGAGCAGCTCCGGCGCATGGTCGGTCCACCTGCCGGCCGGCAGTACCGATAACCTGGGGATATCCGTCCGAATCAGCAGGCTGTCCAGGCGGGGCGGGTTTTCGCCAAGTACATCGAGCAGGCCTGGCTGGTCGGCCACGCCGAACAGCCGGCTGATGTGCGGCTTGGGAACGTCGCCGTCCACCAGCAGCACCGTGCGGTCGCGTTCGGCCGACATGCTCAGGGCCAGGTTCAGGCAGGTGTGCGTCTTGCCCTCGCCGGCCACTGCACTGCTCACCAGGATCAGGTTGCCGCGCTCAAGTTTCGGCACCCCGATTCCGAAAGCATTCGCGATCAGCGGCCGCTTGATGCGCCGATACTCGTCGGCCAGCTGGCGTACGTACTTTTCGGGCGCGAGAAACCCTTCTTCGCGCAGCCTTTGCTGGTCGACTGCGACAACCCGCTTGCCGGTACGCGGGCGGTCCGGCTCGGCGCCGGCCGTGTGGTGGTGGGAGGTCTCCGGGCCTTGCCCCTGCGCGGGAGCGAGCGCGGATTCCGCTTCACTGTCCACGTCCCGGTACTCGCCGAGCGGTGACATTCTCTGCTCTTGCCGCTTCATGCGGTTGAGCGCTTTTTCAACAAAGCTCACTGCTTCACTCCCTGTGCCGGACTCATGCCAGCAACTGCTGCGCCAACGTCGCCATCCGCGACGTAGCGGCTAGTACGACACCGAAAACCCCGAACAACAACATCAAGCCCACCGCGAAAACGATCTCGGCACGCCGCCGCGCCCAGGTGGCGCGTCGCGACCAGGCCATCGATACTGCGCCGAGCACCGGGACGCCCAGTTGCCGATAAACCATCTCGCCAGTGACAAATACGGGCTTCATCTGGTGCATCACGAACGCTACGCCACCACCGACGCCCAGCGCGCCCGCCAGCACCATCAGCATAAGCCGGAAGCGTGCCGGCGCGACCGGCGCCTCAGGGGCCCGCGGCGGTTCGATGATGCGGAACTCGAGCTGCCGTCCCTGGCGCTTGCGATCGATATCGAAGCTGAGCAGCTCGCGTCGCTGCAACAGGCTTTCGTACTGGTTGCGCAGCACCGCGTGGTCGCGATTCAGGCCCGCCAATTCGGCCTCGAGCTGCGGCGCGATGTCGACGCGATCCTGCAGCTCGTTGATGCGTTGCTCGAGATTGCGTTCGCGTCCACGCAGCTCGGTGATGTCGATCTCGACCGTGTTGAGTGCGATGCGCACATTCTCGACCACGGCGCCACCGGCGGCGCCTGTGCCCATGAGCGGACCGAGTTCGTCCCGCCGCCGCTCGAGGCGGCTCTGCAAGGCAGCCAGCGTCTCGCGGGTCGACACCACCGAGGGATGCTCGTCGGTATATCGCAAGCGCAGCTGATCAAGCCGTTGTTCGGTCTCCAACAGCTGGCTCTCGAGCTGCGCCAGGCTGGTCGCGCCCAATTCGTCCTGGCTGCCGGCGGTCGCCGGATCGGCCATGGAGACCTGGCCCACGAGCGCGGCACGCCTCTCCTGCGCGACCCTCAAGTCGGCGCGCACCTGTCGAAGTTCTTCCTGCAGGCTGTCGAGACGCGTGAAGAATCCGCCCTCGCCGCCGATCATGCCGGCGTTGGCACGACGGAATTCGGCGACCCGGGTCTCGGCTTCCTCGAGCCGGCGGCGATACTCCGCCATCTGGTTATCGAGGAACGCCAGCGCCTGCAGGTCGTCGCGCAGGTCGCCCTCCAGGGATTGCTCCTGGAAGCTGCTCAGCAACACCTGCACCACGCGCTCGGCGATGCTGCGATCAACATCACGGTAGACGATATTGTAAAGATTGGCGTCGAAACCCCGGCCGGAGCCGGCCTCTACCCTGATATCCCGCTGCAACTTTGCAACCAGCCCCTGGAAGGCCTGTGGCGTGTCGGCGCGCAGGTCGAGGTCGGTCTCGCGAGCCACCTGCTCGAGGTTCGGGGTCGACAACAGCATTCGCCTGACGAAGTCCACCTGCAAATCCGAGTCATCACTACGGCGCGCCTGCGCCAGTGGATCGCGCGTATCCACGAACACCTGGGCATTCGCCTCGTAAATATCGGGCATCGTCAGCACAAAGACGATGCCGAGGAGTCCAACGACCCAGGCGGACAGCATTGCAACCCAGCGGAATCGCCAGGCGCCACGCAGTTCCGTCAGGATCAGTTTGAACACTTGATCCATCAGAAGCGCGCCTCGGGGATGATGACGACGTCGCCCGGCTGGATGACCACGTTCTGGCGCATGTCGCCGGCGTTCAGCAGATCGTCCAGGCGGACATTGATCTCGACCGGGCCCTCCGCCGTGCGGCGCACCAGCTTGGCGCGGTTGCCGGCGGCGAACTCGCCGAGGCCGCCGACCTGGATCATCACGTCCAGCAGCGTCATGCCCTCGCTGTAGGCCAGCGCCTGCGGGTTGGCAGCCTGGCCGACCACCCGGACCTGCTGCTGGAAGCTCGGCGAGGCGGTCTGCATGATGACGTTGACGGTCGGCTGGCGGATGAGCCGCGACAGCACCTCCTCCATGTCACGGGCCAGCTCGGTCGGCGTCTTGCCGGCCGCCTGCATGTCCTCGATCAGCGGCGTGGAGATCTTGCCGTCCGGCCGCACCGGCACGGTGGTCGACAGGTCGGGGTGCTGCCACACGAACACGTTGAGGATGGCGCCGGGGGCAATGATGTAGTCGGTCTCGGCGGCCGGCAGCGCCGACTCGGGCAGGTCGGGCGCGGACCCGGTGGTGCCGCAGGCGCTGAGAGCGGCCGCAGCCGCGCAGCCGATGACAAACTTGAAAATACTCGTGCGCATGGTGTTACTCCCTGCCCTGCTCGAGGCGGTTCAACAGCTTCTGGGCCGATTCATGGTAATTGGCGGCACCGGTATCGGCGAGTACCAGGCGCGCTTCGCGCATTGCGCCGTCCTTGTCGCCGGTCGCCGCCAGCACCTCCGCATAGCGGTAGCGGATTTCGCCGGCCTGGGGCGCCGCGGCAACAGCCTCGGCAAGCAGCTCGAGCGCCTCGGCGTGGTCGCCGCGCTTGTGCAGGATCCAGCCGAGCGTATCGGCGACCATCGCATTGTCCGGCGCGATCTCGCGGGCCCGACGCGCCAGTTCGACCGCGCGTGGGTCGTCCGCCTCGCTGTATAACCAGGCGAGGTTGTTGAGCACCACCGGGTTGTCCGGAGCGCTGGCCAGCAGCGTCTCGTACTCGGCGATCGCGGCCGAATGGTCCTCGGCACCCAGGTAATGCTCGGCCAGCAGCGCGCGCGTGGCCAGGTCGTCCGGGGCCTCTTCCAGCCACGAGATCAATGGCGCGGCGGGGTCGGGCAAGCCGCCGCGACGGCGGGTCTCGAACAGGCCGACAGCGGCGCGAGCGCCCATGCCGAGGCGACGCGCCTCCTGGAAGGCCTCCTGCGCCTCGGCGAAGCGCTGCTGTCCGAGCAGCACTTCGCCGCCCAGCAGCACGACGCGCGGATCACCGCGGGGCGCCGCGCGCTGCAAGCGCACCAGCGCCTGGGCGGCCGCGTCGTAGCGCCCGGCGCGGCGCTCGATATCCACCAGCGCCGCGAGCATGACGACGTTCTCCGGTTCGAGCGCGAGCGCGTTGACCAGCTGCTCGCGCGCCGGCTCAAGTTGGCCCAGCGCAGCATGTGCGCGGGAGGCATTGAGCAGGTAGCGGGGCTCGGCAGGATTGATCTGCTGCGCACGCTTGAACTGCACGATCGCATCGTCTGGTTGCCCGGCCTCGAGCTGCGCCACGCCCAGCGCATTCACAGTCGGCGCCGCGTCCGGCGCGATCTCTACCGCCTCGCGGGCCACGGCCACGGCATCGGCCGCGCGGCCCCTTGCCACCAGGTACTGGGTCAGGACAAACCGGGAGGCGCCGTCCGCGCGATCCGCGGTCCGGGCGCGCTCGAGTCGCTCTACCGCGCTGTCGCGGTCACCGCGTGCCCAATCGATCTGCGCCAGCGCCGTCAGCACCAGCGCATTGCCGGGCTCCCGGGCAAGGATCCCTTCGAAGCGCTCAACCGCCCGGTCGAGCTGGCCCTGGTTCGCCTCGATGCGGCCGAGATTGTAGGCGGCGGCCGTATTTTCCGGATCCACCGCCAGGCTTTCCTCGAACCACGCAGCGGCCTCGTCGGGGTGGCCCGCGCCCTGGAACATCGCGCCGAGCGAACCGTACAGGGCGACATTCCCCGGCGCGGTGGCCGCCAGTTCGCGTGCGAGGCTGCGGGCTGCCAGCAGGTCGCCGGCCTGCAGGTGTGCGGCGATGCCGATCAGGTCGGCGCGCTGGCGCACGACGCCCTCGCCCGCCTCGATCTTCGCCAGCTCGGCCAGCGCTTCCTCGGTACGTCCGTCGGACATGAGGCTCACGGCCAGCATGGCGCGGATCTCCTCGTTGTCCGGCTGCTGCTCGAGCTGGCGGCGAAAAATCGCCACGGCCGCAGCCGGGTCACCGGCTTGCACACTGGCCATGCCGGCCATCGCTGCGATCGAGGGATCGGTGTTGTCGCCAATGGCGGGTTGCAGGGCTTCCAGCGCCCGTCCCGGCGAGCGCAGCCCGAGGCGGGTCTGCGCCAGCAGCTTGCGGGCGGCCAGGTTGTTCGGGTCCGACGTGATGGCCCGCTCGAGATAGCGCTCGGCCGGAGCGGTCTGGCCCAGCGACAGGCTGGCGGCGCCGGCCATCATGTTGCCGAGCGAGGAGTCCGGCTGGGTGGCCAGGATGGCCTGGGAGTGGACCAGGGCCCGGTCGGCATTGCCGGCCTGCAGCTCGACGCGCGCCATCAGGTAATTCGCCACCGGGTGGCGATCGGCGGCACTGTGCAGCGCAGTGGATACCGCGCGCGCCTCGTCCAGGCGTCCGGCCGCGAGCAGCGCCTCGGCCTTGCCGGAGCGGAGCACGAACTGGCGCTGGCCGAGCGGATCGACCACGACCGCGACCGCCTTGTCGAACGCCTCGATCGCCTGGTCGGTGCGGCCGGTCTGCAGCGCGGCGAAACCG
>CBDDRR010000236.1:0-6425 GCA_965233095.1 uncultured bacterium
CATGGGCGCGAAGATCGTTCTCGGTCGTCGCATCGAGAGCATGAAGGCGCTGCTGGAAGAGGGCTGGGATGCGGTGTTTGTCGGCAGCGGCGCGCCGCGCGGCAAGGACCTCGAGTTGCCCGGCCGCAAGGAAGCCGCGGCCAACATCCACATCGGCATCGACTGGCTCGAGTCGGTTGCCTTTCGCCACATCGACCGCATCGGCAAGAAGGTGCTGATCATCGGCGTCGGCAACACGGCGATGGACTGCTGCCGCAGCTCGCTTCGGCTGGGCGCCGAGGATGTGAAAGTAATGGCGCGCAAGCCGCGCGGCTTCTTCAAGGCCTCCGACTGGGAGCTGGAGGACGCCGAGGCGGAGAACGTCGAGATCGTCGTCAACCACTCGCCGAAGGCCTTCGTCCTCGAGGACGGCAAGCTGGCGGGCATGCTGTTCGAGCTGATGGAGTACGACCTCGACGAGCGCGGCCGGATCACCGGCCAGCGCGTCGCGGGTGAGAAACTGTACCCCTGCGACGATGTTGTCCTGGCCATCGGCCAGGAGAACGCCTTCCCGTGGATCGAGCGCGATCTCGGCATCGAGTTCGACCAGTGGGACGTGCCGGTGGTGGACGAGACCACGCACGCCGCGACGCGCCCCGGCGTGTTCTTCGGCGGCGACGCGGCCTTCGGACCGAAGAACATCATCTGGGCCGTGGCGCACGGCCACCAGGCCGCGGTCTCCATCCACCTGCACTGCGAGGGCCGCCCGCTCGAGTCGCGCCGGCCGAACCAGTTGCGCATGGAGCCGCGCAAGATGGGCCTGCACGAGTGGGCCTACAACAACGATTTCGACCCGCGCGAGCGCCGCCTCGTGCCGCACGTCGAGTTGAAGAAGCGCTTCGAGAAGCTCGACATCGAGGTGGAGCTCGGCTTCTCTGCGGAGCAGGCCGCGCAGGAGGTCGAGCGCTGCCTGAACTGCGACGTCCAGACGGTGTTCACCGCCAAGCTGTGCATTGAGTGCGACGCCTGCATCGATATCTGTCCGGAGGACTGCCTGGCGATCTTGCCCGACGCCGACGAGCAGACGCTGCGCCGGGGGGTAAAGAACCCGGCCATCAACCCGGACCAGCCGTTTTTTGTCTCGACGCCGCTGAAGCACACGGCACGCCTGATGGTGAAGGACGAAAACCTGTGTGTGCATTGCGGGCTGTGCGCCGAGCGCTGCCCCACCGCGGCCTGGGACATGCAGAAGAGCCGCGTGCTGATTCCCTACGCGTCGGATGAGGAGCCGGGATGCCCGGAAAAGCAACGCCGCAGCGCGTAAACGATTTCACACTCAAGCTCGCCAACGTCAACGGGACCGGCTCCGCCAGCGCCAACGGCCTGCTGATGAAGAGCTTCTTCCGCATGGGCATCCCGGTGTCCGGGAAAAACTACTTCCCGTCGAACATCCAGGGCCTGCCCACCTGGTACGAGATCCGCGTCAGCCGCAAGGGCTACCGGGCGCGCTCCGGCCGCGTGGACCTGGTGGTCGCGATGAACGCGCAGACGTATGCCGGTGACCTCGCCGAGGTCAGCCCCGGCGGCTACCTGTTGTACGACTCGACCTGGCCGCGCAGTCATGCGCTGTCGCGCGAGGACGTCACGGTGCTGGGGGCGCCTTTCGCGCAGCTCTGCAACGAGGCATTCGACGGGGTGCGCACGCGCATCCTGATGAAGAACATGGTCTACGTCGGCACCCTGGCCGCGCTGCTGGACATCGACATGGGGGTGCTCGAGCAGCTGGCGAAGGACAGTTTCGGCAAGCGTCCGGGCCTCGTGGAAGCCAACATGAAGGCCATCATGATGGGCTGGGAGTACGCGCAGCAGCACTTCGAGTGTCCCCTGCCGTTCCGGGCTGAGGCGATGAACGCCACCGGCGGCATGGTGATGATGGACGGCAACACCACCGCAGGGCTCGGCTGCGTCTACGCGGGCGCGACAGTCGGCGCCTGGTACCCAATCACCCCGTCGACCTCGCTGATGGACGCCTACCGTTCCTTCTGCGCGCGCTTTCGCGCCGATCCCGAGACGCGCGAGCGGCGCTACTGCGTGATCCAGGCGGAGGACGAACTCGCCGCCATCGGCATGGTGCTGGGGGCAAGCTGGGCGGGCGCGCGCGCCTTCACGCCCACCAGCGGGCCGGGCATTTCGCTGATGTCAGAGTTCATCGGCTTCGGCTATTTCACCGAGATTCCAGCGGTTATTTTCGACGTGCAGCGCGTGGGACCGTCGACCGGACTGCCGACACGCACTCAGCAGGGTGACATTTTGCTGGCAGCCTATGCCTCGCACGGCGACACGCGCCACCCGGTGCTGTTTCCGTCCGATCCCACCGAGAGCTTCGACATGGCGGTGCAGGCATTCGACCTCGCCGAGCGGCTGCAGACCCCGGTGTTCGTGCTCTCCGACCTCGACACCGGCATGAACGACTGGATGTGCACGGCGCCGAGCTGGGATGACGCGTACGTGCCGGACCGCGGCAAGGTGCTGTCCGCGGCGGAGCTCGAACGCATCGAGAAGTTCCGCCGCTACGCCGACGTTGACGGTGACGGCATTCCATGGCGCAGCCTGCCCGGCGTGCACCCCAAGGGCGCCTATTTCACTCGCGGATCGGGGCACAACGAGGCGGCCGGCTACACCGAGGACGCCGGCGAGTACGAGCGGCTGATGGAGCGGCTGAAGCGCAAGTTCGCGACGGCCGCCAAGCTGGTGCCAGCACCGGTGTTGCAGCGGGCCGACAAGAAGACATCGCTCGGGATAGTGTCCGTCGGCAGCTGCGACGATGCGGTCAGCGAGGCACGCGACCGGCTGCAGTCCGAGGGCATCCACAGCGACTACCTGCGCATCCGCGCCTTTCCCTTCAACGAGGACGTGCAGGCTTTCCTGGATTCGCACGAGCGCGTGTTCGTCATCGAGCAGAACCGCGACGGCCAATTGCGCACGCTGCTGATCAACGAGTGCTGCGTCGACGGGCGCCGCATCGAGTCCATCCTGCATTACGACGGCCTGCCGATGGCGGCGGCTCCCCTGGTCGACACGGTGCGCGAGCGCCTCGAGAAAGGAGCTGCCGCGTGACCTACATCACCAAGCCGAAAGTCGACCACCCCGGCCTGACCCTCAATGCACTGGGCCTGAGCCGCCGCGATTACGAGGGCGCGCTGTCCACACTGTGCGCCGGCTGCGGCCACGATTCGGTCACCGCCGCGATCGTGCAGGCCTGCTGGGAACTGTCGCTGCCGCCGCACCGCATGGTGAAGCTGTCCGGCATCGGCTGCTCGTCCAAGACGCCGGCCTATTTCGTCAGCCAGGCGCACGGCATCAACACCGTGCATGGGCGCATGCCCTCGGTTGCCACCGGCGCTGCGGCGGCCAATCGCAACCTCAACTACCTCGGCGTATCGGGCGACGGCGACTCGCTGTCCATCGGCCTCGGCCAGTTCTGCCACGCCATGCGGCGCAATGTGCGCATGCTGTACATCATCGAGAACAACGGTGTCTACGGCCTGACCAAGGGGCAGTTTTCCGCCTCCGCGGATATCGGCAGCAAGGCCAAGAAGGGCGAGATCAACCTGCAGCCGCCGATCGACCCGGTGCTGACGGCGCTGGCAGCGGGCGCGACTTTCGTGGCGCGCAGCTTCTCCGGCGACAAGGCGCAGCTGGTGCCCTTGATCAAGGCGGGTCTGTCGCACGAGGGCTTTGCGCTGATCGACGTGCTGTCGCCCTGCGTGACCTTCAACGATCACGAGGACTCGACCAAGAGCTATGCCTTCAGCCGCCAGTTCTACCATCCAGCCGTGCATACTGATTTCGTGCCGCCGGCGGAGGAGATCCGCGCGGGTTACGAGCAGGGCGACGCCATGGAGGTCGAGTTGCACGACGGCAGCCACCTCGCGCTGCGAAAAGTGGAAGGCGAATACGATCCGACCAATCGGGACGGCGCCTTCGTGAAGATCCACGAACGCATGCAGGCCGGCGAGTGGCTCACCGGGCTGCTGTACGTCGAGACCGGCCGCCAGGACATGCACGGCCTGAACCAGACCGTGGCCGAGCCGCTGGCGACGCTGCCCTACGCGGCGCTGTGCCCGGGTGCCGAGGTGCTCGAGAAGACACTCGCCCGTTATCGCTAGCAAAACCGGGGTCAGAGACAGGTTTCGCCAACGAAACCTGTCTCTGACCCCGGTTTTGCTGACCCCGGCTCTCTGCGGTTTGCCCGCCTGCGTTGCCGCGTGCTAGAAGTAGCTCGCCCGGGCCGCCGCCCTTTCTGAACGCGCGTCATGCCGCCGCCGCCGGATCTCCACGGCATCGCCATCATGCTGCTTGCCGTCGTCGCGCTCACTCTTTTCAGCCGCGACCGGATTCCCATGGAGACGTCTGCGCTGCTGGTGCTGGCCGTCCTGGTGACCGGATTCGAGCTGTTCCCGTACGTTGCCCAGGATGGTCAGCGGGTGCGGGCTACGGATTTTCTCGCTGGCTTCGGCAATGCTGCGCTGATCACTGTCATGTCGTTGCTGGTATGCACGCGCGCGCTGGAGGTGACGGGCGCGCTGCATCCGGTCGCCGACCGGCTTGCGCGCCTGTGGCAGCGCAAGCCGACGGTCGCGCTGCTCGCGGCGCTCATGCTGGCATTTGTTTTGTCCATGTTCCTCAACAACACGCCGGTGGTGGCAATGCTGCTGCCGATCCTGGTCGGCGTGTCGTTGCGCACGGGGCAGCCGGCCTCCTCGATGCTGATGCCGGTAGGCTACGCGACCATCATCGGTGGCATGTGCACCACGATCGGGACCTCCACGAACCTGCTGGTGGTGGAGGTGGCGACCAGCCTCGGTATGGCCCCGATGGGAATTTTCCATTTCACGCCCATCGCCCTTGCCGGTGCGGCGCTCGGCATTGTCTTCCTGTGGCTAGTGGCGCCGCGCCTCCTGCCGTCACGCACGCCGCCCCTGCCGGACACTTCGCCACGGGTGTTCGAGGCTGTGCTGCGTATCGTGCCGGGAAGCGCGGCGGAGGGCATGACGGTCACCGCGCTGCAGGAACGCATGGGTGACCAGCTCAGGCTCGGCGCGATCGAGCGCGGCGCCGGATTGTTCGTGGCAGGACGGCCCGAGCTGGCGCTCGCAGCCGGCGACCGGCTATATCTGCGAGGCACTCCCGAGCAGCTGCAGCGTTTCGAGGCCAAGCTCGGCGCGCACCTGCACGACCCGGCAGCGCCCGGCCGGTCGCTTCCCAGGGGCAAGCGCCTGCAAGCCGAGGGCCAGCGAATGGCGGAAATCGTCGTAACCCGTGGCTCGCCACTGCACCGGCGAACGCTCGAAAACGTGCCGTTCTTCGCCTATCACGGCCTGCTCCCGGTGGCGGTGCACCGCGCGCGCTCGCCCGGGGCCGAGGTCTCGGATATCGGGAAGGTCTTTTTGCGAGCAGGCGACATCGTGCTGGTGCAGGGTTCGGGCGAGGCGCTGGACGGCGTCAAGCGACTGGGGAACGTGTTGGTGGTGGACGGGTCTTTCGACCTGCCGCGCACCGGGAAGGCTCCTGCCGCCGTCGGCATTATTGTCGCAGTTGTGGCCGTGTCGGCATCCGGCCTGCTGCCGATCCAGGTCGCTGCGCTGGGCGGGGCGCTGGCGACCATCATCTCAGGGTGCCTCGACTGGCGCGGGGCGCTAGGCGCGCTGGATCGCCGGCTCATACTGGTGATCGTCGCCAGCCTGGCTCTCGGCCACGCCCTCACGGTCACCGGCGGCACGCGATACATCGCTGACCTGTTCGCAACAGTAACTGCGCCCTGGCCAACTATCGTGGCGCTCGGCGGCCTGATGCTCGTGATGGCGTTGTTGACCGAGGTGGTCACAAACAACGCCGCGGCCGTGCTCGGGACTCCCATCGCGATCTTCGTTGCCGAGCGCCTTGGCGTTCCACCTGAGCCCTTTGTGCTGGCCGTGCTGTTCGGCGCAAACATGAGCTACATCACGCCAATCGGGTACCAGACCAACCTGATGGTTTTGTCGGCCGGCGGCTACCGGTTCACTGACTTCTACCGCGTCGGTATCCCGCTCCAGATCATCATGTGGCTTGGGCTCACAGCGTTCCTCGGTCTCGCCTACGGGCTGCTCTAGCCGCGGCTGGGAAGCAGCGTCCCTGCCGGCCAACTGGCACGCCGGCTTGGCCGGGCCGTGCAATGCGTGCTAGAAGTGTCCCGCCCCGGGCGCGCCGCCCGACGACTGCAGAGGCCCAATGCCGCCGCCGCCGGATCCCCATGGCATCGCCATCATGCTGCTGGCCGTCGTCGCGCTGTTCCTGTTCAGCCGCGACCGGATCCCGATGGAGACCTCGGCGCTGGTGGTGCTGGGTATCCTCATCGTCGGCTTCCAGGTGTTTCCCTACGTGTCGCCGGCCGGCCGAACGCTGGA
>CBDDRR010000237.1:0-8387 GCA_965233095.1 uncultured bacterium
GCAGGCCACCAGCCTCGCGGGCGAGCCCTGCGACACGCTGGACCTGGCCGGCTCCGGCACCAGCGCGGACCGGCTGCTGGCGAACGCCGCGCCGGGCTGGCGCGCGCGCGCCGCCCTGCTGCGCAGCGCGCAGATGGCCGGTGCCATGCGCCGCTGCCTGGAGCTCACGCTCACCTACGCCTCCGAGCGCAAGCAGTTCGGCCGGCCGCTTGCCGCGTTCCAGGCGATCCAGCAGGAACTCGCGCTGCTGGCCGCCGAGGTCTGCGCGGTGGAGATGGCGGTGGAGTCCGCCGCCCACGCCGCACGCGGCGGCGAAGGGCTGTACGAGATTGCGGTGGCCAAGGCGCGGGCCGGCATGGCGGTGGAACCGGTGACGCGCATCGCCCACCAAGTGCACGGCGCCATGGGCTTCACCCAGGAGCACCGCCTGCACCTGTACACGCGGCGGCTGTGGAGCTGGCGCGACGATTACGGCACCGAGACCGAGTGGAACGCACTGCTCGGCCGTCGGGCGCTGGAACTCGGCGGGGCCGGGCTGTGGCCCTTGCTAGCCTCGCTCGGCGTCTGAGCGGGCCTCGCCGTCGAGACGAGCGGTTCGGTCGTATCCGTAGAAGAGAGCCGATGTGGCGCACCCGACGAGCATCCTGTTGCCGGCGATGGCCCTCGTGGGCTGGATGCTGCGTGTCCCGCCGCTGATCCCTTACCGGCGATTCAGGGGCACCCTCGCGGGCCAGCTCACCGTGGACGATTTCCGGCTCGGCGAATCCGCCCGAGTCCCGGAGCGGGTCAGCATCCCCAACCGGAACTTCATGAACCCTCTGGAAGTTCCCGTGCTGTTCTATGTGGTCTGCACGGTGGCCTATCTGACTCATCAGGCCGATCACCCTGGCCTGGTCCTACGTCGCGCTGCGCGCGCTCCACAGCGGGGTGCACCTGACGTACAACCGCGTGATCCATCGAGTCGCGATCTTCGCCGCGAGCAACGCCGTTCTGACGCTGCTCTGGTTCAGGCTGTTCGTAGAACTCGTTGGCTGAAGGCCGGAAAAGCGAAGCGCACATCATTCACAAATAAGGAGGGGAACATGATCCTGCACGACGAAAAAACCATCCGCGAATACACCGAGGCCGGCTGGTGGGGCACCCGCACGCTGCTCGACACGCTGCGCGAGCAGGTCACCGCGCACCCCGAGCGCCTGTCCATCGTCGACCCGGCCGACCGCATGGAGCTGGTCGGCACGCCGCCGCAGCGCAAGACCTGGGCCGAGGTGGGCGTCGCGGCAGAGGCCATCGCCACGCGCTTGGTCGAGCTGGGTCTTAAGAAGGACGACGTGGTGATCCTGCACCTGCCCAACACCTGGGAGCTGATGGTGCTGTACTTCGGCGTGTGCATGGCCGGCGGCCTTCCTTCGCCGCTGGCGATGCAGTGGCGCCAGCACGAGCTGGGCCATGTGGCCGAGACCACGGGCGCGCGCTTCTACATCGCCGCGGACACGTTCAAGGGCACGGGCTATCTCGACCTGGTGCACAAGCTGCCGGCAGGCAAGCACCGCATCGAACACCGCGTGGGGCTCGCCGAAATCGGCCGCTGGGCGCAGGGGCCGGTGCGGCGTGATCTGCTGGATGCGGTGCGCATCGACCCTAACGACATATTCACGCTGTGCTGGACTTCCGGCACCGAGTCGCTGCCCAAGGGCACGCCGGTGTCGCACAACAACTGGTTCTTCCAGGCCGGGCGCGTGCTCGGACTGCTTGACTTGCGCGACGCAGACCGCATCCTGTGTGCAGCGCCCATCGTCAACATGACCGGTGTGGGCGCCATGATGCTGCCCTGGCTATTCCGCGCCGGCACCATGATCCTGCACCATCCGCTGAACTTGGAGCTGTTCGTGCATCAGCTCGCCACGGAGGGCGTGCAGTTCTCCAGCCTAGTGCCGGCGCTGCTGAACATGATCGTCAAGCTGCCCAACGTCGATCAGCTCGACCTCTCCCAAATCCGCACGCTGGCGGTGGGCTCGGCGCCACCGTCGGCGTATTCGATCGCGGAGTTCAAGCGGCGCTGGGGCATCGAGATCATCAATCTCTGGGGCCAGAACGAGGGCACCGCCCTGGTCGGCGGCCCGCACGACGTGCCCGACCCGGCGCAGCGCGTGGACCATCTGCCCTGGTGGGGTCATCCCGACGCGCAGTGGAAGTCGAACATCCCTGGCGTGCGGATCAAGATCGTCGGAGAGGACGGCCAGATCAAGACCAAGGCCGGAGAAATCGGCGAGCTGGCCTACCGCGGCCCGAACGTTTTTCCGGGGTACTTCAAGCGCCCGGAGGCCAACGCCAAGTCCTTCGACGCCGAGGGATACCTTTACACCGGCGACACTTTCAAGATCCTCGAAGGCCACTACCTGAGCTTCTTCGACCGCAAGAAGGACATCATCATCCGCGGCGGCTTCAACATCAGCGCCGCGGAAGTCGAGAACATGGCGCTGGCCTACCCGGGCATCGTCGATTGCGCTGCGGTGGCGGTGGCGGACGAAATCCTCGGCGAGAAGGTCTGCCTGTGCGCGGTGGCGCGCGACAAGGCCCACCCGCCGACACTCGAGGCCGTGGTGGCCTGGATGCGCGAGCAAGGCTTTGGCACCTACAAGCTGCCTGAGTACCTGAAGGTGGTGGACGCCATCCCGCGCAACCCGGTCGGCAAGATTCTCAAGCGTGAGCTGCGGGACTCGGTGCGGCGGTGAGCCACGCGGTGAGACCGGGCGATGCGCCGGTCAGGGGGCGTCCGCTTCGAGCCCGTAGTCGAGCAGCCGCCGATAGAGCGTGGTCCGGGAGATCCCGAGCCGCGCCGCCGCGCGGCCGCGCTTTCCGCACTCCGCCTCCAGGGCCGCCAGGATGGCCGCGCGTTCGGCGTCGCGCAGGCGGGGGGCATCGGTCGGAGACGACGCGATGGCGGACGCGGGTGAGGGCACCGAGGCACCGCCGGTTCGCTGCGCAAGCGTCAGCACCGTGCCGGCCTGCTCGCCATCCAGGCACAGGGATTCGTGGTGCTCGGCCCCGACCCGCGCGAGCAGGGGATCGAAAGCCGTGCCGCGAGCCAGCGGCACCGCGCAGCCGCGTGCGGCCAGCGCCAGGGGCGCGCACTCGTTCCAGGCCAGCAGGCTGCCGTCGTGGTCGAGCAGCAGCACGCCGTCGCGCGGCCAGCGCGCTGCGCGCTCGGCATAGCGCTCGAACAGGAACTGCCGGCGCCGCAGCGTGCGGCGGGCCAGTTCGCCCTCGATGCGCCGGGCCACCGTAACCGCCAGGGGCAGCGCGCTCGCGCCCGCCCGCCCTCCGTGAGAAATGTCCAGCGCGCCGATCACGGCGCCGCTTTCCGGGTCCCTCAGCAAGCTGGCGGCGCAGCTCCAGCGGCGGATGCTGTCGCAGAAGTGCTCGGCGCCGCGCAGCTCCACCGGCCGCCCCTCGCTCAGCGCGGTGCCCACCGCGTTGGTGCCGCAGGCCTGCTCGGTCCAGATGCCGCCGGGGGTGATGTTGGCGTCCACCGCCAGGTCCAGGATGCGCGGTGCCCCGGACGATTCCAGTACCAGCCCGTCTGGGCCGCATAGGAGCACGATGCCGCCGATCTCGCCCAGCAGTTCGCCGGTCTCGAGCAGGATCGGCGTGGCGGCGAGAATCAGTTCGCGGTGCTGCCGCCGAGCCTTGGCAAGACTGCGCAGGTCCAGCGGCGCGCGCTGCTGCGACGGATTGACGTGGAGCACGCGGCTGCGATGCCAGGACGCCAGCACCTCGGGGCGCACGTCGCGGGTCCGCACCGGCGCATCGCAGACCGCCGCCTCCCAGGCGCGGTCGATGCTCCGCGGCCGGACCGGTGAGAGCGATGCCGCGCAAAGGTTTCGTGCCATGCTGCGGTCTCCTCCGGGTGTGATGGCGCCTTCAGCGCACGAAGATCTTGCCTTGCGCGGTGCGCTGGAAGCGCAGGCCATTGGCGGCTGCGAGCGACTCGCCGACGCGAATCTCGTAGAGGCCTGGCGGCACTCGCAGCGCGACCATCTGCGGGTTGGACTTCACCACCTGCCACTTGCCCTCGATGATCTTGCCGGCGCGGTTCTTCACTTCCACGTGCTGCGCCAGCCCGGAGGCCTCGCTGAACGGCGCGTCGAACAACAGGGCGATGGCCTCGCCAAAGGCGGCCTCACCCGCGAAGCGTAGGTTCAGCTTGCCGGCCTCCGCGGCGGGCCACCACGCCTTGAGCGCGTCGGCCGGCGGCTTCTTCGGGCGCGGACGCGGCGGGGGGGGCGGGCGCGGCTCGGCGGGCGCGACGCTCGCCTGGGACGTCTCGATCCGTTGCGCGGGCGCGAGCGCAGGTGCCGTCGTCGGCGCCGGTTCGACCGCAGCCGAGACCTTGGCCGGCGCAGCCATGGCCGGCTCGGCGGGTGGCGCACCAGCCGTCGCGCAGGACGCGACCAGAGCCTGCGCATCGCCGGCCAGCGATATGAAGCCGGCTGCAGGGGCGGCGGAGTCGTAGGCAGTCAGATCCGCCGACGAGGACGACCCGGCCGATTCGTCGATGTCTGGCGAGGCAGCGTCCGGCATCGGCGAGGCGGAGTCGTCCGCAGGCGCCAGCGATAGCGGCCCCAGGCTGACGGTTGCGACGCAGGCGCCGGCGATCGCGTCCACTTGCGCCACATCGGGACCCTCTTGGGCGCCGGCCGTTGCGGCCGAGGCGGCGAGGCCGGCGGCGAACGCCAGGCGCATCAGCGGGACGCGCGCGACGACAAAACTCGGACACATGGGAGCGGCCATCGAAAACCTCGGGCAGGGGTGCGTCGGTCACCATGGAATCGGTCTCGCGGACTGCCGGCCGACGGGTTTTGCAGTCGCAACCCAATTCTAACAAGTGTTAGGGTATCGTACTGGGGAGGCTAGAACCAGAATCAGAACTAAGACAGGAGGAGAGGACCGATGGGGCATGTCGCGGATGAGGTGGCGGTGGCGAAATCCGTCAGGCGGTTAATAGAGACCGAGATCGTGTCGCGGCTCGACGACTGGTACGAGGATTGCGCGCCGCGCATCCCGGGGCTCGTGGCGCGATTCGGCGAGCGGCGGTTGCTCGGGCTGGGCCTGAGTTCGGCGGCCGCCGGATCGCCCGGGTTGGCACTGCACTATGCCCGCGAGATCGGCCGGCTCAAGTGCCTGACACTCTCGAGCCTGCTGAGCGTGCAAGGATGCCAAGCGGTGGCCCCCCTGGCCCGCTTCGGGGGGTCAGCGGTGTGCAGGGATTTCCTCCGGCCCGCTATCGAGGGGCGCGCAGTAGGCGCCCGTCAGGTGCGCGAGTCCGGCACGCGCGCCGACCTTGCCATCGTGCGCAGCGTCGGCAGCGGCGACCTTGTTCTCAATGCCCGGTCACTGCGCGTGCCCAATGCCGAACATGCACGCTGGGTCTGCCTGGAGTGCAATTCGCCGCAGGATCTCCCGGACACGGTGCGCAGCTTCGTGACCGTCCCGATGGACGCGGCCGGCGTCAAGGTCTGTGTTCAGGCGCTGGCAGGCGAACGCAGCGTCGCGCGCATCGACCTTCACGACGTGCAGCTGCCGCGGGATTACCTGCTGCGGGCGGATACCGCTACGGCGGATGCGGAATTTCGCGATTTCGAGCGTCTGGTCGCGGCGGCGTTCTACCAGAGCCGCTGCGAGGAGATACTGGCCATCGCCACCGATTGCCTGCGTGCCCGTAGCGCGTCGCCCACGACAGCTGCGCGGGCCTGGCTCGGGGCCGCGCGCCTGGCGGAGCTGCACAGCGAGGCGGCTGCGACCGGCGCGTTGCTGGAGCGGGCCGCCAGCCAGACGACCCCGCATCAGGTCACGCTGGCGCGCTACCGAGTGGCGGAACTGGCTGGCGCGGTTTCTCGCGCCAGCGCGCTGTGGTGGAAGGACCGCTCCGGGCGCCGCGCGCATCCAGTCCTGCAGCTCTGCGACGACATGACCGAGTCGCCGCTGGACGGCGTCAGCGCAGCGGGCCTGCTCGGCGAGATCACCCGCGACCTGGGATGCGGGCTGCGGATCGGGACCGCACGGCCCAAGAGCGAGACCGCAGCGGCACGCACGCGCCTGCCCCGCTGACGGGCATCTTCTTTCCTCTTTTTCTTTAGACGTCCGGAGCCGCGCGACCCATGGCCCAGCTGTCCTCGCGGATTTCCACCGCCACCGAAGACTACCGGCTCAACCGCGAGGCCTACCTCGCGCGTGTGGCCGACCTCCACCGCCGCCGCGCGGCCGCCAGCGCCGGCGGGCCGGAGCGCGCGCGGCGCCTGCACAAGGAACGCAAGCAGATGCTGCCGCGCGAGCGCATCACCGCGCTGCTCGACGCCGGCTCGCCGTTCCTGGAGTTCTGCCATCTGGCCGGCGAGGGTCTATACGACGACGTGCCACCGGGCGGCAGCATCGTCACCGGCGTGGGGCTGATCGCCGGACGGCCCTGCATGATCATCGCCAACGACGCCACGGTGAAGGGTGGCACCTACTACGGCATCACCTGCAAGAAGCATGTGCGCGCGCAGCGGTTCGCCTGGCAGCACCGGCTGCCGTGCATCACGCTCGTGCAGTCCGGCGGCGCCAACTTGCCGGACCAGCCCAACGTGTTCCCGGACTGGGGCCAGTTCGGCACCATCTTCTGGAACCAGATCCGCATGTCCGGCGAGGGCATCCCGCAGATCGCCACCGTGCACGGCTCGTCCACCGCCGGCGGCGCCTACATGCCCGCGCTCTGCGACGAGAACGTGATCGTGCGCAACCAGGGCCGCATGTACCTGGGCGGCCCGCAGCTGGTGTACGCCGCGACCAAGGACGTGGTGGACGAGGAAACCCTTGGCGGCGGCGAGATGCACTCGCGCGTCAGCGGCGTCACCGACTACCTCGCGGAGAGCGACGCGCACGCCATCGCCATCGTGCGCGACCTGGTGTCCAACCTGGGCACGCCGCCCGCGCAGCGCTGGCAGGTGCTGACGCCGCGTCCGCCGAAGTTCGATCCGGCCGAGATCTACGGCATCGTCAGCCGCGACACGCGCGTGCCCACCGACAACCGCGAGGTCATCGCACGGCTCATGGACGGCAGCGAGTTCCGCGAATTCAAGCCGCTCTATGGAGAGACGCTGATCTGCGGCTGGGGCCGGATCATGGGCTTCGAGATCGGGATTCTGTGCAACAACGGCGTGCTGTTCGCCGAGTCGGCGATGAAGGCGGCGCACTTCATCGACATGTGCTGCAAGCGCGACATCCCGCTGCTGTTCATGGCCGACGTCACCGGCTTCATGGTCGGTCGCGAGGCCGAGGAGGCCGGCATCGCCAAGCACGGCGCCAAGATGATCACCGCCATGGCCTGCGCCGAGGTGCCCAAGTACACGCTGATCATCGGCGCGTCCTACGGCGCCGGGTATCTGGCCATGTGCGGCCGAGCGTTCAAGCCCAACGCCATGCTGATGTGGCCCGGCGGCCGCGCTGCGATCATGGGTCCCGACCAGGCCGCGACCACGCTGGCCATGGTCAAGGACGACATCCACAAGCGCGAGGGCACGAGCTGGACCGCCGAGGAGCGCGAGGCCTACATGGCCCCCACGCGAAAGACCTTCGAGGACTTCGCCAACGCCTACAACTTCGCGCGCAACACCTGGTGCGACATGGTCATCGACCCGGTGGAGACGCGCCCGGTGATGGCGATGCTGCTCGAACTCGCGGGCCGCACCCCGGCGCGCGAGACCGAGTTCGGCGTGTTCCGCATGTGAGCCCACGGCCATGAGCATCTTCACTTCTCACGTTTCGACCCAGACCGAGGAGTTCGCGACCAACCGCGCGGCCTACCTCGCCCTCATCGACGACCTGCGCCGCCGCCGAGCCGAGGCGGTGGTCGGCGGCAACGAAAAGGCGCGCAAGCTGCACCAGAGCCGCGGGCAGATGCTGCCGCGCCAGCGCATCACCGCGCTGCTCGACCCCGGCTCGCCGTTCCTGGAATTCGGACAGCTCGCCGGCGCCGACCTGTACGAGGGCGTGCCGCCCGGCGCGACCATCATCACCGGCGTGGGCATGGTGCACGGCCGCGCCTGCATGCTCATCGTCAACGACGCCACGGTGAAGGGCGGCACGATGTTCGGCATGACCACCAAGCGCCACACGCGCGCGCAGCAGTTCGCGTGGCGCCACCGCCTGCCGTGCATCACCATGGTCCAGTCCGGCGGCGGCTTTTTGCCCGATCTCGCCAACATTTTCCCGGACGAGGGCCAGGCCGGCTCCATCATGTACAACCAGGTGCGCATGTCTGCCGAGGGCATCGCGCAGATCGCCATCGTGCACGGGCCGTCCACGGCTGGCGGCGCGTACATCCCGGCGCTGTGCGACGAGGTGGTGAT
>CBDDRR010000238.1:0-6630 GCA_965233095.1 uncultured bacterium
CAGAAGGCGGCATCTACGACCAGCTCGGTGGCGGCTTTTGCCGCTATGCCGTCGACGCTCACTGGATGATCCCGCATTTCGAGAAGATGCTGTACGACAACGCCCAGCTGCTGCCGTTGTACGCGCAGGCCTGGGCAGTCACCAACGAGGGCCTGTTTCGCCGCATTGCGGCCGGCACGGCCGGCTGGGTGATGCGCGAAATGCAGTCGCCTGAAGGCGGCTACTGGTCGAGCCTCGACGCGGACTCCGAGGGCGAGGAAGGCCGCTTCTACGCCTGGACGCGCGAGGAGCTGCAGCGATTGCTGGAGCCGGCGGAGTTCGCGGTCGTGTCGGGCATCCACGGCCTGGACCGCGGCCCCAACTTCGAAGGGCGCTGGCACCTGCACACCTTCATGTCCACCGACCAGTTTGCGGCGGGCAGCGGGCTGGACGGCGCCGAGGTGCAGATGCGGCTTGCGAACGCGCACGCCAAGCTGTTCGCCGCCCGGGAAAAGCGCGTGCGGCCGGCGCGCGACGAAAAGGTGCTGGCCGCCTGGAACGGGCTGATGATCCGCGGCATGGCGATCGCCGCCAGGGTCCTCGGCGATCCGGCGCTGGCCGATTCGGCGGATCGGGCCATGAGCTTCGTGCGGCGGGAAATGCTGGTGGATGGCCGGTTGCGGGCGACATGGAAAGACGGCCGTGCAAGGCTTGCAGGCTACCTGGACGACTACGCCTTCCTGCTCGACGCCGCGCTCGAAATGCTCCAGTTGCGCTGGAACCCGGACGACCTGGCATTCGCAACGACCCTGGCCGATGCGTTGCTGGCGCATTTCGAGGACGCCAAGGGCGGTGGCTTCCTGTTCACCGCCGACGACCACGAGCAGCTCATCGAACGGCCGCGCCCGCTCGGCGACGACGCGATGCCGTCCGGCAACGGGGTGGTCGCGCTGGCGCTGAACCGGCTCGGCTGCCTGCTCGGCGAACCGCGATACCTCGAGTCCGCGGCGCGGGCCGTGCGCTCCGCCCTGCCGGTGATCAGGCGTGCGCCATTCGCGCACTGCACGCTGCTCGATGCGCTCGAGGAACAGCTTGATCCGCCGGAGATCGTCATCGTGCGGGGGGCCCCGAAGCGTGCGGCGGACTGGGCGCGCACCGCCCGGCTGGTCTATGCGCCGCGCCGGCTGGTGTTCGAGGTCCCCACGGGCGCGGCCGATCTTCCCGCCGCGCTCGCCGAGAAAGCCGCGCCGGAATCAGGCGCGCGGGCCTGGATCTGCCGCGGCACGACCTGCCTGCCGCCAGTGGACAGCTTGTCCGGGCTGACCACGGCCCTGAAAGGCTGAAGAAAACCGGGGTCAGAGACGGGTTTCTTAAGAAACCCGTCTCTGACCCCGGTTTTTCTGACCCCGGTTTTTTTCTAGAGCGCCCGGCGCGTCCAGCCGTCCTCGCCGCGCACCAGCTCGTAGGGGGGCCAGTAGCGGTTGTCGAGCTTCAGGGTGAACACCTCCGGCTGGCCGTTCCAGTTGACCGTCCGCAGGCGCACTGCTTCGCGGTGCGCGCGGCCGGCGACTACGGCAAGGAAGCTGTCGAGGTCCGGCGTGGGTCGGCCGTCGACCTCCACGATCCGCAGGCCCGCGCCCATGCCGTTTCGGCTGGCGGGCGAGCCGAACGAGTGGAATGCGACGAACACTCCGGTCGGCTCGATGCCGCGCTGGGCGGCCAGTGCGCGGTGCGGCGGCTGCAGCAGCGCGCCTGCCCAGAGGACCACACGGTTCACGCCGCCACTGTCGAGTTCCACGGTCGGGATGTCCAGCTCCAGCACTTCACCCTGGCGCCATACCCGCACGCTGGCCACCGGCACCTGCATCGCCTCTTCCACTTCCCGAAAGCGGTTCACGGCGGCGCCGTCGATCGACAACAGCAGGTCACCGGGCTTCAACATCGCCGCCGCAGGCGTGGCAGCCACCGTCCGCACGACCTGCAGGACCTGGCGACGCTCCGGGTCATGCGCCTCGAGCATCGCCGCGAGCTCATCAGCCAACCCGAGGCGTCGCGCGCTCGCCAGGGGAAGCTGCAGCAGCTCGGCCTCCAGCGAGCGCAGCGTGCGTACACCGCGCGCCAGCGCCAGTACTTCGGCCACCAGCGCCGCAGGCACGCCCTTGTTGGTCTGTTCGATCGCCCGACCGGCCTCGTAGGCGAAGCTCGACCACAAGCCCAGTACCCGGCCGCGCCTGTCGGCGAGCACGCCGTCGAAGTCGTCCGGGCCGCCCACCAGCTGGATGGTCTCGAGGTTGGTGTCGCGGAAGCGCAGGGTGCGCGACAACGGCAGGTTGAGGGCGTCGACGGACGCGACCTTGGTGGACTGCGACGCCAGTCGATGGTCGCCGCGCAGCCCGACCACCCAGACTTCGTCGCCCGAATCCAGGGGCGCCTCGGACAGGGTTGCCGAACGCACCGGTGTCGCCCCGATCAGTCGCGGCTCGTACTGCAGCACCGCCAGGTTGTGCAGCGGATGAACGAAAGCGACGCGGGCCGGCGTCTCCAGCGACCCGGCAATGGTCAGCGTTACGTCTCCGAGCGTCTCGGGCACGGTGTTGCGATCGACGACCACCAGGCCCTGTTCGGCATCCACCACCAGCCCGGTGCCGTGATAGAAGCGGTCCGATACACCGGACACGGGATACGGCATCTCAAAATTGACCATCACCAGCGAGGCCTGCAAGGTGCTCAGCCGGCGATCGTTTTCCGGCGGAAAGCTGGTGGTCGCCGATGGCGGCAGCGGCGCCACGCCCACCTCGGGCAGCGGCTCGCAGGGCCAGTCGCCGAGCGCGTCGTTGCGCCGGCATTGCATCGCCGGGAACCAGCGACGGTCCACGCGCACGCTGCGCAGGTTGGTGGCACGCGGGTTGTCGAAATCGTAGTAACGCACAGCGATGCGCGCGCGGTCGGGCTCACCCTCGATGATCGCGCGTAGCGCGCCGAGGTCGGGCGTGGGCTGACCGTTGATCTCGACGATGACCGCGCCGCGCGGCACCGCCGAGGCCATGAACATGTACCCCGGGTTGGCGATGTAGACGCCCTCCAGCGGCATGTTCAGGTGCCTTGCCTGCTGGTAGGACAGGTCGTGCAGCACGGCGTCGCCGATCTGCAGGAACTCGGCCGGGGAAACCGCGTGCAGATCAGTGATCTCGACCGTGAACGCTCGGTCAGAATCGCCCCGGCGCACCGCGATATCGAGGCGCTCGCCGACGTGCTCGTCGAGCACCTCGGCCAGCGCCTCGAAGGTCGCCAGCGGCCTGCCCGCCACCGCCAGCAGTATGTCACCCGGCTCCAGCAGGCCCTCGGCCGGCGCACCGGCGACCAGGTCACGCACCACCAGCAGCCCCTTCTGGGCAGGAAACAGTTGGCGATACCGCGCTTCCGCCACCTCGTCGAGACCGAGGCGGCCGAGCTCGTCGTAGGGCATGTGCACGAAGGTAGTCAACAGCGTGCCGCGCGTCACCGGCTCGCCGGCGACGATACGCTCCAGGGCTCGCGTCACGCGCCCGAGCGGCAGGAAAAAGCTCGAGGCGGACTGCACGTTCGCGCCTGCGTTGAGCGCCACCACCCGTCCCCGGATGTCGATAACCGGTGAGCCGGACGAGCCGCCGGAGGTGCTGGAGGCTGCCTGGATGTAGAAGGTGTTGAAATCGTTGTACTGGCCGCGGCCGTAGAACGGCGCCTCGCGGTCGAGGCGCGCGATGGTGCCCGCGAGGATAGAGATCTGCTCGCCGGCGTCATTGCCTACGACGCGGATCTCGCGGCCAGGCTCGGCGCCCTCCGGCGCCAGCGGCAGCGTTTCCGGGCGAATGTGGCGCAGCTTCGCGGGATCGTAGCGGAAGAAGCCGAAATCATGCACCGGGTCGCGGTAGACCGGCGTGAGCTCGACTTCCTCGTGGTTCAGGAACACCGCCTCGGCCATCACCGGCCCGGGCGTCACCACGTGACGGTTGGTGAGGATCAGGCCGCGCTCCGCGTCGACCACGAAGCCGGTGGCCTGGCTCGACATGTTCCAGTTGGTGTCGAAGGCGCGCGTGCCGTCGACACGTATGGTAACCACGCTGGGGGCGACGCGCTCCAGCGTCTGGCGCCAGTCGGAACGCTCCGCCGCAACCGCCAGCGGCGCCTGGTCGGCCAACGCCGGACCGGCGGATGCCAGCGCAAGCGCCAGCCCGATGAAAACAGCAAATCTTTGCACTGGTCAGCTCCCGAGGCCGGGGTCGTAGCCGAAACTGGCCGTAAACCTCTCGGAGAAAGACACCCGGTCGAAGGAATGGTTCTGGGTGCCGGGCGACTCGACCTTGATCGCGCCCATCAAGGAGGCGATCCGCCCGGTCGTCTGCCAGTCCGCCTCGTGCAGCAGGCCGTGCAGCACACCGGCGCGGTAGGCGTCGCCGCAGCCGGTAGGATCGACCACCGCGTCCGGCGCCGCTGCCGGGACCTCGTGACGCTCACCACCCGCCAGGATGACCGAACCCTCGGCACCGCGGGTGACAATGTAGGCGCGCACGCGCGCGGCAATTTCCGTCTCGCGCAAACCGGTTCGCTGGGCGAGCATCTTGCCCTCGTAGTCGTTCACGGCGACGACGTCGGCCAGCTCGATGAAACGCTCGAGCTCCCGGGCGCCGAACATCGGCAGACCCTGGCCCGGGTCGAAGATGAACGGGATGCCGGCCGCCGCAAACTGCTCGGCATGATCGATCATTGCCTGGCGCCCGTCGGGCGACACCATGCCCCAACGGATACCGGCATCGGCCGGAACCGTGTTCACGTGTGCATGCTCCATCGCCCCGGGATGGAACGCCGTGATCTGGTTGTCGGCGAGATCGGTCGTGATGTAGCAGACCGCGGTCCAGGAATCGCCCAGCTGCCGCACGTGGTCCAGCGGCACGCCGCGGTCCTGCAGCCAGTCGCGATAGGGGCCGAAATCGTGCCCGACGGTCGCCATGGGATAGCCGACGTCGCCGAGCAGGCGCAAGTTGTACGCGATGTTCGCCGCGCAGCCGCCGAACTCCCGGCGCAACGCGGGGACGAGGAACGAGACGTTCAGGACATGGATCTGGTCCGGCAGGATCTGGTCCTGGAACCGGCCCTGGAAGACCATGATGTTGTCATAGGCGATGGAGCCGCAGATCAGGGCACTCATGCGGCCGCCGGCTTCCAGGCCACGTCCAGCTGGCGCGCCGCGCGCACGTCGTCGAGCCTCCGCACCGGCGTGGTATAGGGTGCACCCTTCACCTTGTCGGGATTCGTGTGCGCCTCCTCCAGGATCGTCGCCATTGCCGCGACGAAGGCGTCGAGCACTTCCTTCGACTCGGTTTCCGTCGGCTCGATCAGCAGGCACTCCGGCACCAGCAGCGGAAAGTAGGTCGTCGGTGCGTGGAACTCGAAATCCAGCAACCGCTTGGCGAAGTCCATGGCAGTGACACCCAGGTCCTTCGCCTGGCGCTTCAGCGTGACAATGAACTCGTGGCTCGCCCGCCGGTCCGGGTAGGCCAGCTGGAAACCGGCGTCTCTCAGCCTGGCCATCAGGTAGTTCGCGTTCAGCGTGGCGAACTCTGCCACCCGCGGCATGCCCTCGCGGCCCAGCATGCGCGCATACACGTAAGCCCGCAGCAGCACGCCGGCATTCCCCATGAAGGCCGACAGCCGGCCGATCGACAACGGCCGTTCCCCTTCCGTGACCCATCGATAGCGCTCACCGTCCTTCGCAACCACCGGCACCGGCAGGAACGGCACCAGCCGCTCGCTCACGCCGACAGCACCGGAGCCCGGTCCGCCGCCGCCATGCGGCGTAGAGAACGTCTTGTGCAGGTTCATGTGGATGACGTCGAAACCCATGGTGCCCGGTCGCACCTTGCCGAGGATCGCGTTGAGATTCGCGCCGTCGTAGTACAGCAGGCCGCCTGCCTCGTGTACGAGCTTGGCGATCTCCTGGATGCGACGTTCGAACACGCCGAGCGTCGACGGATTGGTGAGCATGATGCCGGCGGTGCGCGGACCGAGCGCTTGTTTCAACGCCTCCACGTCCGTGTCCCCGTTCGGCAGCGACGGGATTTCGACCACCGTGCAGCCGCACATCGTCGCCGTCGCGGGATTCGTGCCGTGCGCCGTATCAGGAACGATGATCTCGGTGCGCTCCATGTCGCCGCGCGCGCGGTGATACGCGCGAATCATCGCGACGCCGGCGAACTCGCCCTGCGCGCCCGCCATCGGCGTCAGCGAGACGCCCTTCATGCCCGTGACATCCTTCAGCATCTCCTGCAGCTCGAACATGCAGGCAAGGAACCCCTGGCTGACCGATTCCGGCGCGAGCGGATGCCGGCCGAGAAACTCCGGCAGCATCGCGAACTGATTGCACGCGCGCGGGTTGTATTTCATCGTGCACGAGCCGAGCGGATAGAAGTGCGTGTCGATCGAGAAGTTCAGCTGCGACAGGCGCGTGAAGTGCCGCACTGCCTGCAGCTCGGACACTTCCGGCAACTCGGCGCGACGCTTGCGGCGGAACTTCTCCGGCACTTCCGCCGCAGCGGCCTGCGGGTATTGGCCAACGGCGCTGCGACCGGTGCGCGAGTGCGTGAAGATCAAAGGTTCTTGCATGGCTACGCTCAC
>CBDDRR010000239.1:0-11995 GCA_965233095.1 uncultured bacterium
CAGCGGCGCGGGATCACTGGGTTCGGCGGGGGCGCCGAAGTCGGCGGGCGCCAGGCGGCCGGACGCCAGTGCGGCGGCCAGCGGTGCGAACAGGTCGCGGCCATGGAAGGTGCGCGACAACGGCCCGAGCCCGAGGCGCGCGGGCAAGCCGGCATCCATTCTCAGCCAATGCACCCCTGCGCAACCGCGCAGTGCCTCCGGCAACAGGCCGTTGTCCGGCGCCAGCAGGGCCCGCTGCGCGGCGAGCGCCAGCAGCACGCCGCGCGCTGTGCCCACGCCTGGATCGACCACGGCAAGGTGGACGGTGCCGGGTGGAAACTCCCGCCATGCCCGCGCCAGCCAGAAGCCCGCCAGGTCCGGCCGGCCGCGCGGCATGCCGTGGCTGAGATCGACGATGCGGGCGCCCGGAAAGCCGCTGATGATGCGGCCACTGACGATGCCGGCGAATGGGTCCGCCGTGCCGAAGTCAGTCGTGAGCGTTATCAGCCCGCACGGGGCGAAGGACATATTTCCCGCCTGTCTGCTCAACAGATCCGCGGTAGCGGATCATCTTCCAATTCCTCGAGCATGCGGCGGCCGCCGAGCTCGGTCTCGATCACCACGGGCCGGCCCTCCGCCTCGACCTGGCCGATGATGGCAGCATGCTCGCCACCCGGCAGGCCGCGCCAGGCGGCGAGCGCGCGCTCAGCCTCCTCCGGCGCAAGCACCGCGACGACCCGGCCTTCACACGCCAGGTAATAGGGATCGTAGCCCAGCATCTCGCATACGCTGCGTACCTGGTCGCGCACCGGGATGGCGGTTTCGGCGAGCCGCACCGAGCAGCCCGTCGCGCGAGCGATCTCGTGGGCCACGGTCGCCAGTCCACCGCGCGTGGGGTCACGCATGAAGCGCAGTCCCGGGAAATCCAGCAGGGCGCGCGTCAGCGGCAACACGCTGGCCGCGTCGGACAGCAGGTCGCCGCTCAGGCCGAACTGCTCCCGCGCCAGCATCACGCAGATGCCGTGGTCGCCGACGCTGCCGCTGACCAGCAGCTGGTCGCCGGGACGAATCTCTTTCATGCTGAGCCGCAGGCCGTGGCGGCGCACGCCGATCCCAGTGGTGGCGAGATACAGGCCGCCGCCCTCGCCACGACGCAGGACCTTCGTGTCCCCGGCAGCGACCTCGACGCCCGCCTCGCGTGCGGCACGAGCCAGGCTGGCCACGATGCGGTCGAGCACTTCTACCTCGAGCCCCTCCTCGATGAACACGTTGAGCGACAGGTAGAGCGGCGTCGCGCCGGCCACGGCAAGGTCATTGGTGGTGCCGTGCACGGCCAGCGAACCGATGTTTCCGCCGGGAAACTCCAGCGGCTGCACCGTGAATCCGTCGGTGGTGAACACCAGTTCGCCCTCCGGCATGCGGGGCAGGGGACAGGCGTCCAGGTCCGTGTCGAGAATGCCGCCGCCGAGGTGGTGGGCGAAGACCTCGTGGATGAGCTCCCGCATGAAGCGGCCGCCGTTGCCATGGGCCAGGCCGATGCGTGCCTCGTCAAGCGCCATGCGGGAAACTCCTGGTCGGCACCGGTGCGGTGCGAAGACCTGCCATTCTAACCGGCTTGCGCGTCGGCTGCGGCCTGCTCGACCACTTGTCCGAACGCAATGCAGGCATCGTTCGCCGGCAGGCGTGCCGGCAGGGCGAGTTCGACGCCGGCGGCGGCGAACAGGGCCTGCATGCGATCGGCCAGCCGCCGGTTCTGCAGCACGCCCCCGGTCGCGCCGATGCCCTCGAAGCCATGCCGCTCGCGCAATGCCCCCGAAATCGCCACCGCCGTCATGGCGAGGCATTCATGGAACAGCGCGGCACGCTCCGCCGCCGGCCGGTCCGCATCGAGCAGCGGGTCCAGCAGCGGCGCCCAGTCGGCCCGCAGCACGCCCTCGGCATCGATCTCCAGCGGCAGCGCCGCGGCGTCCGCTGGCGCGTGGCCGCGCGCGGCGGCCTCGAGCCGCATGGGCCCCTCGCCCTCGTAACTGGCGTGCAGGCATAGCCCCGTCAGCGCCGCGGCCGCGTCGAACAGCCGGCCCACGGCGCTCGTTGTCGGCGTGTTCAGCCGGCGCTGCCAGGCGGCGCGGGCGAGCCCGCCGGGATCGGGACATCCGGGCCAGTCATGGCCGGTCTCCCAGCAGAGCGCCGCGGCGCTGCGCCAGGGTTCACGCCCCGCGCGCTCGCCGCCCGACAGGCGGAACGGTCGGAAGCTGGCCACGCGTCGCCAGGCACCCGGGCGACCGAGGAACGCCTCGCCGCCCCACAGCCCGCCGTCGCTGCCGAAACCGACGCCGTCCCAGGCGAACACCAGCAGCGGCCCGGCGGTCTCCAGCTCCGCGGCGAGGGCCGCAGCATGGGCATGGTGGTGCAACACTTCCCGCAGCGGCAATCCCTGTCGCCTGGCCCAGCGCGCGGTCGCGTAGCCCGGGTGCGCGTCGCATGCCAGCACCTCGGCGCGCACGCCGTAAAGCGCCTGCAGGTCGGCGGCCACCTGCTCGAACACTTCCATACTGCGCTCCGACCCCATATCGCCGATGTGCGGCGACACCACGCAACGGTCTCCCCAGGCCAGCGCGATGGTGTTTTTCATGTGAGCGCCGACGGCGAGCACGGGCCGGCTCACCGGTGTCGCAAGATCGATCTCCGACGGCGCGCTGCCGCGGCCGAGGCGCAGCGGCCGCGGCCGCCCGCCGACGGTGCGCCAGACCGGGTCATCGGCAGGCCGCACGATCGGCCGGTCGTGATGCAGGCAACCCTCGACGAGGTGCGCCAGGCGGGTCTCGACCTGGTCGCCATCCGTGAGCACGGGCTCGCCGCTGATGTTGGCCGAGGTGGCGACCAGTGGCCGCCGCAGGTCGGCCAGCAGCAACGCGTGCAGCGGGCTGTAGGGCAGCATCACGCCGAGCTCGGCGAGGCCCGGGGCGAGCGCTTCGGGCAGCGCGCCGGTGCGTTTCTCGACCAGCACGATCGGCCGCTGCGGCGACAGCAGCAGGCTGGCTTCGGCGTCGGTAGGCCGAGTGGCGCTCCGCAGCGCATCGAGGCCGTCGGCGCCCTCCAGCGGGAACATCACTGCCAGCGGCTTGCTCGGGCGTGGTTTCAGGCGACGCAGGCGCGTGATCGCCGCCTCGTCGGTCGCATCACAGACCAGGTGGTAGCCGCCTATGCCCTTGACTGCGACCAGCCGTCCCGCCGCCAGGCTCGCTACGCAGGCTGCCAGCGCTGCCTCGTCGTAAGCCGGCGGCGCCTGGGCGGGCGCCTGCCACGCGAGACGCGGGCCGCAGGCCGCGCAGGCCACGGGCTCGGCGTGGAATCGCCGGTCCGCCGGATCTTCATACTCGCGCCGACAGGCCGCGCAGAGCATGAATCCGGCCATCGAGGTATTGGCGCGATCGTAGGGCAGGGCGCGGATGATGGTGTAGCGCGGGCCGCACTGGGTGCAGTTGATGAAGGGATAGCGGTGGCGCCGGTCGCTCGGGTCGGCCAGCTCGGCCAGGCAGTCACCGCAGGTGAAATAGTCCGGCGGCACGAAGATGCGCGGCTCGGCCCCGGCTTCGCTGGGCAGAATCCTGAATTCCCCGGGAGGCTCGCCTTCCCAGTCCTCGACGCGGCGCAGCCGCGGCACGGCAATGTCCGGGGCATGTTCGATGATGTCGTGGGCGAAGGCGTCGACCGCGGCGAGCGGTCCGCAGACCAGCACTTCGACCTCGCCGACCGTGTTCCTGGCCCAACCCGAGAGTCCGTGGTGCTGTGCCAGGCGGTAGAGGAAAGGGCGGAAGCCTACCCCCTGGACCTGCCCGGTGATCCAGAGCCGGCGCCCGGGACTCAGGCCACCTCCCGCGTCCGGACCCCGTTCGACCACCAGATCCGGCAGGCACCCTCGTCCGACACCATGCAGGGACCGATCGGCGTGCGCGGCGTACAGGCAGAGCCGTAGATCCGGCACTGGTTCGGGTAGATCTTGCCCAGCACCACGCGCGCGCAGTCGCAGCCCTTGGGCATCAGTCCGGCGCGCTTGCGGTCGTGGGCGCCGTAGTCCGGGAAGTGCAGCCGGGCGTCGCGCGCAGCCAGGTGCGGCTTGAGGCCGTAACCCGAGGCCGGGATGACACCGATACCGCGCCATGAGGCGTCGACGACGTCCATGGTCTCGTCGAGAAAACGGCGCGCCGTGGCATTGCCATGCGGTCGCGCGACCTCGGGGTAGCAGTTGTCCAGGAAGCACTTGCCCTCGACGACCTGGCGCAGCACGGAATAGGTGGCCGCCAGCAGGCTTTCCGGGTGGAAGCCCGCGACCGCCGACGGCAGGCCGTGGTCCTTGACGACGAACTCCCATTCCTCGGGGCCCATCACCGTGGACACGTGACCGGGGGCGATCAGCGCGTCGAAACCCGGATCCTCGGACTGCAGCAGCAGTGCCACCGCCGGCCATGTCCGTCGGCCGGACAGCAGCACCATCAGGTTGTCCGGCGGGTCGGCTGCCAGCATTGCGGCCACCGGCGCGGTGGTCGTTTCGAAGCCCGCGGCGAAGAACACCACGCGGCGGCCCGGGTTGGCGAGCGCGATCTCGACCGCCTCCGTGGGCGATGCGACCGGGCGCACGTCGGCACCGGCCGCCTTGGCCTGCTCTAGGCTGCGTGTCTCCTTCAGCGGCAGGTTCGCCGGTACGCGCAACATGTCGCCGAAGCTGACCACAATGACCTCGGGGTCGTGCAGCGCGATCTGCATGGCGTGGTACACGTCCTCCTCCGGGCAGACGCATACGGGGCAGCCCGGGCCGGGGATCAGCTCGACCTGCGGCGGCAGGGCGCCACGCAGGCCGGCCATCGAGATGGAGCGCTCGTGGCCGCCGCAGACATTCATGACGCGCACGCGCTCCGGCAAGGGCAGGGCGCGAATCCGGTCAAGCCAGTCGCGCGCCGTGGCGCTCATGACTTGCCGGCCCCGGTATGCTCGTGGCCGTGGCCGTGGCCGTGGCCGTGGCTATGTGCATGCCCGTGTTCGCCGTGTGCCGGCTCCGCGGCATGCACTCGCGCGCCATCCGCCTGCACCGCCGGCCGGCGGGTCGCACCGGCCTTGATGCGCTCGCGTTGCGCGAGCAGCTCGCCCTCGATCCAGGACACCCACTCGGCGATCCCGGCGCCCTTGCGAGGCGCGGCGTGCAGCACGGGCGCCGCCGAGCCGACCAGGCGCAGTGCCTGCTCGGCCTTGTCCGTGTCGAAATCGTCGAGCACCGCAAGCAGGTCGGTCTTGGTCAGCAGCATCAGGTCCGCGGCGCGGAACATGACCGGGTACTTGGCCGGCTTGTCGTCGCCCTCGGTCACCGACAGCAAGGTCACGTTGAGATGCTGTCCCAGGTCGAAGCTCGCCGGGCACACCAGGTTGCCCACGTTCTCGATGAACACCAGGTCCACGCCCTCCAGGTCCAGGCGGTGGAGGGCGTCATGGACCATGTGGGCGTCGAGATGGCAGGCGCTGCCGGTGGCGATCTGCACGGCCGCCACGCCCTTGGCGCGAATGCGCGCGGCGTCGTTCTCGGTCTCCAGGTCGCCCTCGATGACCACGATGCGCGCCGGATCGCCGAGGGCGTCAATGGTGGCCTCCAGCAGGGCCGTCTTGCCGGCGCCCGGTGACGACATCAGGTTGACCGCGAGGATGCCGCGGGCGTCGAAGTGCGCCCGGTTGTGCTGCGCCTGGTGGTCGTTCTCGTCGAGCAGGCCCTTCAGCACCGTGACGGCCGCGCGCCCGTCTGCGGTCTGGGCAAGCCGGCCACCGGGGGAGACCAGGTAGCGGTTGCCGTCGGTGATGTTGCAGCCGCAGGTGTCGCACATGGCGGGCTCCGGGAACTTGGTTGAATGAGAATGAGAATTTTAGCGCATTTCGGCGCGGGTCGGCTCCGGCACGGCCAGCTCGACGGACTCGAGCAGCATTTCGTCGCCCGTCACGGTGCGCACACGGAATCCGCCGCAGGCGCCGCACAGCATGCGGTTCGGCAGCGCGTCGCTCTGTCCACCGCAGTCGTTGCACTGCACGACCAGCCGCGCGGCCTCGATGCACAGTTCCGCGCCCTCGGCGATCGTGCCGGCGGCGGCCAGCGGAAAGGCTCGTGCCAGCAGCGGTGCCTCGATGCCCGAGAGCGGTCCGATCCGCAGCCGCACGAGCTCAACCGCGCCGCCGCCGTTGGCAGCGGACACGGCCTCGAGCTGGGCCACCAGCGCCTGGCAGACCGACAGCTCGTGCATGGCTCAGGCGCCCGCCTCGGCGCCGGACTCGTTGAGCACCATCTGGTCATAGACCTCCCAGGCGGAACGCGCCTCCTGCTCGGTCATCTTCTGGATGGCGTAGCCCACGTGGACCATGACGTACTCACCGGCCTCGACCGGCTCGTCCTGCAACATGAACAGGCTGACATCCCGCTGGACGCCCTTGGCCTCGCAGCGGGCCAGGAAGCCGTCCTTCGAGACCACCTTCATGGGAATGCCAAGACACATATTATTTGCTCCGACACGCTTCTCCGCAGGGCATCAAGCTGCCACCGGGGCCCCCGTGACGCAAGCCCGTAGTTACCCTGATGCGTGCGATTCTCATCCCGGTATCCTGCGGCAGCGCCCCGGACCGGACGGCGCGGAGCTGGACTCATGACCGAACAAGCACATGCACCAAGCGGCACGCTGGTGCTCGGCGTCGGCAACACGATCCTGACCGACGAGGGCGTGGGCCCCTGGGTGGTCGAGCGGCTGCGTGCGCTCAACCCCGATGCCCCGGGGGTCACCTGGATGGACGGTGGCACGCTGAGCTTCTCGATTGCCGCGGTGGTCGAGGACGCCGAGTTCCTGGTGGTGGTCGACGCTACCGAATTGCACGGCGAGCCCGGCACGGTGCGGGTGTTCGTCGACGAAGCCATGGACGAGATGCTCGGCGGCCATGGGCGCAGCATCCATGAAGTGGGGCTGATGGACCTGATGAACATGGCGCGGCTTACTGAGCGCCTGCCGCGGCGGCGCGCGCTGGTCGGCATCCAGCCTGGCGTGGTCGATTGGGGCACCGAGCCCACCCCCGCTGTGGGGGCAGCAATGCCGCTTGCCGCGCGTGCCGTAGCCGAGCTCATCGGCGAGTGGACCGGCGTCGAGATCAAGGCCGAATGAGCCCAATACTGATGTGTGAATTGCGTATTGCTGGGCGTGTGCCGGGCGCATAGATTGCCCGGTAAGGTATTGAAGCACCGACGAAGACTGATGCGGGCGGGTCCACCGGACGGACTTCGGCCGCCATCGGCGGAGGGGTCATGAGCGGTCTCGCGGGAATCGGGGTCAAAGTGGAATCGGGCGGCGGCCTGGAGCCCGAGCTTCGCGGCAATGCGCTCCCCCTGCTGCACGAAATCCGTCATGCGCTTGCTCGCCTCCTCGAAGAAGGCGAGCCGACCGTGATCGATATCCAGAGTATCCCCATGGGGCCAGGCGACCTGCGCCGGCTGTTCGACGCGCTGGGCGAAGGCGAGGTCCGGGCCGAACTCGAAAGCCTTGGCAAGACCGTTATTCGCGAGTCGCGCTACTCAGGCGTTTGGATCATCGAGCACATGAATGCGTCTGGCGGGATCGCCAGCCGTTTTATCGAGATCACCTGGATTCCCTCGCTCCTGCAGGCGCAGGCCGAGGACGTGCAGAAGGGTCTCACGGAACTTGCCGACGCGCTCGCGCCGGCCGGTAATTGAAGCCAATCGAAGGCCCCTGTGAACTTGAAAGGCAGGGCAGTGCGGAGGAGCACAGCATGGCAGCAAGCAAGACCGTAGGCGACGTCCTCCGGGCAAACGGAGTCAGCCGTCGCGGGTTCATGAAATTCTGCGCGGCGACCGCGTCCATGATGGCGTTGCCGCCAAGCATGGTCAGCGCCGTGGCAGCGGCGATCGAGAAGGCGAGGCGCCCGTCTGTCCTCTGGCTCCCGTTCCAGGAGTGCACAGGCTGCACCGAGTCGCTGACGCGCTCGCACACCCCCACTGTCGAGGGGCTGATTTTCGATGCGATCTCGCTCGATTATCACCACACCCTGCAGGCGGCTGCCGGCCAGCGTGCCGAGGACGCCATGTACAAGGCAATGGAGGAGAACTACGGCAACTACCTGTTGCTGGTGGACGGCTCCATCCCGACGGGTGACTACGAGGCGTACTCCTGCACCAACGGACACACGCACCTGTCGATGCTCAAGGAAGCTGCGGCCGGCGCGGCGGCGATTGTCACCATCGGCACCTGCGCGGCCTATGGCGGTATTCCCAAGGCCAACCCGAACCCGACCCAGGCGGCCGGCGTCCAGGACCTCATCAAGGACAAGCCGATCATCAACGTGCCCGGTTGCCCGCCGATCCCGACCGTGATCACCGGCGTGCTGGCGCACTACCTGACCTTCGGCACGATTCCCGAGCTCGACAAGTGGGGCCGCCCGATGGCCTTCTTCGGCCAGAACATCCATGACCGCTGCTACCGGCGGCCGTTCTACGACCGCGGCCTGTTTGCCAACACCTTCGACGACGAGGGCGCGAGGAAGGGCTATTGCCTTTACAAGCTCGGCTGCAAGGGTCCGGTGACCTATAACGCCTGCGCCACGCTCAAGTGGAACGAGGGCGTCAGCTGGCCGGTCCAGTCCGGACACGGCTGCCTCGGCTGCTCCGAGCCGGACTTCTGGGACAAGGGCAGCTTCTACCGGCCGCTGTCGGCGGCGTACTGGGGCGACGCCAAGACCGTCGGCATCGGTGCGGCAGCTGGCGCCGCGGCAGGTCTCGCCGCTGCAGCGCTTGCACGCGGCAAGCAGAAGAAGTCGCAGCAGGAGGAAAAGGCATGAACGAGGGACTGTATCTGCAGGGGATGACCCTGCTCGACTTCGCCCGCGGCCCGGCGTTGCGCTGGTCAGTGGTGATCTTCGTGATCGGCGTGGTGTGGCGCCTCACGGCGCTGTTGCTGGCGTCGCGCAAGCAGCTCGAGCCGGCCAAGGGCTCGGCAACGGCCGGCGGCGTGAAGACGCTGTTGACGCGTTCCGCACCCGCGCACGAGCTGGAGAAGAACATCGTCTTCCAGCATTACTCCGGCTACGCCTGGCACATCAGCATGTTCATCGTGCTGCTGTTCTTCGCCCCGCATATGCTGTTCTTCAAGGACATCCTTGGCTTCGGCTGGCCGACGCTGCCCAACCTGTTTATCGATTTCTTCACCGTGGTGACCATTGGCATCCTGCTGGTCCTGCTGGCCCGGCGGCTGATGAACCCGGTGCTGCGACAGATCTCGACCATGGATGACTACGTCAGCTGGATCATCGCCTTCCTGCCCTTCCTGTCGGGCATCATGGCCTTCAAGCACATCACCTTCGGGATGGCCTACGAGACGGTCCTGGGACTGCACATTCTGAGCATCTGCCTGCTGCTGGTCTGGTTCCCGTTCGGCAAGCTGATGCACGCGTTGTTCATCTGGCCATCCCGCTACAAGGTCGGGGCGGCCTTCGCACGGAGAGGGGTACGGGCATGAGCGCGACAGTTATTGACTACGGCACTCTCGGCGAGCGCGCTGCGGCTGGTGTGAAGCCCAAGGCGCTGTCCGGTGAGCAGAAGATCGCGCGGGCGAAGGAAGCTTTCATCGCCGGCATGGACGCCGACATGGCGACCTACCTCGAGTCCTGCATTCATTGCGGGATGTGCGCGGAGGCCTGCCATTTCTACCTGGCCACCCAGGATGCGAAGTACACGCCGATCTACAAGCTCGAGCCGCTCAAGAAAGTGTATCGCCGCGAGCTCGCGCCGACCCGCTGGCTGAACCGGTTGACGACGCGCGACATCACGGTCGCCGACCTGGAGCAGTGGCAGGAGCTGGTGTACGACTCGTGCACGCAGTGCGGGCGCTGCAGCTTGCTCTGCCCGATGGGTATCCACATCCAGAGCATGATCCAGGTCGTGCGCAACGGCCTCGAGGCTGCCGGCCTCGCGCCGGCGGAGCTGCAGGCAGTCTCCGACGAGCAGAGAGACAAGGCCAGCATTCTCGGCGCCGGACCAGACAAGCTGCGCGAGATCGTGGAGCGCGTCCGAGCGAAGGGCATCGACGTGCCGCTGGACAAGGACAAGGCGGACGTGCTCGTGCTGTCGTCGGCGCTGGACTTTCTGAAGGACGATGTCCTCGTGGCGGCGACGGCGAAGATCATGAACAAGCTGGGCGCCAACTGGACGATTCGCAGCGACGGGTTCGAGTCCGCCAACTTCGGCGCGCTGGCCGGCGACAAGCAGGCCCAGAAGCGGATCAGCAAGCGCATCATAGATGCGGCGATCAGCGCCGGCGCCAAGAAGGTCATCGTCGCTGAGTGCGGCCATGCCTACCCGGTGCTGCGCTGGGAGGCTGCGACGCTGTACGGCAAGGAACTGCCCTTCGAGTTTCTCTCCGTCGCCGAGTACCTGGGCCAGGAGCTCAAGGCCGGCCGCCTCAAGGTCAAGAAGGCCGGCAACGGCGCTGGCCACGTTACCTTCCATGACCCCTGCAAGCTGGGGCGCATGGGCGGGAACTTCGACGAGCCCCGCGACGTACTGAACGCGCTGGGCGTCAAGCTGACCGAGATGGAGTCGCACGGCAGGACCAACCTGTGCTGCGGCGGCGGTGGCGGAGTGGCGATGCTGAAGAGCGCGCAGACGCTGCGCAGGAAGGCCTTCGAGCTGAAGCGAGAGGAGGTCGACAGGACCGGCGCGCCGACCGTGGTAACTGCCTGCAACACCTGCATGCAGAGTCTTGAGATGGGCAAGGAGTGGCTGAACTGGGACAAGGACGTAGTGAATCTTGTCCAGCTGGTCAGCGACAACCTGGCCTGAACCCGGCACGCCGGCAGCGAACGACTTACAAGGATCGGGGTATTAAATTATGAGCAATCGAGTCGTTGTCGACCCGATCACCCGCATTGAAGGCCACCTCCGCGTGGAGGTGCAGATGCAGGGCGATCGCATCCAACAGGCGTACTCGTCGGGCACGATGGTGCGCGGTATCGAGATCATCATGCAGGGCCGCGACCCGCGCGATGCCTGGGCCTTCGTCCAGCGCATTTGCGGCGTGTGCACGCTGGTGCACGGCATGGCGTCCATCCGGTCGGTCGAGGACGCGCTGAAGTACGACATTCCGCCCAATGCACAGCTGATCCGCAACCTGATGATCGGCGCGCAATACGTGCACGACCACGTCATGCACTTTTATCATCTGCACGCGCTCGACTGGGTCGACGTCGTCTCGGCATTGAGCGCCGACCCCGCGGCGACCGCGGACCTTGCGAAGGCAGTATCGCCGAGCTGGCCGAAGTCCTCCGAGGGCTACTTCCGCGACGTCAAGAAGAAGCTGCAGGGCTTCGTCGAAGGCGGGCAGCTGGGTATCTTCGCCAACGCTTACTGGGGCCACCCGGCCTACAAGCTGCCGCCCGAGGCCAACCTGATGGCCGTGGCGCATTACCTCGAGGCCCTGGCCTGGCAACGCGACGTGGCCAAGCTGCACGCGATCTTCGGCGGCAAGAACCCGCATCCGAACTTCGTGGTCGGCGGCGTGCCCAGCCCGATCGACCTGAACTCGGACTCGGCCATCAACGCCGAGCGCCTGTCCATGGTGCAGAACATCATCAACATGATGGCCACCTTCGTGGACCAGGTGTACGTGCCCGACACACTGGCGATCGCCGGCTTCTACAAGGACTGGTTCGGCCGTGGCGAAGGCCTGGGGAATTTCCTGTCGTTCGGGGACCTGCCGTCGAAGACGATGGATGAACCGGACAGCTTCCTGTTCCCGCGTGGCGCGATCCTCGGGCGCAACATCAACGAGATCCACGAGGTGGATTTCAGCGATCCGAGCCAGATCCAGGAATTCGCTTCGCACTCCTGGTACGACTACTCGGGTGGCAAGAACCAGGGCCTGCATCCCTGGGACGGCGAGACCAAGCTGAACTACGACGGCCGCGGCGGTCCCGCGGCGCCCTACAAGCA
>CBDDRR010000240.1:0-5080 GCA_965233095.1 uncultured bacterium
GAGCCGCGCCAGGTGGAGCTCGCGCTGGGCGCGGTGCGCAGCGTGGACGGCAAGCTCACCCACTGGGTACTGTCGTTCTCGGACTGCAGCGAGCTGGAAAAGCTGCGCGCGGAGCTGGAGAAGCTGCGCGCGCTGGTGGCGACGCCCTAGTCTTCCTTCGACTGCAGCGACTGCCAGAGATCGACCAGCATCATGACGATGCCGATCCCGGCCACGATCCACAGCGCCGTGTCCTTCAGCTTGAGGACCACGGGCGCCATGTAGGTCAGCAGCAGCGCCGCGGCGACGATCCCGGCAATGATCTTGTAAGCCACGGTTTATTCCTCCAGACGCCTTACCAGCCATTGGGCGGTGCGCAACAGCCGCGCATCGATGCCGCGCGGCCCGACCAGCTGCACGCCCATGGGCAAGCCGTTGGTCGCCTGCAGCAGGGGCAGGCTTAGCGCGGGCATGCCGCACAGCGTCCAGAGCGAGCAGAACGAAGGGTCGCCGGTGTAGTCGAGTCCCTTGGGCGCGGCGCCCGGCGCCGCCGGCGTGAGGAAGGCATCGCAGCGCTCGAACATCTCGTCGAACGCGGCGTTGAGCAGGGGAATGCGCGCGAGAGCGCGCTGGTAGTCGAAAGCCCGAAACTCCCGGCCGCGCTCGAGCTGAGTGCGCAGCGACTCCGACAGCCGATCCTTGCCCTGCTCGAATTCGCGGTCCAGGTTTGCCGCCATCTCCGCCTCCATGATGGTACGGTGCCAGTCCAGCATCCCGGCCGTGGACGACGGCAGCTCGATCTCCACCACGCAATCCTTCATCTGTTCCGCCAGCTCGGCAAACGCTTCGCGCGTATCGGCGTCCGCGCGATCCCAGACCGGCGGCTTGATGAAGCCCAGCAGCGGCGGCAGCGGCGGCTCCTGCACGGCAACCTGGGTAAAAGGGATGGCGGCGCGCGGTCGCGTATCGGGGTCGTCGGCGTCCCAGCCGACCAGCACTTGCGCAAGCAGGGCGAGGTCGTCGATGGAGCGGGCGAACATGCCCACGTGGTCGAGGGTGCGCGACAGCTTCATGACGCCGGTCCGCGGGATCAGGCCGAACGTGGGCTTGAAGCCGTAGACGCCGCAGAAAGCGGCCGGCCGGATCACCGAGCCGTTGGTCTGGCTGCCCAGCGCGAGCGGCACCATGCCGGCCGCCACCGCGGCCGCAGACCCGGACGACGAGCCGCCGGGCGTGTGCTGCGGATTGTGCGGATTGCGCGTCTTGCCGGGAGCGTACGTGGCGCATTCCGTGGTGACCGTCTTTCCCATGATGACTGCGCCCGCGGCGCGCAGCGTGGCGACGACCGCGGCGTCGCGCACCGGCGTGCGTCCGGCGTGCAGCACCGTGCCGTCCTCGGTCGGCATGTCGCAGGTGTCGAAAATGTCCTTGATGCCGACCGGCACGCCGTGGAGCGCGCCGAGCGCGCGTCCTTCACTGCGATCCACATCGCGCGCCCGCGCTTGCGCAAGCGCATGCGCCTCGTCCAGGTACGTCCAGGCCTGCACCTGCGCGTCGACCTCCTTGACGCGTGCCAGGCAAGCCTGCGTCAGCTGCTCGGCGCTGAACGCGCCGTCGCGGATGGCGCGCGCCGCGTCGTTCGCCGAGAGCCAGTTGAGCTGGGAGGGATCCATATCAGCGGCTGTAGATGAGGTCGGGCAGCCAGGTAACCAGGCCGGGGAAGACGTAGATCATGGCCATGCACAGGATGATGATGAAAAGGTACGGCGTGCAGCCCCAGAAGATTTGCGTGAGCAGCACCGAGGGCGGCGAAACGCCCTTCAGGTAATAGGCCGCCATCGCCATCGGCGGCGACAGGAACGCGGTCTGCAGGTTTAGGGCGACAAGAATGCCGAAGGTGAGCGGATCGATCTGGAAGTGCGGCAGCAGGGGCAGGAAGATCGGCACGAAGATGATGATGATCTCGGTCCACTCCAGCGGCCAGCCCAGGATGAAGATAATGATCTGCGCAAGGATCATGAACAGCACCGGCGACAGGTCCAGCCCGATCACGTAATTCTTGATGATCTCCTCGCCGCCGAGGTAGGCGAAGATCGAGGCGAAGGTGGCGGAGCCTACGAACAGCCAGCACACCATTGCGGAGGTGCGCGCGGTGAGGTAGACCGCCTCCTTCAGGCGCGCCCAGGTAAGCGAGCGATAGCCCGCCGCAAGCACCATGGAGCCGAACGCGCCGACCGCCGCCGCCTCGGTGGGCGTCGCCAGGCCCATCATGATCGAGCCCAGGACCGCGAGAATCAGCACGGCGAGGGGAAAGAACGAGGTGAGCAGCAGCAGAATGGTCCTGCCGAGGGGCACGTTCGCCTGCTCCTTGGGCAGCGGCGGGGCAGCCTCCGGCTTCACGATTGCGAACCCGACCACGTAGAGCACGTACAGCGCGGCAAGCAGGAAGCCGGGAATGATGGCCCCCGCATACAGCTTGACCACCGACACGCCGGCCTGCGCGCCGTAGACGATGAGCAGGATCGACGGCGGGATCATGATGCCGAGGCAGCCGCCGGCGCAGGTGACGCCCGAGGCGAGGCGCACGTCGTAGCCGGCCTTCATCATCTGCGGAAAGGCGAGCAGGCCCATGAGGGTCACCACGGCGCCGACGATGCCGGTGGCGGTGGCGAACAGCGCGCAGGTCGCAAGGGTGGCGACCGCGAGCGCACCCGGCATGAAGCGCAGCCCGACCTGCAGGCTGAAAAACAGGCGGTCGAGGATGTTTGCCCGCTCCACCATGTAGCCCATCAGCAGAAACAGCGGCACCGACACCAGCGCGTCGTTGGTCATCACGCCGTAGGTGTTCTGCGTGAGGAGGTAGAAGACGCGATTGTCGAAAAAGTCGACGCCCGGCTGGTAATAGGCGTAGTAGCCGAACCCCACCCCGAGCGCCATGAGGGTGAAAGCCACGGGAAACCCGATCATGATGGTAATCACGAGGATCCCGAGCATGATCAGCGCGATGATGCCGGGGCTCATCGTGCCGTCCCGGCAGGGACTTGGCCCTGCTTGCGCGCCGCTTCCTCGAGCAGCTGCTTTTCCAGCTCCTCCACGTCGTGCAGCCGCGGCGGCCATTGGCCGTCCTTCAGGCACAGGATGCAGCGCAGCACCTCGGCGACGCCTTGCAGGAACACCAGCGCGCCGCCGACCGGAATGAGCATTTTGATCTGCCAGATCGGAATGCCGACCGGGCTGTTGATGCTCATCTCGCCGATGCGCATGGAATCGTAGCCGTAGGCCCAGCCCGAGTACATGAGCGAAATGATGCCGGGGAAGAAGAACAGGATGTACAGCACCAGCTCCACGGTCGCCTGCGTGCGCGGGCGCCAAAGGCGGTAGAACATGTCAGCGCGTACGTGTCCGCCGCGCGACAGCGTGTAGGCGCCGGCCATGAAGAACAGGGCGCCGTACATGATGTAGCTGAAATCGAACGCCCAGCTGGTCGGGTCGTTCAGCGCGTAGCGCACGAAAACTTCGTACGTGGTGCCCAGCGTCAGGATGATGATGCACCAGGCGAACACGTGTCCGACCGTCTTGCTCAGCTGGTCGATCGCATAGATCAGTCGGTTCATCGCCGTCTCATCTCCCCCCCGACAAAAACCTACGGGGCGGCGCCCTCAGGCGCCGCCCCGCTGCAGCACTACTGTTGCGATCAGCCGGGGATCTTGGTCTTGAAGACGTGCTCGTAGCCGAGCTTGTAGTCGGCTTCGTTGACGAACATGTAGTAGGCGACGCGCTTGGCCCAGGCCAGCTGCGACTCCACCACCTTCTTGAAGAACGGGTCTTCCGCCTGCAGCTTCTGGTTGACCACGTCCCAGGCCTTGAGCTGCTCCTGGAAGATCGAGCGCGGCGTGCGGATCACGTTGACCTTGTGCTTGTTCATCAGGTCCTGCAGATCCTTGGAGTAATTGTCCATCGCGGTCCAGAAGTTGGCCGACGAGGCGGCCTCGACGCCGTACTGCAGGATGGCCTGCAGGTCCTTCGGGATGGACTCCCACTTCTTCTTGTTGAAGATGATCTCGAAGAATTCCATGGCCTGGTGGTAGCTGCCCATCATGTAGTTCTTGGAGATGTCCTGCGCGCCGAAACGCGAGTCGGAGGTGGGGTTGTTGTACTCGAAGGCGTCGATCACGCCCTTTTCCATGGCCGGGATGATTTCGCCGCCGGGCAGCTGGGTGACGCGCAGACCCATCTGCTGCATGAGGTCGGCCGCCAGGCCGACGGTGCGGTATTTCAGGCCCTTCATGTCGCTGGCCGCCTTGACCGGCTTCTTGAACCAGCCGAGCGGCTGGGTGGGCATCGGCATGGCGAAGAAGCCGACCGCGTTCAGACCGAGCTTTTGCAGCAGCTCCTGATAGAGCTGCAGGCCGCCGCCGCGGTAGATCCAGGCGAGGGTCTGCTGCGCGTCGCAGCCGTTGATCGGTCCGGAGCCGAACAGCGAGGCAACCTTGGACTTGCCGTACCAGTACACCGGCACCGTGTGGCCGCCATCGAGAACGCCGCGGGACACCGCATCCATCACCTCGAAGGGCTTGACCACGGCCCCGGCGAGCAGGTAATCGATGCGCAGGCGCCCGCCCGACATGTCGTTCACCCGCTTCACGTACTCCTGGGCCATTTCGTTGAAGATGTCCGCGGAGCCCCATGAACCCTGCATCTTGATGACGATCGGCGACTGGGACTTCGCGATCATCGGGAAGCCGAGCGCCGTGGCGCCGGTGGCCGCCGCCGCTGCGCCCTTAAGGAACTTGCGGCGCGGCGCTTGCGTCTTGACCTGCTCGTTACTCATTTGTCTCCTCCTACGGTGAACTGATGAAGTGCGGGGCCGGGGCCCTCGAAAATGACATGGATGGACATGGATGCGCCCGCCCTCCTCACCGCGGCAGGCTCGACTGATTCTATAACAGTCCTGCCGACGCCCGCATTCCGCTATTTTCTTCTGCGGGGCGCGGGCTTCCTGCCGAAGTAATGGGCGTAGGCCAGCCGCGGGCTCACCTGCGTGTCCAGCTGCCAGCGCACGGCGCGCTGCGCGAAGCGGCGCTGCGACTCCTGGACCTCG
>CBDDRR010000241.1:0-3007 GCA_965233095.1 uncultured bacterium
GAAAAGGTCGCCAAGCTGAAGAAGGGTGACGAGCTCTCGCCGGGCGTGATCAAGATGGTCAAAGTCTACATCGCCATGAAGCGCAAGCTTTCCGTGGGCGACAAAATGGCCGGCCGTCACGGCAACAAGGGCGTCATCGCCCGCATTCTCCCCGAGGAGGATATGCCTTTCCTCGACGATGGGACCCCGGTGGAGATCGTTCTCAATCCGCTGGGCGTGCCTTCGCGCATGAACGTCGGCCAGATTCTCGAGACGCATTTGGGTTGGGCCGCGCGCGCCCTGGGGATGAATTTCGCCTGCCCCGTGTTTGAGGGGCCGACCGAGGAGATGATCAAGAAATATCTCACCGACGCGAATTTGCCGGCCTCGGGCAAAACCGTTCTCCGCGACGGTCTCAACGGCGACGCGTTTGAGCAGCAGGTGACGGTGGGCTACATCTACATGCTGAAGCTCTCGCACCTTGTGGACGACAAGATTCACGCCCGCTCGATCGGTCCTTACTCGCTGATCACGCAGCAGCCGCTGGGCGGCAAGGCGCAGTTCGGCGGCCAGCGTTTCGGCGAAATGGAAGTCTGGGCGCTGGAGGCCTATGGCGCGGCGCACATTCTGCAGGAGCTGCTCACGGCGAAGTCCGACGACGTCTTTGGCCGCGCCAAGATCTATGAGGCCATTGTGAAGGGCGAGGCGGCGATGGAGCCGGGAGTGCCCGAGTCCTTCAACGTGCTCATTCGCGAATTGCAGTCGCTTTGCCTGGACGTGGAGTTGATCAAGAAGCAGCAGGACATGATTCAGACCGCCCTGGCGGCGGACTGAGGTTGCCTGCCGGCGTGTCTGGCGGTGAGCGGACGGCGCGTTTGGCCGCTCCCGGCACCCGGGGCGCGAAGCAGGAAACAAGTTTTTTGGGGAGGCTACTTTGTATCGATCCAGCCCGTATGACCGCGTCAGCTTGATTTCCGATTTCGACAGCATCCGTATTGCGCTGGCTTCGCCGGAAAAGATCCGAAGCTGGTCCCATGGCGAGGTTACCAAGCCGGAAACGATCAACTACCGCACCTTCAAGCCCGAGCGGGACGGCCTGTTCTGCGCCAAGATTTTCGGGCCGGTCACCGACTGGGAGTGTCTCTGCGGCAAATACAAGCGGATGAAGCACCGCGGCGTGATCTGCGACAAGTGCGGCGTCGAGGTGACGCTCAGCCGCGTGCGCCGCGAGCGCCTGGGTCACATTGAGCTGGCTTCGCCCTGCTCTCACGTCTGGTTCTTCAAGGGTCTGCCCTCCCGCATCGGCCAGCTTCTCGACATCAGCCTGCGCGAGCTGGAACGGGTGCTCTATTTCGAGGCCTATATCGTGGTCGAGACCGAGGAAGAAACAGGGCTATCGGAAGGCGAAGTGCTCACCGACGAGCGCAAACGGCAGCTCGATCAGGAATTCCCCGGCCAGTTCGTCGCGATGATGGGCGCCGAGGGCATCAAGGAACTGCTCAAGAAGCTCGAGCTCAACAGCCTTGCCGCCGAACTGCGCACGCGGATGAAAGACGAGACTTCGCTGCAGAAAAAGCTGAAGTTCGCGCGGCGGCTGAAAGTGGTGGAGTCCTTCCGCAAGTCGGGCAACAAGCCGGAGTGGATGATCCTCGATGTGATCCCGGTGATTCCGCCGGAGCTGCGGCCGCTGGTGCCTCTGGATGGCGGTCGTTTCGCGACCTCGGACCTCAACGACCTCTATCGCCGGGTGATCAACCGCAACAACCGGCTCAAGAAGCTGATGGAGCTCAGCGCTCCCGACGTCATCGTGCGCAACGAAAAGCGCATGCTGCAGGAAGCCGTGGACGCGCTTTTCGACAACGGCCGCCGCGGCCATGTGCTGCGCGGCGCCAACAACCGCCCCCTCAAGTCGCTCTCCGACACTTTGAAGGGCAAGCAGGGCCGCTTCCGCCAGAACCTGCTTGGGAAACGCGTGGACTATTCGGGCCGCTCGGTGATCGTGGTCGGCCCGGAACTCAAGCTCCACCAGTGCGGCTTGCCCAAGCAGATGGCGCTCGAGCTGTTCAAGCCCTTTATCTACCAGCGGCTCGAGCAGCGCGGCCATTGCACCACCATCAAGCAGGCCAAGGAACTGGTCGAACAGCAGGACCCGGTGGTGTGGGACATCTTGGAAGAGGTGATCAAGGACCATCCGGTGCTGCTCAACCGCGCGCCGACCTTGCACCGGCTCGGCATTCAGGCGTTCGAGCCCGTGCTGGTGGAAGGCAAGGCCATCAAGATTCACCCGTTGGTCTGCACGGCCTTCAACGCCGACTTTGACGGCGACCAGATGGCCGTCCACATTCCCCTTTCGCCCGAAGCGCAAGTGGAAGCGGAAGTGTTGATGCTCAGCTCCAACAACATTCTTTCGCCGGCCAACGGATCGCCCATCACAACGCCCACGCAGGATATGGTGCTGGGTGTCTACTACCTGACCAAGATGAAGCCCAGCTCCAAGGGCGAGGGCCGCACGTTCGGCAGCGTTGCCGAGGTGCTGCTGGCCCTGGAGATGGGGGAAGTGGAAACCTTGACGCCGGTCAAGCTCTACTATTCCGGGGCCGTGATCGACTTGGCGCACCACTTCGACAATCAGAACGTGCTGCACGCCGAGCCGGTGCAATACACCAAACAGTACATGAACACCACGGTCGGCCGGGTCATTCTCAACGATCACCTGCCCGAAAAGATGCCCTTCGTCAACGGACTGATCAAGAAGAAGGGACTGACGCAACTGGTGCAGTATTGCTACCTGAACTATGGCCGCGAGTCCACGGTCAACATGATCGACGAGATCAAGGATCTCGGCTTCAACTACGCCACCAAGGCCGGTATTTCGATCGGCATTGACGACATGGTGGTGCCGGCGGAGAAGGGCCGGCTGGTGAAGGGCGCGCAGAAGGAGGTCATGGCCGTGGAGCAGCAGTATCTCGATGGCGCGATCACCCACGGCGAGCGCTACAACAAGATCATCGAGATCTGGTCGAAAGTC
>CBDDRR010000242.1:0-3017 GCA_965233095.1 uncultured bacterium
CTTCGTTCACGACGATGAACAACCAGAGTGCCCATGTGCCGGTCTGGTGGTTCTTCATGCACTCGCTGTCGAAGGCCGTCACCGGCGCCGCCGTGGCGGCGATCCCCTGCGGCACGGACCTGCGGCAGATGCGCATGGAGATCGACAGCACGCGCATCACCGACCCGGTGCTGGCCCAGGAAGTCGCCGACTTCACGCACGACTGCTACGGGCCGGCCCGCGCCAGGCTGTTCATGAGCCGGCCGACACTCAGCGAGGAGCAGATGAACGACGTGACCTGGATCGGTTCGCGCTTCTTCCTGGACACGGCCGGCTTCTACGATACGTATCGCTCGCGCGGACCACGCGACGCCTGGCCCTATGACGACACGCGCGACGCCGGCCTCGCCGAAGTCTCCACTGGCGGCGGCTATCCGACCTGTCGGCAGTGGTGGGCGGACAGCGGCGATGGGCTGCGCGATCGCCTGCTGGCCCAGGTTGATCCGGGCCTGCTGTCCCGGCTCGGCCAATGGGCCGGTTTCCTGAGCCAGGCCCAGGCCGACGATGCCGTGATTCGTGCCATCGCTTCACCACGGCAACAGGTCATGAACCAGGGACACGTCTACACCGACTACGGTGGTCAGATCGGTATGACGCTCCCCAACGTCGCCACCCGCGTCGTATCGGATGTGGGGCTGACGGTAGGATCACTCGGAATGTTTCCGGCCATGGATGTGGTGCGTCAGGCGTTGCCCATGATCCTGTCGTTCCTGAAGATGGCGATGGTCATCTGCATTCCGCTGGTGCTGATCTTCGGCACCTACGACTTGCGAACGGTGGTGACGGTGACTGCCGTGCAGTTCTCGCTGTTCTTCGTCGATTTCTGGTTCCAGCTCGCCCGCTGGATCGATTCCACGATCTTGAACGCGCTCTACGGCTGGCACTCGCCGCACAGCAACTTCAATCCGCTGATGGGTTTGAACAACGCCTTCGGCGATATGTTGTTGAACTTCGTGATGGCGACGATGTTCATCATCCTGCCGGGCTTCTGGGTCGTTGCATTGACGTGGGCCGGGGTCAGGACGGGGAACATTCTCGGGGGGTTCATCACCGGCACGACGGATGCGAAGTCGGCGGGCAGTAGCGGCTCGCGCCTCGCCATGGCGGCGGCGACGAAAGGCGCTGCGAAGTAAGGAGTCGTTCCCGGTCTGCTGGAACAGCTACGGGTCGTCGGGATCGCCCAGGTCGATGCGCCAGTCGTCCTTGTCGTAGACGCCGGCACCCGAATGACCGTCCCTGAGTTCAGGCTGCTTCTCTTCATCCAAGTCGGCGTTGCGCACAAGCCAGGCGGCGAGCAACGCGAACGCGAGCAGCAAGGCCAGCCAGAACGCTGCGTACAGCAGCACGCCGAACACGACGAGCTTCACGATCCAGAGCAGCAGCCGTGCTACGCCGGCCGGCAGTCCTTTGCCCGCCAGCCATTGGATGGCGCGGGCCTCTTGCCGTGCAAGGCCACGCCACGCATGGCCGAGCCATCTGCCGGCGCGTTCTGCTTTTGTGGTACGGGGCGTCGCGTTCATCACTGTTACCTCATGCGGAGGATTTATCGCTTCTCCTGTGTAGACCAATCAGACCGGCTCGCGGCAACCAGGCTGTCCCAATCGTCCGGCGGATTTCCTCGTTCGAGCATCTTCTCGAACATGGCGTAGGGGTCGGACTTGCTGCCCGCCGAGCGCAGCGTCTGCTCATCGTTGACCCAGGCAAACACGATGGTCTTCGCTTTGGAGTCGTAGCGAAAGAACAGGCGAAACCGCCGTCCGACCTTCGCGCGCCGCCAGTGCCGATGGGCTGGCCCGAGGGTATTGCCCTGGCGGTATTCGTCCCGTGCCGGATCGCTCGGCACCGTCTCCAGGATCAATTGGCTCAACGCATGAAACAGCTTGACGTTGGCGTTGCGCTCGAAGCCCTTTGGATCATTGCGCTCGGCGCGTCCGGCCGCCGCGTGCAGCTTCTGAAGCTGCTCCACGATGCACTCATGGAACAGCAGCACCCATCCGTGACGCTGTATCAAAGTGCCACTTCTCCCTCGATGTCTTCATCGAGGTCCGAGGCGTGGCCCACGTTGGCGAGCATGGTCTGGGCGAGTTCCACCGGCAGCGCTCCGACGTTCCTGCCGCTGCGGATGTCCGCTTCCAGCAGGCCCAGGAAAGCGCCGATCGCCGGGTCTTCGTGCTCGGCCTCGGCGCGAGTGACGACGACTTCGCCACCACGCAGCTCGAAGGCCACCTTGCCGCCGGTGGTCACACCCAGCGCCTGCCGGATGGACTTGGGCAACGTGATCTGCCCCTTGGACGTGAGTGTGGCGAGTTCGTGGATGCCGGGCATGGTTGGGCTCCTGTCTTTGATCCTCATGCCTCGATGGTAAGGAAATTTCCTTACCTTGTCAATCCAGGAATCCTTTGGTGCGTCGTGCTGCATAAGCTGTGCTCCATCCCACTGCGGAAAGGCCCATCGTAAGCAGGACACAGGCTGCCTTCCGCTTTCAAAGCGGCATGGGCCAGAACCCGTTTGTCTGTGGCTGGATACCCATGGTTGCCCTATACACGGCTGGGAAGGGCAGACAGCAGCTCGTCACCTTGATTAGATATTGAGCCAAAAATAAAACATGATGTTATTTTCAATGCGTTTTTCATGCGGAGCGCTTCTGATTGATTGGATTCTGTGCTATTTTTCGTACATGAACGGAAATCCTAGACATCAGGTAATCAAGCGTCTGCAGGCGGAGCTACCCCGTGGAGCGCCGTTCGACCTTGCCACCCTGAACCAGTTCGGGGTGTCGCCCCAACTCGCCGCCCACTACGCCGATGGGGGTTGGCTCGTGCGCCTGGCTCAGGGCATCTATGCCTTTCCGAACGATGACTTCGGGGTCTACGGTGCCCTGAAGTTCCTGCAACAGCGCGTGCCCGGCCTGCATGTCGGCGGCAAGAGCGCCCTGGCCCTGCAAGGCGTGCAGCACAACCTGGGCGGCCGGGACACCC
>CBDDRR010000243.1:0-5987 GCA_965233095.1 uncultured bacterium
GTCATGGCGATGCAGGCAGCGCTCGACGGGGTCGGAGTCGCTATCGCTCAAATCCCTTACGTCAGCGACGCCCTGGCAGCGGGCCGGTTGGTCGCGCCATTCCCGATCGTCGCGCACACAGTCGGGAGTTGGCTTCTAGAATACCGCGCTATTCGAAAGGAAGATCCGGCACTTCTAGCTTTTCGCGCTTGGTTGCACCAGGAAGCTGATCTGGCGCGTCAAGTTGAGATCGTGCTAGGGCGTGCGAACACAAACGGAAGCGCTCGGCGATCAGCAGGCCACCCGCCGCGCGATTGACGCCGGCTTCGAGACGTGGAGCTGCATGGGGCATCCGACACTAGACGGATATGCCCTTGGTACGTCCGATTTCCCACGACACGCCACCGCCTCGCACCGTGGCGGCGATCTGCTGTCCCAGTCTCTGTTCGATCACCGGCCGCCACGGGACCAGACGGAACCCAATGCCGTCATCGAGCATCGCATAGCGCCCGCTGGCAAGTATGATGCTGCGCCGATAGATGCCGGCCACGCGCTGCCCGTCGGCCACTGAGCGATGCTCCAGCCCGGTTTCGGTGGCAATGTCCTGCGCGGCCTGCGTCAGTTCCCGATTGCGCAGCGTCGCCAGCAGGTTGCGCGCCAGGATCACCCGCTGGCCGCGCCGCTCGGCCAGTCCCTGTTTGGCCAGGAAATCTGCCCGATTCTGTAGCGCGTCCTTGACCTCGCTGCCAAAGCCAAAATCTCCAAATCTCTTGCCGCCACCGATCAACTGCTGATCCAGCCAGGTAGCCCCGATCACGTGAGCCTGCCGCTCGATGGGCAGGTGCGATTTCAACTCCACGGCCACGCCGCCCAGGCGCTGCGCGTCATACTGATGCCCGCGTGCGGGCAGATCGTCCGGCACCTTCCACAGCCCCTCGGCCACACGCTCCACGATACCGGCCCGGCGCAGGGCTTCCAGCCGACGGACATGGGCCGCAACGACTTCCTGCGGATCGCGGCCGGCCTGCGCCTGACCTTGTGCAATCGCCAGGTGATGATCGGTGCGATACAGCCCATCGCTCGCCAGCGCGGCGATGTTCCTGTCCGCCGTCCGCACCTCGGCGGAACCGTGCACTTCCACCACAGCGCCGGTCGGGTAGTTGCCGGGTGCGTCGCGGGCGTTGAGCGCGACATAGTGGGCCTTGCCATCCACGCCGTCGATGATCAGATAGCCCCGGTCGAGCAGTTCGTCGGCCAGCCCCTTGGCGGCCACCCGGCCGATGACGGTTCGGCCGTCCTCACCTGGCTCGAAGACAGCCAGCTCGCGCGGCTGGCCGCTCATGGCCCGTTGCATGGTGCGGATGATGTCGCCGCGCTCGCCCATCGCGCGCAGCGTTGGTTCCGCGTCGGCATGAACGGCCCACACACCAGGCTGGCTTTCACTCGCTAGTCCCATGCGCTGCAAGCGTTGCAGGCGGCCAACCAGCAGCAGGCGCTGGCGTTGCAGCCGGGGTTCGTTGAAGTGTTCGACATGCACCAGGCCGTCCGCCGCTTCACGCTGTAGGGTACGGTCCAACCCCGTCCACCGTTCCTGTTCCACCTCGCGCGCCATGCTGCGCTGGATCTCCAGCTCGGTGCGAGGCCCGAGCCATTCGGTGGCGAGTTCGGCGGCACGTTCGCGCATGCCGCGCGTGATGTACTCCTGCGAGATGATGAGGTCTTTGCCGGTGTCGTCCTTGCCGCGCAAGACGACATGGGTGTGCGGGTTGTCGGTGTTCCAGTGATCGACGGCAACCCAATCGAGTCTCGTGCCCAAATCGGCTTCCATGCGGGTCATCAGGTCGCGGGTGTAGCGCCGCAGGTCTTCCAGCTCGGCGGCATCTTCCGGCGAGACGATGAAGCGGAACTGGTGACGGTCCTCGCGGCCACGTTCCTCGAAGGCGGCCAGGTCGGCGTCGTCGGTGGTCGTGCTGTACGCCTGCCCCGGCTCGCCGTCGCGGCCGACGCCTTCGCGCTCGATGTAGCGCAGGTGCGTGATGGTCGAACGCGCGCCGGCCTGCTTGAGATACACCAACCGCACCTTGACGGTGGCGCGGCGCGAGGTCGCGGACAGCGACTGCCCGGTGAAGCGCGCGGCGACGTGGCCGCGCCCCAACCGCGAACCGGGTGCCTTGCCGCGTTTGCCGCCGGTGGCATTGGCCGCTTTGCTGGCCTGGCGCAGCACCTTGGAGACGAAGGCATCGCCGCGCTGCTTCGGCGCGCCGGGGCGCAGGCGGAAGCGGTCGGCGTCGTCATTGCTGCGCCGGCTCATGCGGCAGCTCCGGCGAAGTGCAGCGCACCACAGGGCGTGATGCACGCGGTTTCGCCAATGCCCGTGCGGCATTGACGCTGCTCGCGGCACGGTGCCGCGATAGGGCGCGTGCCGCGCCAACCCCACGTGCAGACTGGCTTTGTGCGCACCGTGGTGCCGCACCCTTCAATCTTGCCCTGCATCTTCCCCCGGCCTGACGGCACGGGGGGGGGCGATGCCCCGGCGGCGCTGCGCATAGCGCAGCTTGGCCGCCGGCGAGCGCCCGCCATGCCTGCGGCATGGCGCGCTCAGGGCAAGCTGTCTGCACGGGGGAATGCCGGTTGCTGCGCGGTGCGAACGCACACGCGCTGCACCGGCCTGAACACGGGAACGACATGCCGAACGGCGCGCTGCTGTGCGCCGTCACGGCTGTGGCTCCAGGCGGATCGGTCGCGCCACGCCGAGCACGGCGACGGCGCTGACCGGCCCGAAGTAACGGCTGTCGAACGATGCCGGGTTGGTGTTGCTCAGGAGGAACAGCTCATCATCGGCGAGCGGACGGCACTGTGGCCAGGATGACAGCGGCCGGCCCCAGCGATCGGTGCGCAGCACGGCGGCTATGGGCACGCCGTCGATACGCACGATGCCATTCACGATGCAGACGTGTTGCGGCGCGACCGCGCCAACACGTTTGAGCAGCGGAACGTGCGACGGCAGATAGCCGCGCTGCGCGGCGAGCGCGGCGGCGTCTGCCGGCAAGGTGGTCAGCACGATGCTGCCAACGTGCAGCGCGTGCGCCGGTTCGATGCGATACCAGCCGACCGGCACGCTGTCGGACGGGTTGTAGACGATGCGCGCCGATGGCTGCACGAAGGCCGCCCAGGCCAGCGCAGCGAGGCCGCAGGCAGCGAGTGCAGCCAGTGCGAGGCGCGCGCGATGGCGCGAGCGAGGAACGGCGCTTGTGGTGACGGTCGTGATGTTCATTGCAGTGCCCTCCCGGCCAGCCAGGCCGCATGACGTTCGGCGGTGTAGTCCGGCAGCGGCAGGCGTGCGGCGAGACGGTTGCCGAGCGTGCGCCAGTACGCGGGCGACACGTCGGCGGGGTCGATGCCCAGCGCTTCGATGGCGTCGATCCGTGCGAGCACGGATCGCGTTTTCTGTTCGCCTTCGGCGTGCAGCAGCAGGCGCGCACCAGGACGAATGCCGGGGATGTTCTGCATGGCATCCAGCGGCGTGCAGGCTTGCAGCACCAGGAGCTGCCAGCGCACGGTGCCGTAGTCGTTCGATTCCCAGCGGATGCGGCAAAAGACCGCCGCCGGCAGGAACACCGCGCAGCGCCGCCAGCGGTCGAGCTGCACGGTGCGAGCTGGATGGCCGAAGCGCAGATAGAGATTGATGCGCTGCTCGATGTAGGCGAGCGACACGCGCGTGAGCGGCACGCGGCTGTCGAGTGATGCGAGCGGCTGCGGTGAAGACGGTGGCGCAGCCATGACCGCCTGCGTGGCGGGGTTCATGGCGTGTGCTCCGGGAACTCGCGTTCCAGCAGCGCACGCAGCAGCTCGGCTACCGTCACGCCCTGCGTGAAGGCCGATACCTTGATGCGGGCGCGCATGGAGGGCGTTACATCGAGGGTCAGGCGCGCGGTGTAGAGGTCGCTTTTCTGGACGCCGTTGGCGTCGCCTTGGCGAATCCAGGCCTCGGCCTGCGGATTCGCCGGCGGTCGCACGCCGATGGCGATGCGCTTGCTACTCATGGCGACCACCTCAGCAGCTCGTCGGTCAGCGCCGTGATCTCGCGTGCAGCAGCGCTGTCTGGCGCGGTTTCTCGTGCAAGCCGCCCAGCGGCCACGCTGTCGGCGAAGACGATGCGCTGGCGGATTTCCGCGTGCAGTGCGGGCAGCGGCTGCTCGGCGAGTGCGCCACGCGCTTCGCGTCCGATGACGGTGCGCACCACACGCCGGTTGATGACGAAGGCCGCGCGAAGCGCTGGCCTGAACAGTTGCGCCTCGCGGATCAATGCCACCATCTCGGCGCTGGCCCACAGGTCGTAGGGACTCGGTTGCACCGGCACCAGCACGCGGTCGGCCGCCAGCAGCGCGGAGCGCGCGAGTGCGGCGATGCGTGGCGGGCCGTCGATGACAATGTGATCGCAGCGGCGTGCCAGCTCCGGCGCTTCCTGGTGCAGCGTTTCGCGTGCGAGGCCCACGGCGCTGAACAGCCGTGGTAGCCCCTGCTGGCTGCGCCGTTGTGTCCAGTCGAGCGATGAACCTTGCGGGTCGGAATCCAGCAGGATGACCTGTTGACCGCGCAGCGCGAGTTCACCGGCGATGTGGGTGGCGAGCGTGGTCTTGCCGACACCGCCTTTCTGGTTGAGCAAGGCGACGATCATGGCGCAGCCCTCCTTTGCGGAAGGCGGCTCGATGAACGGCCTGAAAAACGCTGTTGCTGTTGACCTTCGGCGGTTATCCACCGCGCCAATAACAAGCTCTTGTTATTCGTTAGAGAGCTTTTAAAGTTAGATATAAAGTTAAGGGCCGGAAAAACCCTTGCGGCCGCTGAAGTTAGCGGCGATTTGCGCGCCTGATAGCACGATACCGCTGCGCCTGATAGCACGAGTCCCGGCGCGCCCGATAGCACGAGCCCATTCACAGCTTGTCCCGCTTTCATCCCCACGGTTATCAACGTGCCGTGGACGGCACGGGACGAAAGGCGAGGATTTCCGGTGTGCCGGGCCAGCGTTCGACGGACAGCACGTAGCCGGGCAGCGACTGGCGCGCGGCCAGCAGGCGCAGGTCGCGGGCGAAGTCGCGCGGCTGCGCCAGGCTGCCGGACTTGCGGTACAGGTAGGGAAAGTCGAACTGCCAGCCGTCGCGCTGCTTGCCGCCGTGCTTGCGCACCAGGCGGTACAGCCAGCGCTCGATGCCGCCGGTGAGCTTGAAGTAAGCCGGGTCGATGGTGAGCACCAGGGCTTCGTCCAGCACGCCGGCAAAGAACCAGTCCGGCAGGATGAGTTCGAGGCCGAGCGGCACGCCCTTGGCGTCCGTCCGCTCCTTCCACTCGTTGATCCACGAGAAGCGGTGCAGGCGCCGCCCGGTCGTCTCGCGGATCGAGGTGGCAATCGTGGTCGATTGCAGGCGATCCAGCGCAGCCTTCAAGCGCTGGTAGTCGCGCAGCGACGTGCCGCGCCCGATGAAGCGCAGGATCTCGTAGGGCGTGGCCTGCATCCTGCGCGATGGGCGAATGCCTGCGTCGCGCGCTTCGACGATCTGGCTGGCGGCCCAGATGAGGATGTCGGCATCCCAGATGGTGGCGATGCCGTGCTCCTGCGTGCCTTCCACGCGCACGGTGACGCCGCCGGAGCGGAAGTCGATCGGCGCGGTGCGGCGCGATTTCGCCAGCGAGAAGAACGGATAGGCCATCAGGTCTTGTGCGTCGCGCGGCGCCATGTCGCCCGGCAGCGCACGGAACAGGTCGAGCTGTTCGCGCTCCTTCTCCGAGCTGGACACGACGAGGGCCACCCGCGCGCCGGCTGTCAGCGGCCATCGCGGTAATCGCCGGCATGGCGTTCGGCGTACTCGGGATCGGACGTGGCCTCGAAGCTGCGCGCATCGGCCCAGGCGTCGAGGTCGGCCACCGCGTACATGACGCGGCGGCCGAACTTGCGAAAGCGCGGGCCGCCGCCGATCACGCGCTGCTTTTCCAGCGTGCGCGGCGACAGG
>CBDDRR010000244.1:0-9876 GCA_965233095.1 uncultured bacterium
GGTGACGACATCGCCGCTGGAGGACACCGTGATGTCCTCGCGGACCAGCTCGTCATCGACGCGGATCATGGACTCGACCTCGCGCGCCAGCGCGCCGTCGGCGATGCCGGTGTATACGGTCTCGGCCTGGCCCTGGTTCGACGCCCATTCGACATCCGCGCGGCGCGCCTTGCCGCTGTCGCCATCGACGATCAGCACGCAGCCACCCGTCGCCGCCAGCGCTCCGGCCAGTACCAGCAACGCCAAGCCCAGTTGCTTGTTTCCCGTGTTCATCATTTGCTCTCTGTCTTTGGATTTATTGATTGAATAACGCGCCTGACCGCGGCTCCGGGACTCAGGCCTCATCCCGCCAGCGACGCAACCAGACGGCCCCGGCGAGGAACGCCAAGCCGACGGCGATGCCGATCCATAAAGAGGGCGCCGCCAGCAACCGCCCCGGCGTAAGAATGTCCGCCAGCGCCGGGAACGCCGACATCACCGCGTCGTCCGCAATGATGATCTGCCGCTCCGCGCTGCGCACGGCCAGCTCGAAGCCGCCTACCAGCCGGTGCCCGATCAGCTCCAGCGCGTGGCGGCTGCCGAGCAGGGTCCGCTCGGCAACCACGATGAGCGCCGGCGGCAGCAGGGCCCAGCCCAGGACGGCCCGCTTGGCGAAAGCCGAGACGAGCAGCAGCCAGCCCGCGACGGGCGCGAACCAGAGCACCTGGCACGCGATCAGGTACAGCAGGAACAGCGTGACCCGGCCGACGGCCACCGGTGCCGCCGCCAGCAGCTCACCGCCGCCGACGCGCATCAGCGCCGCGCTGCCGATCAGGCTGACAAGCACTGCCGTGGCCAGGAACACCAGCACCGTCAGCAGCGGAATCACCACCGCGCCGGTCAGCCATTTCGATGCCACCACCTTCAGGTCCGACACCGGCAGGGACTTCCAGAACAGGATGCTGCGGTCCTTGCGCTCTGCATACAGCGCGTCGAGGAAGTAGAACACCACCACCAGCGCCGTCACCACGCTCAGCACGCCGGCGATCGCGACCAGCAACACGGTCAGAACCTCGCCGAGGATCACCGGATCGACGCGCTCACCGATCTCGGCGAAGGTCATCGGATCGGAGAAGGCGTCCACCCTCACCAGGCCGAACACCGCCAGCACTGCGGCAAGCACGAACAGGGCGCCGAACACCCCGCTCACCAGCCAGCTCGAGCGGTTCTCGATCAGTTCCCGCTGCACGAGTGTCGTCAGCTGTCTCATGACGCGGTCCTCCTGACCTTGGCGACAAACAGGTCGGCCACGCCGGGGACCGTGATCTCGCCGAGCGGCGCCAACTCCTCGCGGGGGCGGTTTTCGAATACGAAATGGTGCCGGCCGAGTCCCTGCCGCTCCGACAGCGGGCCGAGGCTGCGCGCTTCCGCGGCCCGGTCGGGTCGCGTCGCCAGCTCCAGGAACTTGTCGCCCAGCGCGTCCATGCTCTCGTCGAGCACGACCCGTCCGTGGCTGATGAACATCAGGTCGGTGAGGATGTGCTCCACCTCTTCGACCTGGTGCGTGGTCAACAGGATGGTACGCTCGCCGTCGAAGTAGTCGTTCAGCAGCGCCGCGTAGAAGTCCTTGCGATAGATGATGTCGAGACCCAGAGTGGGCTCGTCGAGCACCAGCAGCCGCGCGTCAATGGCCATCACCAGCGCGAGGTGCAACTGGGTGACCATGCCCTTGGACAGGGCGCCGATCTTGCTGTCGCGCTTGATCTCCGTCTGGTCCAGGAACGCCTCGGCCTTTTCGCGGCTGAAGCGGGGATGCAGCCCGGAGGTGATGTCGATCGCCTGGCGCACGCGCAGCCAGCGCGGCAGCACTGCGACGTCCGCGATGAATGCGACTTGCTGCATCAACTCCGCGCGCTGGCGGCGCGGGTCTAGCCCGAGCACTGACAGTTCGCCCTCGTAAGGCCCAAGGCCGAGAATGGCCTTCAGGGCGGTCGTCTTGCCGGCCCCGTTCGGCCCGATCAGCCCGACGATGCGGCCTGCGGGAATCTCGAAGTCGACGCCGTCGAGCGCCACGGTGCTGCCATAGCGGCGCGACAGGCCCTGGGCACGGATCACGGGATTCACTGCGTCTCCTCCTTGTCGTCCAGCTGGACGCGCGCCCGCGCCAGCAAGTCGTCCAGGTCGAGATCAAGGCGCTGGATGGTCGAAACCACTTCCGGCCACTGCTCGCTCAGGAAGGCTTGCCGTTCGTCTTTCAGCAGCGCCTTGCCGGCGCCTTCGCGGACGAACATGCCGCGCCCGCGGCGCTTTTCCACCAGGCCCTCGTCGACGAGCTCCTGGTAGCCCTTCAGCACGGTGAGCGGATTCAGCCGGTAGTCGGCAGCCACCGTGCGGACCGAAGGCAACGCATCGCCGTCGGCCAGCACGCCCTCGAGGATCATGGCCACCACCCGGTCGCGAAGCTGCCGGTAGATGGGCTGGGCGTCATTCCATTCGCCTTCCATGGGGAGTCCTCCGCGCGCCTCAGGCCATCATCGACGCGAGCGTAAGGCAGGCAATGGCAAAGATGGTCAACATCCGCATCGCCTGTTCATGGTTCCTGGCGTTGTGCTTGGTTTTCATGTTCATGTTCATGACCTGCCTCGATGGCGGATATCCGCTGCTGGCTGAGCCGGTGTTGTAGTGAACTATAACACCAGTTACGGGAAATGCAAGCCCCCCGGCCATGAACGCCCGCGGTGGCGCGGGCGCTGCTAAAATGCTGAGCCCCGCCGATACCGGCGCCTCTCGGCGCGCCGGACCCCGGGCGCGATACAACCCCGACAGAATCCAGAACAGGGAGTCACAGATGACCCAACCCGCGAGAGTCGCCATCACCGGCGCCGCCGGCCAGATCGGCTACCAGCTGGCCTTCCGCATCGCCTCCGGCCAGCTGCTCGGCCCCGATACCCCCGTGATCCTGCAGCTGCTGGAAATCCCGCCCGCACTCGGTGCGCTGAAGGGCGTGGAGATGGAGCTGCTGGATTGCGCCTTCCCGACCCTCGCCGGGGTGGTCGCAACCGACCAGGCGGACGCGGCCTTTGGCGACGCCAATTACGCCCTGCTGGTCGGCGCCAGGCCGCGCGGTCCCGGCATGGAGCGCAAGGACCTGCTGATGGAGAACGCCAAGATTTTCTCCGCGCAGGGCAAGGCGCTCAACGACAACGCCCACCGCAAGGTCAAGGTGCTGGTGGTCGGCAACCCGGCCAACACCAATGCGCTGATCGCGCTGTCCAATGCGCCGGATCTCGACCATGCGCGCTTCACGGCCATGACCCGGCTGGACCATAACCGCGCCATCAGCCAATTGGCTGCGAAGACCGGCACCAGCGTCAACGACATCCGCCAGATGACCATCTGGGGTAACCACTCGGCCACACAGTATCCCGACATCAGCCACTGCACTGTCGGCGGCAAGCCGGCGCCGAGCCTGGTGGACGAGGGCTGGGTGCGCGACGATTTCATCCCGACCGTGCAGCAGCGCGGCGCAGCCATCATCAAGGCGCGGGGACTCTCGTCGGCGGCCTCGGCCGCTTCGGCGGCGATCGATCACGTGCGCGACTGGGTGCTCGGCAGCGCGCCGGGGGACTGGGTCAGCATGGCGGTGCCGTCCGACGGCAGCTACGGCATCAGCGAAGGCATCGTGTACTCCTTCCCGGTGCGCTGCGCAGACGGCCGCTACGAGATCGTCCAGGGCCTGGATATCAGCGACTTCAGCCGCGAGCGCATGACCGCCACCGAAAAGGAGCTGCTCGAGGAACGCAACGACGTTCGCGACCTGCTCTAGCGGCAACCGCCGGCAGACCCGGCTGCCAGGGGGGACATTGCTGAACAGGCAGTGTCCCCTTTTTTGTTGCCCCCTTTTTGTTGCCGGCGCCCAACGGGGTTATATTCAAACGACTGTATGCCGTTGCGTTGCGGAAGCGGCGGCCCGCTTGCTCAAGGGGTGATCCATCGTGTCGACTCTGTTCTGGTTCCTGTTGTTCTTCGGCGGCGCGCTTGCGTTGGCCTACCAGCGTGTTGCCCTGGGGCGTGCCACCGCCATCGCCGGCGGCGCGCTGCTGCTCTACACGATTTTCGGCAACGGCGGATTCATCTGGAACCTGCTGCTGTGGGTGCTGTTCGCCGGCATGCTGGCGCTGAACCTGACCGACGTGCGGCGCGAGCGCATCACCCGGCCGCTGCTGAAGATGTATCGCAAGATGCTGCCCTCGATGTCACGCACCGAGCGCGAGGCTCTCGAGGCCGGCACAGTCTGGTGGGAAGGCGAGCTGTTCGCCGGCGTGCCGAAGTGGCGCAAGCTGCTGGGCGCCCCTGCGCCGCAACTCTCCGAGGAAGAGCAGGCCTTCCTTGACGGCCCCTGCGAGGAACTCTGCCGGATGATCGACGAGTGGCAGGTCACGCACACCCTGCAGGACCTCTCCCCCGAGACCTGGAAGTTCCTGCGCAGCAAGGGCTTCTTCGCGATGATCATCCCGAAGAGCTACGGCGGCCTCGAGTTCTCCGCCTATGCGCACAGCCAGGTGCTGACCAAGATCGCCAGCCGCAGCGCTACCGCTGCCTCGACCGTCGCCGTGCCGAACTCGCTCGGCCCAGCCGAGCTGTTGTTGAAGTACGGCACCGAAGAGCAGAAGGACCGCTGGCTGCCCGGCCTCGCAGATGGCAGTGAGATTCCCTGCTTCGGCCTTACCAGCCCGCGCGCCGGGTCCGACGCGGCCGCCATTCCGGACAGCGGCGTGGTGGTGAAGCGCACGGTCGACGGCGAGGAAGTGCTCGGCCTGCAGCTCAACTTCTCTAAGCGCTATATCACGCTCGCGCCGGTGGCCACCGTGGTCGGCATCGCCTTCCGCATGTTCGACCCCGACGGCCTGCTCGGCAAGGAGAAGGACCTCGGCATCACGGTCGCGCTGGTGCCGGCGGAGACCCCGGGCGTCGAGATCGGCCGCCGCCACCTGCCGCTGTCTGTGCCGTTCATGAACGGTCCGATCGAGGGCAAGGACGTGTTCCTGCCGCTGGACGCGGTCATCGGCGGGCCGAAAATGGCCGGCCAGGGCTGGCGAATGCTGATGGAATGCCTGTCGGTGGGCCGCTGCATCTCGCTGCCCTCGAACGCCAACGGCGGTGCCAAGGCCGGCGTGTTCGCGACCGGCGCCTACGCGCGCATCCGCAAGCAGTTCGGCATGCCGATCGGCCGCTTCGAGGGCGTGCAGGAGGCGCTCGCGCGGATGGCCGGCTTCGCCTACATCGTCGATGCAGCGCGCAGCGTAACAATTGCCGCCGTCGACGCCGGCGAGAAGCCGGCCGTGCCGGCCGCCATCCTCAAGTACCACTGCACCGAGATGGCGCGGGTGGTTGCCAACGACGCCATGGACATCCACGGCGGCAAGGCCATCTGCATGGGTCCCGGCAACTACCTCGGCACCGGCTACAACTCGATCCCGGTGATGATCACCGTCGAGGGCGCGAACATTCTCACCCGCAGCCTGATGATCTTCGGCCAGGGCGCCATTCGCTGCCATCCCTTCGTGCTCAAGGAACTGCACGCCGCGCAGAACCCCGACGAAGAGGCCGGCCTGGAGGCCTTCGACCAGGCCCTGTTCGGCCACATCGGCTACGCGCTGTCCAACGCCGCGCGCGCCCTGGTGCTCGGCCTGACCGCGGCAAAGTGGGCGGATACCCCGACGCGCGGTCCGACGCGCCGCTATTACCAGCACATCGGGCGTTTCAGCGCCGCCTTTGCGCTGGTCTCGGACACCGCCATGCTGACGCTCGGCGGAGCCCTCAAGAAGAAGGAAATGCTCTCCGCGCGGCTCGGCGACATCCTGTCGAACCTGTATCTCGCGTCCATGGTTCTCAAGCATTTCGAGAACCAGGGCCGCCGCGAAGCCGACCTGCCGCTGGTGGAGTGGAGCTGCCGCTTCCTGCTGTACCGGGCCCAGGAGCAGCTGCACGGCTTCCTGCGGAATTTCCCCGTGCGCCCAGTGGCCTGGTTGCTGCGGCTGGTAGTGTTCCCGCGCGGCCGCACCTTCAGCTCGCCGCGCGACCGGCTGTCGCGGCGCATCGTCGAGGGCGTCATCGGGCCCGGCGAGATGCGCGACCGGCTGTGCGAGGGCGTCTACCGCACGGTCGAGCCGGGCAACGCGCTCGGCCTGCTGCAGGAGGCCATGGAGCTGTCCATCGAGGTATCGCCGCTGGAGAAGAAGTTGCGCAAGGGCGTCAAGGAAGGCCAGATCCGTGCGCTCGACTACGCCGGCCAGGTCGAGGAGGGCGTGGCGGCCGGGATCATCACCGCCGAGGAAGCCGGGCAGCTGCGCACCGCCGACGAGAAGGTCATGGCGCTGATCCACGTGGATGACTTTGCGCCGGAGGAACTGCAGCCGCTGGTGCAACCGGGCAAGCCTGTGCGCAAGGGCCGACGCGCGACGCGGTCGCCCGAGTCGGCCGACGCGTAGGTTCGACCGGCCCGGCACCCGGCCATGCGCGATGCAGGCATCACCTACGAGGTCGCGCTGCAGCCTGACCCGGAGATCCTGGGCGACTTCGAGGCGTGGCTCGAGTACCACGTGGACGACGTGCTGGCGCTGCCAGGCTTCACCGGCGCCAGCATCCACAAGGCGGAGGACCCGGAGACCGGCGCCCAGCTGCGCGTGGTGCGCTACGAACTCGAGAACCGGGCCGCGCTGGACCGCTACCTTGAGGAGTTCGCGCCGCGCATGCGTGCCGCAGGCGTGGCGAAATTCGGCGACCGCTTCCGCGCCAGCCGCCGCATCGTGCTCGAGGGCCGCGACGCGGCGCTGACGGACGCCCGCCCCTGCCCGAACTGCAACGAGCTGCTGTGGGGGCAGTACTGCGCCAGCTGCGGCCAGCGCGCGCGCGTGCGCATGATCACCTTCTGGGAGCTGCTCAAGGACGCCGGCGACCTGATCGCGTCGCTGGACTCACGCATCTGGCGTACGCTGGGCCTGCTGATGTTTCGGCCGGGCCGCCTGACGCTCGACTACCTGCAGGGCAAACGGGCGCGCTTCGTACCGCCGATGCGGCTATTCATCTCGGCCACGCTGGTGTTCTTTTTCATCGCCACGCTGAACGCGAAGTTCGAATTCGGGCCCGACATGGATTTCGCGCAGGGCGTAAACGACGGCAGGGATGATGCGGTCGAGGCACCGGCCGAGCCACCGGCCACGGCGCCGGCCGAGGATCCCCCCGAGGTTCCCGCGGCAGATGGGCCGGAAGTACCGGCCGGTGGCGATGCCAGGCCCGCGCCGCGCCGCGAATCACAGGTCCAGGCGGGCGGCTTGCAGATCGACGGCGACTGCAACGTCAGCTACGACGGCGTGCCCGACTGGCTGGCGAGGCTGGTGCCGCAGCAGCGCGCCGCGGAGATTTGCGAACAGATCACCGTGGACCGCGGCCGTTCCTTCGGCCGGGCCCTGCTGGCCAATGTCCCGGCGATGATGTTCCTGTTCCTGCCCCTGATGGCGGTGGTGATGAAGGTGGTCTACCCGCTGGCCGGGCGCTACTACGCCGAGCACCTGCTTTTCCTGGTGCATTTCCACTCGTTCTTCTTCCTGCTCAACATCGCGGTGATCGTGCTGCGCTGGAGCGGCAACCTGGCGGCGCCGGGCGTGTTGCCGCTCGACCTGCTCACCGCAATCGCCTACCTCTACGTGCCGGTCTACCTGTTCCGGGCGATGCGACGCGTGTACGGGCAAGGGTTCTGGCTGACCTCTTTCAAGTACCTGCTGCTCGGCTGCGCCTATTTCAGCGCCCTGCTCGTGACCTTCCTCGGCCTGCTGCTCTACACGGCGGTCACGTTGTAGCGGATTGCCCCGGCAAGGGTCCCCGGTGCATCATCCCTGACCCTGCCGCGGGGAATCGCGGCGTGGATCAACGGCATGTACGCAAGCTTCTTCGGACTCAACGAGAAACCCTTCTCCATTACGCCGGACCCCAGGTACCTGTACCTGAGCCGCCGGCATGCGGAGGCGCTTGCGCACCTGCTGTACGGCATCACCGACAGCGGCGGCTTCATCCAGCTGACCGGCGAGGTGGGCACCGGCAAGACCACCGTGGTCCGCAGCCTGCTGGAGCAGCTGCCCGAGCACGCCGAAGTCGCCCTCGTGCTGAACCCCCGTCTCTCCCCGCAGGAGTTCCTGCTCACCATCTGTGACGAATTGCACGTCCCCGTACCCGATCGCGGCAGCCAGAAGTCCGTGGTCGACGCGCTCAACAGCCACCTGCTGGAGGCGCATGCCGCGGGGCGGCGGGTGGTACTGATCGTGGACGAGGCGCAGAACCTGTCGACCGAGGTGCTTGAGCAGATCCGCCTGCTGACAAACCTGGAAACCGCCAAGCAGAAGCTGCTGCAGATCATCCTGATCGGCCAGCCCGAGCTGCGCGACGTGCTGGCGCGCAGCGACCTGCGCCAGTTGGCACAGCGCATCACCGGCCGCTATCACCTCGAGCCGCTGGAGCCCGACGAGCTGCGCGCCTATGTGCGTCATCGCCTCGAGGTGGCGGGCAGCCGCGCCGAGATCTTCTCGTCCGGTGCATTGAAGGCACTGCACCAGGTCTCCGGCGGGGTACCGCGCCTCGTCAACGTCATCGCCGACCGGGCGCTGCTGGGCGCGTGGTCACAGGAAGCGCAGACGATTTCGCCCGGCTTGACGCGCAAGGCGGCCAACGAGGTGTTTGGCGAACGGGTTCGGCGCCGCGCCCGGCGCTCGCCGGGAGCGGCCGCCATCCTGCTGGTCCTGGCGGGCATCGCCATCGCAATCGCGGCGGGCATCGCCACCTCGATGATTCGCGAGCGTATGGCGAGCCCGCAGGCGTCGACTGCCGATCAGCCGGCCGGCGGCATTGTCGAACGACAGGCCGCCGCTGTGCCGCCGGTGGAGACCGCCGCGCGGCCCGCGCCAGCCGCAGCAGGATCAGCCGAGCCCCTGGCCGAACGAACGGCGGATCCTGTGGATCCCGCCGAACCCGCCGAGGCAGCGGCGGCCGAGACGCCGCCAAGGCTGGCCGACCGGCTGGCAGCGGGGATCCTTGCGACGGGCACCGACACGGCGTTCAGCGCGCTGCTGGCGCGCTGGGGCCTGGACTACCGCGCGGAGTCCGGCCCCGCGTGCGAGCAGGCCGCAGCCCAGGGCCTGCAGTGCTTGTTACAGCGCGGCACCTGGGGTGAGCTCGCGGCCCTTGATCGGCCGGCAATCATCGTCCTGACGGACCGCGACGGACGCGATCACCAGCTGCTGCTGAACCGGGTGCGCGGCGAAACCGCGGAGCTGCAGGCCGGCGAGGCCGCGGTCGAGGTGCCGCTGGGCGAGCTGCTGACCCTCTGGTTCGGGGAATACCTGCTGCTGTGGCGACCGGAAGCGGGCGACGGCAGGGCACTGTCGCGCAACGCCACGGGAACTGACGTGCTGTGGTTGCGCCGCGTGCTCGGCGAACTGCGCGGCACACCGGTGCTGCCGGCAGGATCAGCGCTCTACGACCCCGGCCTGGAGGCGGCAGTGCGCGACTTCCAACGGTCGCGCCGCCTGAGCGTGGACGGCATCGCGGGCGCCATGACGCTGGTCTCCGCGAACAACGCCCTCGGCCTCGGCGGCCGCCCCAGGCTGCGGGAGGACGACTGAGGTGTCGCTGATCCTCGACGCACTGCGCAAGTCGGAGCACCAGCGACAGCGACAGGTAGGGCCCGGCCTTGCTGTCGTACCCGAGGCTCCCGAGCACAGCCGGCCGGCGACCTGGTTGCTGGCGCTGGGCGCACTGCTGGTACTGAACGTCGTCGTACTGGCGGCGCTGCTGCTCACGGGCCGCCCGTCCGAATCGCCAGGCCAGGATCGCGTCGAGCCCACG
>CBDDRR010000245.1:0-6707 GCA_965233095.1 uncultured bacterium
GCTCGGCACTGACCTGTTTGCGGCGCCGCTGCTCGGGCTGGCGGCCGCGCTGTTCATGGTGGTGCTCGGCATGGCCTACCTGGAGCGTGAGCGCAGGCGCGCGCTGGCGAGCGGCGAGGGCTTCGATCCAGCGCCGCACGAACACGTTCCCGACGACGAGGAGATCGAGCAGGGCCTGCCCCACTGGGGCGTTGCGCTCCTGCCCCTGCTCGTGGTGCTGACCATCATCATCGGGCCGCGGCTCGTCGGCGTGTTCGTGGCGGGCGGCGACTCCGGGCTGGCGAAGATCGTGGCCTTCGCAGCGGCCCAGCCGGTGTTCTGGCCGAGTTTTGCGCTGGCCTGCGGCACCGTGCTCGCATTGCTCCTGCTGCCGCGTCTGGGCGGCCGGCGCATGGCGAGCCTGGGGCGCGGTACCAACGAGGCGATCCTGCCGATCATGAACACCGCGGCGATCATCGGCTTCGGCGGGGTGGTCATCCAGACCGTCGGCTTCCGGCAGTTCAGCGGCCTCGTGGTGGAGACCGGCCTGCCGCCGCTGCTGTCGGCCTTTCTCTCCATCAGCACGGTGGCGGGCATCACCGGCTCTGCATCGGGCGGCCTGCAGATTTTCATGGCCTCGCTCGCACCGCGCTATCTCGAGATGGGCATCGAGCCGGAGACATTGCACCGCATAGCCACGCTCGCCTCGGGCGGCTTCGATTCCCTGCCGCACTGCGGCGCGGTGGTGGTGATGATGACGATCATGGGACTGTCGTATCGCGTCGCCTACCGCGACATCGCGATCGTCACCATCGCGGTGCCGGTACTCGCAACGCTGGCCGTAATGGCACTGGCGGGACTGACGGCCTGAGCCGGATCAGTTGCGGGGTGATTCGGAGCTGATGTTGCGGCAGCCCGTCTCCACCAGGAAACGCGACGCGATCGCGGCCATTGCCGCGAAGCCGGCGAGCAGCCACAGGCCGCGGTCGTAGTCGCCGGCCGCGTACACCGGCACGCCGTCCAGCATTCTGCCGTCCCAGCCGAGGTCCATCGCCCAACCGAACAGCGGCTGGAACAGCGCAGTGCCGAGAAACAGGCCGGTGTTGACCAGCGCGATGGCCATGCCCGACAGCGCCGGCGACGTCACTTCCTTGGCGTGAGCGTAGGCGACCACGAAGCTGCCCGCGCTGATGCCGAGCAGGGCGAACAGGCCGAAGGCGAGCGGGCCCGGTTGCCAGGGCAGGAACAGCAGGCCGAGGCAAACGGCGAAGTACACCAGCGCACCGGCGCGCAGCACCGGCAGGCGCCGCTGCACGCGATCAGAGAGGCTGCCTGCCGCCAGGCAGCCCAGCGCGAATGCAATGGTTGCCAGCGTGGTGTATAGCGAGGCCTCGCCCCGGCTGAGACCGTGTACGTCGCGGAGCAGCGGCACGGCCCACAGGCCGAGCATGGCGAACAGGCTGCCGGTCAGGCCGAAGTCGTAGACGAAGCCGGGCCAGAGGCGCCGGTTGGCAAGCACTGCGCTGAGGTCATGAATCCAGTGCTGCGTGCGCGGTGCGTGCGCGGCCTGGCCCTCCATCTGGCGCACCGACGGAAAGCCCAGGTCTTCCGGCTTGTCGCGCACGAGCCACCAGGAGACCAGCCCTAGGCCGACCGCGAACACGCCAAGGGCGACGAACAGCGTGCGCCAGTCGACATGCAACAGCATCAACGCCAGCGGACCCGTGGCGGCGATCGCGCCGAGGTTGCCCAGCAGCAGCGTCAGGCCGCTGATCGTCCCGTAGCGCCGCTCGCTGAACCACACGGTATTGCTCTTCATCAGGCCGACGAACACAACGGAGACGCCGAGGCCGACAAGGAAGCGCCCGACGCTGGCGGAGGTGAACGTTTCCGCCAGGCCGAACACGACGGAGCCGGCGCCGGCCACGATGTTGCCGAGCGTAACCGCGAAGCGCGAGCCGAGCGTATCGGCCAGCACGCCGGCGGGAATCTGCATCGCCGTGTAGATATAGAAATACATCGCTGCCAGCGAGCCCAGGGCTGCAGCACTGATACCGAACGCCTGCGCCAGCTCGGCCGAGACCATTGCCGGCGCAAAGCGATGAAAGAAAGCCAGCATGTAGGCCGCGATCAGGACGCCGTAGATGGTCCAGCGCAGGCGCTCGAAGCGTGCGGGATCATGGGCGTTCATGCGGGCTCCGGTTCAGGATCGCGATTGGTCGTATGCGCAGGCAGCGAAGACTAAGGCAAAATGACCGCGATGCCGAGCCTTTTGTGTTTATAGCGTCGTCTGGCTTGAACACGCGGCGGGGCGAGGCGCACAATCCGGATTCGGGGCGGCAATGCATGCGGGCCGCTGACCTGGCTGGGGGACAGCATGAACGACACTGCGCAGACGCTGCTGGTGGTCGATGATGACGTGGTCGTACGCGAGATGCTGCGGGATTATTTTTCCCAGCAGGGCTTCGAGGTGCAGATTGCCGGCTGTGCCGGCGAGGCACGCAGCATGCTTGACCAGGCGACGCCGCAGCTCGTATTCCTCGACGTGGGACTGCCCGGCGAAGACGGCTTGAGCCTTGCCCGTCACGTCCGCGAGCAACTGGACATACCGATCGTGATGATCTCGGGTGCAGGGGAGGCCCTCGACCGGATCATCGGGCTCGAGGTTGGTGCTGACGACTACGTTACCAAGCCCTTCGATCCGCGCGAGCTGCTGGCGCGGGTCAAGAGCATCATGCGCCGCTACCGGCGCGCGCCCGAGGCGCTCGAGGAGCGCCCCGCCGGGCGAGTGAGGATTCCCGGCTTCGAGCTGGACCTGGCGTCGCGGCGGCTGTTCCGCTCGGATGGCGAGGAGCTCATTCTCACGCGCATGGAATTCGACCTGCTGCAGGTGTTCGTCGAGCATCCCAACCGGATGCTGTCGCGCGACCAGATCCTGAACATGACCCAGAATCGCGACTGGGACCCCTTCGATCGCAGCATCGACATCCGCGTGGCGCGGCTGCGACGCAAGCTGGAGGACTCGCCGGACAGCCCGACGCTCATCCGCACCGTGCGCGGAGTCGGCTACATGTTCGTGCCCGGCGGGGGATGAGGGCCGCGCTGCTACGGGGGCGGCACCCGCAAATGTATCCGCCCCGTTTCGATTGTTGCCGGATTGTATCCGGCCGTTGTGCGGGCATTCCGGAGCGGTAGACTCGCTCCATGGTCACTGAGCACCCCATCAGTCGCATTGGGCCGGCGTCGTCGGAGCACGACGGGCTGCCGGCTGGCGCATTGCGGCAGCTGCTGGACGCCACGTCCGCCGTTGTGGCCGTCAAGGACCTGGAGGGCCGCTACCTGTACGTGAACCGGGCCTTCCTCGAACTGGTCGGCGGCGCGGAGCGCGACTACCTTGGGCGCACGGACGAGCAGATTTTCAGCCCGGCGATGGCCGCACAGCTGCGCGCCAACGACCAGCGAGTGCTGGCGGAGCGGCGCGAGCTGGTATTCGAGGAAGAGCTCGAGCTCAACGGCCGGCTGCGCAGCTACAACACGCGAAAGTATCCCCTGCTGGATGTGGAGGGCCGGCCCTGGGCGGTATGCCTGACGGCCGAGGACGTCACAGATGCCAGGCGCACCGACCAGGCGATGCGGCGTGTCGCGCTCGGTATCTCGGCGACGAGCGGGCCGGAGGTGTTCGAGCTGACGGTCGCGAGCGCGGCCGCATTGCTCGGCGTGGACCTCGCATTTGTCGCGGCCTTCGAGCATGGCAGCGAACGCCGGCGCCTGGCCGCGCTGGCAATGTGCGAGGAAGGCCGGGTGGGCGGCAGCTATTGTTACGAGATCCGCGGCACGCCCTGCGAAATGGTGTTGCACAACGGCTTCGAGTACTACTCGGAGAATGCCGCCGAGATGTTTACCGGGGACGCCGACCTCAAGGCCGCCGGTTATGTCAGCTATGCCGGCTATCCCCTGCTGGATGCGGCGGGCGATGCAGCGGGCGTGCTGTCCGTGTGCCACCGTGGCCCGCTGCCGCCCCGCGCCCTCGTGGAGTCGGTGCTGGCGATCTTCGCGGTGCGAACTGCGTCTGAGCTGGAGCGCCTGCGAATGGACCGGGCGCTGCTCGAGTCCGAGCAGAGCTACCGGACTATTTTCGAGTCCTCCCAGGACTGCATTTTTATTCACGACATCGACACGGGCCGGCTGGTCGACGTCAACCCCCGGGTCTGCGAGGTCTACGGCTACGATCACGATACCGTGCTGCGGATGAGCGTGGGCGAGCTCGGCTCCGGGGAGCCGCCTTACACGCAGGATGACGCCGCCGCGGCCATGCAGCGCGCCAGGAACGGCGAGGTCGTCAAGCTGGAATGGCATCGACGCAACGCGGACGGCAGTCTTGCCTGGGACGAGGTGGTGCTCAAGCGTGTGCGCCTGGCGGGCGTCGACCGGATCCTGGCGGTGACGCGAGAGATCACCGAGCGCAAGGAGCGTGAGCAAGCACTGGCGCGCAGCGAGGATCGCCTGCGGGCGACGGTGGAAGCCGCGCTGGACTGCATCATCGCAATGGACAGCGGTGGCCGGATCCGGGAGTTCAATCCGGCCGCGGAGCGATGTTTCGGCTTCCGTAGAGAGGAGGCCCTGGGGCGGCCGCTGGCTGATCTCATCGTACCCCCGCGACTGCGCCAGGCGCACCAGCGCGGCATGGAGAGGTACCTGATGGGCGGCGAATCCCGCATGCTGGGGCGTCGCGTCGAGCTGACGGCGATGCGCGCGGACGGGAGCGAGTTTCCGGTGGAGCTTGCGATTGCGGAAGCGCAGGGCGTGGACGGTGTCGTGTTTATCGGCTACCTGCGCGACATCACCTTGCAGCGCGAGGCGGAACAGGCGCGCGCGCGGCTGGAGGCCCAGCTTCGCCAGGCGCAGAAAATGGAAGCGATCGGGCATCTCACCGGCGGGGTGGCCCACGATTTCAACAACATCCTCACCGGCATCATGGGTTACCTGGGCATGGCCGACGACATCGCCCGCGGGCTGGGCCATGCCAGGTTGCAGCAGTACCTCGCACGTGCACGCCACTCGGGCGTGCGTGCCACCGACCTGATCCAGCAGATGCTCACCTTCAGCCGCGGGCGCCGCGGCGATGCCCGTGCCGTGGCGCCCGCGCCGCTGGTCGCCGACGGCCTGCGGCTGGTGCGGGCGACCTTGCCTGCGACGGTGGTGCTGGTGCGCAAGCTCGACCCGTCCACGCCGGCGATCATGTTCGATGCCGTGCAGCTCGAGCAGATTCTCGTCAACCTGTGCATAAACGCGCGGGATGCGATGGGCGGCCAGGGAACGCTCGAGATCAACCTGCGCTGCATCGACATCGAGGCCGCGGTGTGCACCTCCTGTCAGCAAACCTTCCGCGGCCGCCACGTGGTGCTGTCGGTCGAGGACACCGGGCCTGGCGTGCCGGACGAGGTGCTGCACAGGATGTTCGAGCCGTTCTTCACCACCAAGGCGCCAGGGCAGGGCAGCGGCATGGGCCTGGCAACGGTGCACGGTATCGTGCATGAACACGGCGGCCATGTCGTGGTCACGAACCGCGCATCGGGAGGGGCCGCCTTTCACATCCTGTTGCCGCCGCTCGAGCAAGTGGCGGAAGCCGAAGGCCCGCACCCGGAAGAGCAACGCCACGAGCCGGCGGCGGTGCTCGCCGGGCGGGTATTGCTGGTGGACGATGATGACACTGCGCGTGACTTCATGACGGACCTGCTGGGTGAATGGGGGCTGGATGTCACGGCGGTCGACAGCCCGCTGAAGGCCGCTGCGGCGGACGGCAGTGCTGCGCGGTTCGACGTCGCCATCCTGGACCACACCATGCCGCACATGACCGGCCTGGAGCTGGCCCGGCGCCTGCACGCGGCTGATCCGGGCCTGCCGTTGCTTCTGTACAGCGGGTACGCCGATGAGCTGGAAGCGGCCGACCTGGCCGCCGCCGGCATTCGCGCCCGGCTGTCCAAGCCGGTCGATACCGCGGAGCTGTTTCAACACCTCGAGAAGCTGCTCGCCCGGGACTGACGCGGCTTGCGCCTGGCGGCGCGGAAACACTCCTGTTACACAACGATACGCCGCGGACATCGTCCCCTTACGTCGGCGTCTCACACTGCCTCCATGTCGCGCGGCCCGGTTCGCCGCGCAGCAAAGACACCGGAGGTATTAATCGTGGCCATCTACGAAAGCGTGCTGGATACGGTCGGGCGGACGCCCGTGGTGAAACTCCATCGGCTCGCGCCGCAGGACGTTGAACTGTACGTGAAGCTGGAGGCTGCCAATCCGATGGGCTCGGTGAAGGACCGGGCGGCACTCGCCATCATTGAGCAGGCGGAGGCCGACGGCGAACTGCAGCCTGGCCAGACGGTAGTGGAAGCTAGCAGCGGCAACACGGGGATTTCCCTGGCCATGGTGTGCGCCCGCAAGGGTTATCCGCTGGTCGTGGTGATGGCCGAGAGTTTCAGCGTCGAGCGGCGCCGCCTGATGCGCTTCCTCGGCGCGCGTGTCGTATTGACGCCCGCCGCCGAGAAAGGCACCGGCATGCTGGCCAAGGCGGAGGAACTCGCCCGGGCACACGGCTGGTTCCTGTGCCGCCAGTTCGAGAACGAAGCCAACGCGGCTGTGCACGCCCGCACCACGGCGCAGGAGATTCTCGCCGATTTCGCCGACCTGGGACTCGATTACTGGGTGACCGGCACCGGCACCGGCGGCAC
>CBDDRR010000246.1:0-2855 GCA_965233095.1 uncultured bacterium
GGTGCGTAAGTGAAGTCGCTGCCGGCCGGATCGGGATTGTCGTTCAACGTGGAATTGCTGCCGGTACCGTCGTTGTTGTCGGCGCGTGCGCCGCTCGCCGCATAGGCCGAACCACCGGAAGCCGAGCCGTCGGTCATGAGAATCGAGTAGCTCTGCCGGCACTCGAAATCCCGCCCCCCGGCCACGCCCGGAGTAGTGCTCCAGGGACCCTGGGAGTCGCTGCGGGAGAAATACTGGCCTGCCCCCTGCAGCGCCAGTCTCAGCGGAGTACCCTGGGCCGGAATATCCAGGCTATACAGCCGGTTGTAGAAAGCATCGCGGTCCGCCCCGTCGAAGCGACGCACGCCGTCGATGACCGTGCTGGTCGCGACGCCGTCGATGGTCGTGCTGCCCTTGTTGATGGCGCCGAAGCCGACCCGTACATCCGAACTCTGCGACGAAAACGCCTGGCCGATGCCGGCCCGGGACGCAAAGATCCTGCTGCGATGATAGGTGTACCAGTTGGCGAAGTTCTGGATTTCCTGGTCGTAGGTGCAGGAGCCCGCGGCGCAGTCACTGCGACTGATCCGGCCCTCGCCGGTGAACGGTGCATTGGCCGGGCGGATCTCGGTCCGGGTGTAGTTGGCGACGTTCCAGATGGAGCTGGCCGCATTATCGATGGCTGCCGTGATGTCTGCGACCGGCGGGCCGACGTACGTCGAGTAGACCGCGGGAAAAAAGGTCCGAGTCGCGTTGACCTGCACATTCACCCGATCCTCAACCCACCAGGCAAACTGGGTGTTGTCCACGGTCAGGTTGCGGGTGCCGTAGCCCGGGAACAAGGGCCGGTTGGGTGCGGCCGTCGGCGGTGCATCGGCCATGCGCGTACCGTCGGCATTCGCCCACGGGCGATAAGTAATCGCCGGGTTGTAGTACAAGGTGTTGACCATGGAGGAGCGATAGGCGTTGCCCATGACACTTGCCGGGGCAAAGGAGGGCACCCGCTGCGCGTTGTAGTCGCCGGCGCCATGCAGGCCCGCCACGCGCGGATACATCCACATGATATGACTGGTGCAGCATCCCGCGCCAAATATGTTGGTGATGCCGTCCGGCATTGATTCGAACTGCATCGAGCCAGAGTCGTCAATGATGAACAGGATGTTCGGATCGACGCCCGAGGTGACAAACAACGGCGAATTCGCGATGTCGACGTCGGCATGAGCTGCGCCTGCGGCGATGGCCGAAAGCGCGAACCCCGCCAGCACGGCACCGAGCCGCTTGAGAGATTTCCGGTTCTTCACGGTGACCATCTGACTACTCCTAGGCATCCCAGTGGACGCCAGGTCGGAAAGATTGCTGGCCGCAACGATCATTGCGGCGGCTCAAAAGTCGACTGCAGCACCACGACTGCAACATCCGAACCGCCCTCGCCGCGGGCAGTGACCGGGTAGATGCGCCGGAAATCGGGCGGCAGCTGGATGCCGACGCGTCGCAGGCTCGGCGGGCCGACGTAGAACTCGGGGTCGGCGGCCAGCTGTCCGTCGAGGGCGAGAATATTGCCGGTCGGCGCCGGCGCAACGCCGTCCCAGGCGGCAGGGTTGAGCATCTGCGCATTCAAATCGGCCGTCTGCTGGTTGACGACATTCATCAACCAGGCCTCGCCACCGCGCAGCGCCCCTTCGGCAGCCTGGAAAGCCATGTTGCGGTCGCGCAGGTTGCCGGCCATGCGCTCCTGCATGTTGCTGCTGCGCATGGCAGAGACGCCGAGCAGGGTCATCAGCAACAGGAAAATCAGTGCAATCGCCAGTGCGGAGCCGCGCTCGCGATGCATCGAAACAAATTTGTTCGGCAGCTTGGCCATCATGTTCTCTTGCCTCAGGGAAGCCGGTTGCGCAGGCCGATCGTGGTCGTAAGCACCTGGCGATAACGGTTGTCGGCGGGCGCGATCACGGCGCCGCGGAAATCGACCGGCTGGACGCCCCCCGTCACGTTGTCCTCGTTACTGGCCAGCAGCAGGCTGATGCGCAGGCTGCGCACGCGGCTCCAGTCGCCCACGGCGGCCGCCTCGACGTACACGTTCGGCGCACCGTCGTTGTTGAGATCCTCGCCATAGCGCAGCCACAAATCTTCGACCCCGTCGACGAGTTCAAGGTCCACGCCATCGTCGCGCCGCCAAAGGGCCAGGTCACCGCTCGCGCCCGGCGCGATGTAGTACGACACCTCGCGGTAGCGGCTCAGCACCGTGCCCTCCAGGTAGGCCTTGGTCAGGGGGTTATTCGGCGTGATGGTCACCGGCCCGGCGCCGGCCACGCCGTTGACCGTGAAAAGATCCACGTTGTTGCAGTCCGCAATGCCGACGACATTGCCGTTCTGGAATCCCGGGATATTGGCGGGAATGGTGACGATATCGCCCGGTCCGCCCATGTCCACGCTCAGTCGCACCGTGTTGGGTGAGAGCATCCGCAGCGTCAGCACGTCCGTGCCGGCGGCCGCGCCAAGCGCCGGTCCCACGTCGCCTTCGATGTAAGTGTCGCGCGAGTAGTCGATGGCCAGCGGCGGGATGGCATTCGGCGTCACGCTGACAAGCGTCGTGCAGCCCACGAAGCCCGCGAGCCGCGCATCGCGGCTGATGGCCTCCGCCGCATAGCGCCCGTTCTCCTGCACGCGGGCCAGGGCGTCCTGGAAGCGGTAGGTCTGGCGCGTACCGACAAAAATCTGGATCACTCCGGCGATCAGGATCAGGCTCACCACCATCGCGACCATGATCTCGATAAGCGTCAGGCCGCCCTGGCGGCGGTGCGGATCCCGGTTGAACCTGGTCATGCCCATCACAGCACCGTCTCGAAGCGAAAGCCCATCAGGCCACCGCAGGCCGC
>CBDDRR010000247.1:0-4913 GCA_965233095.1 uncultured bacterium
GGGCAGGGCGCGCCCGGCCGACGCCTGACGCCACCGCCACGGGGACCAGAAGCGATGACCCTCCCGTCCATCAGCATCGCCGGCCGGCGCATCGCCGCCGACGCGCCGCCCTATGTCATCGCGGAAATGTCGGCCAACCACAACGGCCGACTCGAGACGGCGCGCGAGATCATCACGGCCGCGAAGCGCGCCGGCGCGGACGCGGTCAAGGTGCAGACCTACCGGCCGGACACCATTACGCTGGACTCCGACGCCGAGGACTTCAGGATCAAGGGCGGACTGTGGGACGGCCGCACGCTCTACGAGCTGTACCAGGAGGCCCACATGCCCTGGGAATGGCACGCGCCGCTGTTCGAGCACGCGCGCCAGGCCGGCATCACCCTGTTCAGCAGCCCCTTCGACAGCACAGCGGTCGACCTGCTGGAGTCGCTCGACGCGCCGGCCTACAAGATCGCTTCCTTCGAAGCAGTAGACCTGCCGCTGATCCGCTACGTCGCCGCGACCGGCAAGCCGATGATCATCTCCACCGGCATGGCCGACGCGGACGAAATCGGCGAAGCCATTGCGGCGGCGCGGGACGGCGGCTGCCGGGAGCTGGCCATCCTGCATTGCGTGAGCGGTTACCCGGCGCCCGCCGCCGACTACAACCTGCGCACCCTGGCGGACATGAGCCGGCGCTTCGGCGTGGTGACCGGGCTGTCGGACCACACCCTCGACAACACCACGGCAATTGCGGCCGTCGCGCTCGGCGCCGCGCTGGTCGAAAAGCATTTCACGCTGGACCGTCAAGGCGGTGGGCCGGACGATACGTTCTCGCTCGAGCCCGACGACCTGGCCGCACTGTGCAAGGGCGCGCGGACGGCATGGGAAGCCCTCGGGAAGGTCGACTACGGCCGCAAGTCGAGCGAGCTGGGCAACGCGCAGTTCCGCCGCTCGCTGTATTTCGTCAAGCCGCTGCGGGCCGGCGAGCACGTCACCGCGGACGCGGTGCGCAGCGTGCGGCCTGGTTTCGGCCTGGCGCCCAAGCACCTCGATCGTGTGCTTGGCCGGCGGCTGGCGCGCGACGTCGCGGCCAATACGCCCGTGCGCGAAGATGACCTGGAGCAGCCATGACGAGGCCCGAGCCACGGCTGCTCGACGAACTGCGCCGGCGGTACCGCGAGGCCCCAGGGATCTATCACGCCACTCGCTACTGGGAGAATTACGAGGCCGCCATCTCGAAGGAGATCGAGCATCTCGAGCTGGAGCAGATCGATTCCGGCCTCTACCCCTACCTTGCGACGTTCGGCTTCGGCACAGCGCCTTACCGCCGCCGCAGCAAGTCGATGAGGGGTAGCGGCGCGGTGTTCGGCAAGGCGCTGGACGCTGCACATCGCATGGTGGGTGAACGCAAGCTGGGAATGCTGCCCTACGGGATGAAGCTGCAGGACGTGCATGCGTTGGCGCTTGCCAGGGCGGAGCTTGCGGCATTGCAGACCGGCGCGCGACCGCCGGCCGAGGTCCAGGCCCCGGCCTACGGCGATCCGCAGGACCTGTTCGAATTCGAGGGCCGGCGCCACTCGATAAGCTATCTCACCTATTACCTGCGCTACTGCTTCGTGCACGGCGCCGTCGGCCTGCGCGGCAACGAGCTGATCGCCGAGATCGGCCCGGGCTCCTGCAAGCAGGCCGCGGTGCTGAAGCAGGCGCTGCCGGATGCGACCCTCCTGTGCTTCGACCTGCCACTGCAGCTGTTCCTCGGTTACCACTATTGTCGCGGCATCATGGCGGAGCACCTGGTCGCCCTCGAGGACACCATGACCTGGACCGACCTGTCCGGGCTGCAGCCGGGCAAGGTGCATTTTTTCGGCAACTGGCAAACGCCGCTGCTGTGCGAGCGTCCGGTCGACCTGTTCTGGAACGCCGCCAGCTTCGGCGAGATGGAGCCGCAGGTCGTACGACACTACCTGGACCAGGTGGCCGACCGCGCATCATGGATTTACCTGATGCAGGCCCGCCACGGCAAGGAAAGCGGCCGCCGCCGCGGTGGCGTGGAGCGGCCGCAGACCTTCGAGGACTATTGCGGTTACCTGCCAGGGCATGTCCTGCGGCACGAGCGACTCGCGCAGGGGGCGCTCAAGCCCTATCGGGAGAGCGGTGGCTATTTCGAGGCGGTCTGGGAGCGCGGGTCAGCAGCCTGATCGAGCGTCACCAGCTCGACATGGGGCCTGCCGGCGTAGTGGCGATAGACGCCCTCGAAGGCATCGCGCAGCTTGCGCGTGGTGAACCCGGCGGGATCGAGCCGGAACACCTTTACCTCGAGATCCTGGTACATGGCCTGCAACGTGTCGGTCGCGGTCGTGCCAAAGGTCCATACGGCCGGCCGGTGCGCCGCCCACAGGCGGTGGAAGACGAGCTCCAGCGGCAGGTCAAAGCTCAGCACCTCGAAGCCTAGCCGGTCCGCCAGTGCGGCCAGCCTGTCCGGGTCGTCGCGGCGGTGCTTCAGGTAGAGCACGCGCCGCCCTTGCGCCAGAGCGACGACGCGCGCCATGGCCGCGTCAAAGGGCGTGTAGCGATGGGCCACGTGCGTGCCGATGAACAATACGTCGTCCGGGCCTGCCGCCGGCGTGCCGGCGGCGCTGCCGGCCATCAGCTGTTCCGCCACCGATGCCAGTCGGTTGGGCACCGCGCGGCGGCCGTGACGTGCCGCGAGCGCATCGTAGAAAGTGAAGATCTCGGCATCCTTCACGTAGGCGCGGGAGAACAGGGATCGGTGGTCACCCTCCCCCAGGCCGACGGATTCCGGTGCGGTGATGATGGTGATGGTCTTCTGGCCGTCGTCGACCAGCACGTGGCGACGCGGCTGCAGCAGGTTGACCAGGTACGAGGCCCAGCCCGTGTAGGTGCCGAAGAAGACGGTGTCGAGCCTGCCGCGCAGCGGCAGGAAGCGCAGGCCGAGCGTCAGCGGAAACGTCATCCGGAACCACAGGTTGCGCTTCCGGAAAGTGTACTCCGAGACGCCGAGACGCTGCAGCAGGGACTCGATCTGGGCGCGGATCTCTTCGGTGTCGTAGGCGATGAACAGCGGGCCCTGCTTGCCATAGGTGCGCGAGGCCTCGACCAGGTTCAGGATCTGCAGTGGCGACTGGCCGATGAACAGGCTGGTATCGGGTTGATTCATGGTCTGCCGTGTTCCAGCGTGGCCGATGGCGGCCCTTCGGGACAGCCGCACCGTGAAATCGCCGTTGCGACCGTGGTAGATATACTAGCTGCGCCCGTCGCGACAGCTTCATTGTAGTGTTCCAGGTACCACGATGACAGATTCCCGCCCAAATCGTGACTTGCCCAAGGTAGTCCTGGTCGGCTTCAACAAGTGCGGGACGCGCAGCTTCACGCGCCTGTTCGAGAGGGCCGGCCACAGGGCGGTTCACCACAAGATCCGGGAGCCATGGCGCCTGCGCCACAATGCCGCAAACATGATGCGCAGAAACCTGGCCGCAGGGCGCAAGGTGTTCGCCGGGCTGGAGGCCTACACTTTTTACTCGGACCTGGTGTACCAGACCCGCCGCGAATCCTTCGAAGGATTCCGGCATTTCCGCGAAATCCTGCGTGATTACCCGGACACGATCCTGTTGCTTAACCTGCGCGACCGGGAGGACTGGATTCGCTCGCGCATGCGGCACGGCCATGGCGAGTTCGCGACTCGGGTGATGCGCCAGCGGGGGATCGACAGTCTCGAGGCACTGGCTGAGGTGTGGCGTCGCGACTGGGAATCACACGTGGCCGATGTCCGGCAGTACATGGCGGACTACCCGGACCAACTGGTGGAGTTCAACATGGACACCGATCCGGTGCATCGCCTGGTGCACCGGTTGTCCGCCTACGGCCTCCGGGCGGAGGACTGGGATGACGTCGGGCGCAGCCGCGACATCGAGCGGCATCCGGCCCTCGCGCAGGCCAAGCGCCTCTGGTCGTACATCAGGTGGCGGGCATCGGCCTGATCCCGCGAATGCCCACGGGAGCCGCGCGAACGCGGCCTACGGAGATAGCATCCATGCTCAAGAGAAACGTCCTGTTCTCGCTTTGCCTGTGCCTGCTTGCCGGCTGCGCCGCAACAGCGCCGCGGGAAGCGCAGACCGGCGACGCGCCAGGCTGGCTGCAATCGCTCACGGCGGCAGTCGGCGACCGGCGCGTGCTGCAGCTTGGCGAGAGCGGTCACGGCATGGCCGAGACCTACCGGCTGAAGACCGAGATCGTGCGTCACCTGCACCAGCGGCACGGTTTCGACGTGCTGGCCGTGGAGGGCGGAATCGCGGAATGCTGGGTCGCGGCGCAGCATCTCGCGGAATGGACGGCGAACGAGGCCATGCGCGCCTGTTTCTGGGGCGCCTGGGCAAGCGAGGAAGCCGAGGCCCTGTTCGAGTACCTGCGCACCGCGGCCGTCGAAGGGCGGCCCATGCGGCTGGTCGGCTTCGACAACAGTCCCACGAGCCGCGCATTCTCCAGCTGGATCGAAGCGACGCCGGGCCTGCCCCCGACGCTCGGCCGCGCGGAACAGGACTTTCTGCAGGTGTTCAGCGGCAACTTCGAGGATGAAACTGGCCTCGCCGGGCTGCAGTCCCGGGCCGTGACGAACTATCGGGCCGCCCTCGAAGCGGGCGTGGACCCCACGCTGGCGCTGATCATCGAGGACCGGCTGGCGACGCTGGATTTCGATCCGGCACAGTTCGATCGTGTCGCGTTCGAGCAGCTACGCGAGCGTCGCATGGCGGTGAACCTGCTGCGGCACATCCAGCGCGAGCCCGACGCGCGCGTCATCGTCTGGGCCCACAACGCCCATGTGGCGCATGCCTACAGCAAGTTCGTCGGCGGGGTGCCGCGCCAGGGCGAGTTCATTCACAGCGCACTGGGCGATGCCGCTTACACGCTCGGCG
>CBDDRR010000248.1:0-3447 GCA_965233095.1 uncultured bacterium
GCGAACAGCAGCGGCCCCTCCAGCCGGTGGGCCGCACCATGCAGGATCACGTCAGCTCGCATTGGCGGCCTCCTGTTTCTCGAGCTGGGCGAAGGCGTCGCCGATCTCCTTGGCCACCTCCGCCTTGTTGTCGACCTGGTCCTCGGCGAACTCCTCGCCGAGCCGCTGCAGCTTGCGCAGGATCGGCATGGCGTGGATCCTGGCCGGCGCGATGCCGCGCCCGACCGCTTCTTCGGCCTGGTCGATGAACTGCATCATCAGCCGCAGCATGGCGGTCTGGCGCTTCGGCGAGCAGTAGCGGTCGATGTCGGAGAAGGAGCTCTGCCGCAGAAAGCCCTCGTTCATCAGGTCGGCGGCGAGCAGCGTCATCTGCTGCTCGTCGGGCAGCGCGTCCTTGCCGACGATGCGCGCCATGCGCTCCAGCTTGGCCTGCTGCTCGAGCAGCGTGAGCAGCCGGCGGCGGTGCTCCTTCCAGTCGGCGTTGCCCTGCAGCTGCCACCAGCGCGCCAGCGTGTCGACGTCCTCGGCATAGCTGGTGAGTGGATGGATTGCGGGGTAGAAGCGCGCCTGCGCACGGCCGCGATCGAGCGCCCAGAAGCTGCGCACGTAGCGCTTGGTGTGGCTGGTCACCGGCTCGGAGAAGTCGCCCGCCGGCGGGCTCACCGCGCCGATCACGGTCACTGAGCCTTCCTTGCCGCACAGCGTCCTGACGCGCGCGGCGCGCTCGTAGAAATCCGCCAGCCGCGAGGCGAGATAGGCGGGGTAGCCGGACTCGCCCGGCAGCTCGCCGAGCCGTCCGGACACTTCGCGCAGCGCTTCCGCCCAGCGACTGGTGGAGTCTGCCATCAGCGCCACGTTCAAGCCCTGGTCGCGGAAGTACTCGGCGACGGTGATGGCGGTGTAGATGGACGCCTCGCGCGCCGCCACCGGCATGTTCGAGGTGTTGGCGATGATGACCGTGCGCTCCATCAGCGGCCGGCCGGTGCGCGGGTCCTCGAGCTGGGGAAACTCGTCCAGCACCTCGGCCATCTCGTTGCCGCGCTCGCCGCAGCCGACGTAGATGATGATGTCCGCGTCGCACCACTTGGCGAGGCTTTCCTGCAGCACGGTCTTGCCGGTGCCGAAGCCGCCGGGCAGGGCGGCGCGACCGCCGCGCGCGACCGGGAACAGCGTGTCGAGGATGCGCTGGCCGGTGACCATCGGCGCATCAGCCGGCAGGCGGGCGGCAGCAGGGCGCGGCCGGCGCACCGGCCAGTCGTGCTGCATGGACAGCTCGTGGCGCTTGCCGGCTTCGTCTTCCAGCACCAGCAGCGTGGCGTCCTCGGCGTACTCGCCCGCCGCCTCGATGGAGACCACGCGACCAGCGACGTTTGGCGGCACCAGGCAGCCCCGGCCCGGACCCTCGCCCGCGACCTCACCGAAAATTGCGCCGGCCTCGAGCATGTCGCCCTTCTCGACCGACGGCGTGAACTGGAAGCTGCCGGTGCGCTTTGCCGCCAGCCCCGGCTTGAACCAGTGCTCCGACACGTCACCCAGCGGCCGCAGCAGGCCATCGAAGATCCGCCCGAGAATGCCGGGACCGAGCGCCACCGACAGCGGCAGCCCCGTGCCCTCGACCGGATCGCCGGGCTTGAGCCCGGTGGTGTCCTCGTAAACCTGCGCCGTGATGGTGTCGCCGGAGAGCTGGATCACTTCGCCCAGCAGGCGCTGCTTGCCGACCGCGAGCGCCTCGTGGATGTGGAAGGGATCCGACACGCGCGCTTTCAGCACGGGCCCGCCGATCCACTGGATGACGGCCTTGCTCATGATTGCTCTCCCTCGGCCGCGCGGTGGAACTCCGCCAGCAGCTCGCCTTCTATGGTGCGCTCGTTCGCCAGGAGCCCCGGGACACTCATGTCCACGAGGGCGCCGCCGCTGCGGATCCGCAGCCCCGCGTCGAGCCGCTCCGCGGACTTGACGGCCAGCGTGGCGCCGCAGCGCTCGCGCGCCAGCTCGATTGCTTGTTTGCGCTCGTCTTCCGGCCAGTCGGCCGGGTGCTCCAGCGTCCAGTCCCGGCCCAGCAGCACGTCCGCCGCTTCGTCCAGCGCGCACGCCGTCCACTCGCGCCGCGTGTCAGCCTCGGCCCAGCGCGCCGCGAGCGCTTCGGCCAACAGCTTGTGGCCGGTCTCGATCAGCGTGCTGTCGTGCCGGCGCGCGCGACGCCGCTGCTCGGTCTCGATCTCCGCCTCGACCATGCGCACCTCGCGCTCCAGCCGCGCACGCTCCTCATGCGCCGCCTTGCTGACCCGCTCGCGTGCCGCCCTGCGTGCGCGCCTGAGCAGCTGGGCCGCCTGCAGCTCGGCTCCTTCGCGGGCCTGCTGGCACTGTGCGCTGCGGGATTGCTCCAGCAGCTCCATGAGGGCGTCCACCTGCATGCGGACGATGCTGTCGGTCTCTTTCATGTCTCGACTCCCAGCGCGCGCCGGACCTGCGCACCCATGTCGGCCGGCTCGGCCCTGCGCACGATATCGGGGATCACCGCCACCGGCGGATCCGCCGCGCCGATGGCCTTCGCGAGTTGCGCCTGCGGTACGTGCCGCGCCAGCTCCGCGGTGATCATGATCGGCCCCTTCAGCGCCAGCGCCTCGCGGAACACCGCCGCGGCGTCTTCCGGGGCGGTCACCAGCGGGCGCACACCCGCGAGCCGGAAGCCCGCGGCGGTGAGCCGGTCGCTGATGAGCACCGGCAGGGACATGTCAGGCCAGCCGGTTCAGGATCAGGATCGCGACGATCAGGCCGTAGATGGCGACGCCTTCGGCGAGTCCGACCATGACGAGCACGCGGCCCATCAGCTCCGGCTTTTCGGCCAGCGCGCCGACGGCGGCGCTGCCGACCTGCGCGACGGCGTAACCTGCGGCCGATGCCGACAAGCCCGCCGCCGCGGCGGCGGAAATGAAGCCCCAGCGCATCACCGATGGATCGAGGGCGGCGCCTGCGGCCGCCTCGATCTCCTGCGCGCCGGCGAATCCGGACGTGAACAGCAGGTAGGTCGCGGTCAGCACGACGCAGACGGTGACGGCCGTCATGGCCATGACAATGTACATCCCGAGTCTCATGTGGAACTCCTTCCGGTCGGTCGGATGGCGGTGCCTGGGCCGACCAGCGGACGAAGCCGGCGACCCTCGGCGGTAAGGAAACGAATGAAGAATTCGAACAGCAGCAGGCGGGTGGTCTGGATGCCGACGATCAGCCCCTCGAGCGCGATAACCAGCGCATTGCCGAGGATCATGATCACCAGCCAGCCGATGCCGCCGCCGGCGGCCGAGGCCATGCCGATGACTGCCGCGGACAGCCCGGCGTGCGCCAGCGCGAAGGCGCCGACGCGTACGAAGGACACCGTGTTGACGCCGAGCTGCAGCACGCTCTCGACCAGTTCGCCGAGCGCCTTGGGAATCTCGAGCAGCTTGC
>CBDDRR010000249.1:0-2800 GCA_965233095.1 uncultured bacterium
GCCTATGCCCGCGCCAGCGGCATTCCGGTCGTCACCACCCTCAAGGGCATCGGCGCGGTGCCGACCCGCGACGAGAATTTCCTGGGCATGCTGGGCATGCACGGCAACCGCGCCGCCAATCGCGCCATCCAGGAGTCGGACCTGCTGATCTGCGTCGGCGCGCGCTTCGACGATCGCGCCACCGGCCGGCTGGACGGTTTCGCGCCGAAGGCGAAGGTCATCCACATGGACGCCGATCCAAGCGAGATCGGCAAGCTGCGCCATGCCGACGCCGGCCTGCTGGGTGATTTGCAGGAGTCGCTGGCGGCGATGCCCACCGGCTTGTCCATCAGGCCGTGGCAGCAGTGGTGCGCCGAGCGCAAGGTCGAGCACGCCTGGCGTTACGACGCGCCGGGCGAATACATCTACGTGCCCGACATGCTGCGCAAACTCACCGACGCCGCGCCGGACGTGACCATCGCCTGCGACGTCGGCCAGCACCAGATGTGGGTCGCGCAGCACTGCCATTTCGACCGTCCCGAGCAGCACCTGACCAGCGCCGGCCTGGGCACCATGGGCTACGGCGTGCCCGCCGGCATCGGCGCCTGCCTGGCGCTGCCGGGCAGGCGCGTCATCACGGTGTCGGGCGACGGCTCGATCATGATGAACATCCAGGAACTGGCGACCATCAAGCGCTACGGCCTGGACCTGAAGATCCTGCTGGTCGACAACTCGTCGCTGGGCATGGTGCGCCAGTGGCAGCAGCTGTTCCACGAGGAGCGCTACAGCGAAGTCGACCTGTCGGACAACCCGGACTTCGTCGAGGTGGCCAAATCCTTCGGCATCCCGGCGTTCCGCATCACCCGCCGCGACGAGGTGGACGGCGCGATCCGCCGCCTGGTGGACACCGAGGGGCCGCTGCTGGCCCATGTCTGTATCGATCCCAAGAGCAATGTCTGGCCGCTGGTGCCCCCGGGCCAGAGCAACGACGTCATGATGGAGGAGCTGAGCGCATGAACCACACGCTGCGAATGAATATCCAGAAGGTCGAGGGCGCCATGATCCGGCTCCTCGGGCTCATCGAGCGCCGTGGCTTCTCGGTGACCGCCATGAACGCCCACACCGACGACGCCGCCCAGCAGGTCGAGATCACCATGCACCTGCGCTCCGCGGGCCGGTCCGTCGACACGCTGACGCGCCAGATCGCCAAGCTCTACGACGTGCGCAGCGTCGCCTGCCTGACGGCCGGCGAGTCGCCGGTAGCCATGGAGGAGAGCGTCGCATGCTGACCCACGGATCCCTGGCCCTGGACATCGAGGGGGCCGCACGAGTGCCGGAGAGCACGCTGACAGCGGCGCCGGCGCGTCCGGCCGCAAGCGCGCCGGCGGTGACGATGGACGATGTCCGGCGGGCCATGGAAGTGGTGCGCGGGCACCTGGCGGCGACGCCGCTGGTCAGCCACGCGCTGCTCGACGAGCGTGCGGGTTGCGAGATGTTCGTCAAGCTCGAGAACAGCCAGGGCATCGGCTCGTTCAAGATCCGCGGCAGCCTGAACCTGCTCGCGGGCATGCAGCCGGGCGATCGTGCGCGCGGCCTGGTCACGGCGACCCGCGGCAACCACGGGCAAGCCGTCGCCTATGCTGCGCGCATGCACGGCGCCTGCTGCACGGTGTTCGTGCCGCACGGCAACAGCCCGGCGAAGAACGCCGCCATCACGGCGCTGGGCGCGCAGGTGATCGAGGCCGGTCACGATTTCGACGCGGCCATGATCGCGGCGGAGAAGCACGCCGCGCACACCGGCGCCGTGCTGGTGCACCAGGGCCGCGAGGCCGCCATGATCGCCGGCGCCGGCACGGTGGCGCTGGAAATGATCGAGCAGGCGCAGGGCCGCCTGGACGCGGTGTTCATCCCGGTCGGCGCCGGCAGCCTGGCCGCGGGCATGGCGGTGGCGATCAAGGCGTTGAGCCCGGCGACGCGGGTGATCGGCGTGTGCGCCGAGAACGCCCCGGCCATGCATCACGCCTGGCACACCGGCGAACGCCACGCCTTTGCCGCGACCGAAACGCTGGCCGATGGGCTGGCGCTGCGCATCCCGGTGGAGGAAACGCTGGGCATCATGCAGGCGTTGCTGGACGGCATGGTGCTGGTCTCCGAGCGCGAGATCCAGGACGCCATCCGCACCTGTGCTGAAACCATCCACCAGATGGCGGAGGGCGCAGCGGCGGCGGCGCTGGCGGCGGCGCTGCGCCACCGCGAGGCCTTCACCGGCGGGCGGGTCGGCGTGGTGCTGAGCGGCGGCAACATCGACGCCGCGACGCTGATGAGTGCGCTGGCCGGCGAGCGGCCGCAGCACGAGCCCAGGGCGATGCCGTACTTCCCGATCGGCGAGCTGTCCTATGGCTACTGACATCGATCGCCTGGTTATTTTTGACACCACGCTGCGTGACGGTGAGCAGGCGCCGGGCTGCAGCATGACCGACCGCGAGAAACTCCGCGTGGCGCGCGCGCTGGCGGAGCTGGGAGTGGACGTGATCGAGGCCGGCTTCCCGGCAGCCTCGGACGGCGACTTCGAGTCGGTGCGGCTGATCGCCCGCGAGATCGACGGACCGATCATCTGCGGCCTGGCGCGCTGCGGCGGCAACGACATCGAGCGCGCCTGGCAGGCGTTGCGCGAGGCCCGCCGCCCGCGACTGCACGTGTTCATCGCGACCAGCCCGATCCATCGCAAGTTCAAGCTCGGCATGAGCCGCGAAGAAGTGATCAGGCGTGCCGTCGAGGGCGTGCGGGTGGCGCGCGCGCTGTGCGGGGACGTCGAGTTCTC
>CBDDRR010000250.1:0-3281 GCA_965233095.1 uncultured bacterium
TGCTGACCATGTCAGCCTCGCCGCGCGCCAGGACGCCCTCGGCAACCTCCGGCGTATTGATGCGGTTGGTGGCCACGACCGGCACGGGCAGCGCCTGGCGCAGGCGCGCCGTCACCCATGCGAAGGCCGCCCGCGGCACGAGCGTGGCGATGGTCGGGATGCGCGCCTCGTGCCAGCCGATGCCCGTATTGACTAGCGTCGCACCGGCCTCGGCGACCGCGCGGCCGAGCCGCACGACCTCGTCCCAGTTGCTGCCGCCCTCGACCAGATCCAGCGCGGACAAGCGGTAGATGATGATGAAATCGGGGCCCACGGCCTCGCGCACGCGCCGCACGATCTCCACCGGGAAACGCGCGCGCCGCTCGAAATCGCCGCCCCACGCGTCGCTGCGCCGGTTGGTGCGTGCGGCGATGAACTCGTTGTTGAGGTAACCCTCCGAGCCCATGATCTCCACGCCGTCATAGCCCGCCTCGCGCGCCAGCGCCGCACAGCGCGCGAAGGCGCGGATCTGCGCCTCCACGCCGCGCGCGCTGAGCCCGCGCGGCTTGAACGGCGAAATCGGTGATTTCAGCGGCGATGGCGCGACCGCCAGCGGATGATAGGCATAGCGTCCGGCATGCAGGATCTGCATGCAGACACGCCCGCCGGCCGTATGGACCGCGTCCGTGACCAGGCGGTGGCGCGGCACCTCGCGGCGCGCCGAGAGCTTGCCGGCAAACGGCGCAACCCAGCCGGCGATGTTTGGCGCAATGCCGCCGGTCACGATCAGCCCGGCGCCGCCGGCGGCGCGCTCGGCGAGATAGGCGGCCAGCTTGGGGTAGCTTGCGGCGCGATCCTCTAGGCCCGTGTGCATCGAGCCCATCAGCACGCGGTTGGGCAGGGTCGTGAAGCCAAGGTCGAGCGGCGACAACAGGTTCGGATAGGAATTCATCGGGTCGTCCAGGCGGGGAACGCGGCGACTATAACCGCGCGGCGGGCGCGGGCCAATGCGCCGCGATGCCCAAGGCCGGCGGCGCTTGTTGTACCATCTGCGCCATACCGGAGCGCCCGATGACCCGCATATCCATTACCGACTATGCCTTCCTGTTGACCGAGACGGCCGACAGCCCGCGTCACGTGGGTTCACTGCAGATCTTCCGGCCGCCGCAGGGCTACGACGGCGACTTCGTCGGTGATCTGATCGACGAGTTGCGGCGCCACAAGGTGGGTGAGCCATTCAATCAGCGGCTCAAAGTGTCCCTGACCGGGATGGCCCAGTGGGTGCCGGACCACAACTTCGACCTGGATTACCACGTGCGTCGGTCCGCTCTGCCTGCGCCCGGTAGCCGGCGCCAGCTCGCCGACCTGGCGTCACGACTGCACGCCTTCATGCTGGACCGCGAGCATCCGCTGTGGGAGCTGCACTTCGTCGAGGGTCTCGACGACGGCTGCTTTGCCGTGTACACGAAGATTCACCACGCCTACTGCGACGGCGCCACGCTGGTCCGCATGGCCATCGGCGCACTGAATGCCGACCCAGAGGACCTGACGGTGCGCGCCTTCTGGGAGATGGGCAAAGGCGAGTCCGCCGGACACGCGGAGCGAGATATCCGCGCCGCGATCGCGGGCCTGGGCGGCGGGCTCAAGTCCGCGCTGGTGATGGGCAAGGAACTTTCCGGCATCGCCGGCAGGATGGCGCTCGACCGGCTCGGTTTCGGCAAGTCGGCGCTGGAGGTGCCATTCACGGCGCCACGGACCGCGCTGAACGGCCACATCACTCGCGCGCGGCGCATCGCGGGCGGCAGCCTGGAAATCGACCGCCTCAAGGCCGTGGCGCGCTCGACCGGCACGACCATCAACGACGTGATCGTCACGATCTGCGACATCGCGCTGCGGCGCTACCTGGCGCGCTATGCCGAGTTGCCGCGCAGTCCGCTCGTGGCGCAGCTGCCGGTGAACCTGCGCCGTCCCGGCGAGACGTCCTCGACCAATATCCTCGGGATCATCCCGGTCCGCCTGGCCGGTGTCAGCCGCAATCCGCTGAAGCGACTGCGCGAAGTCCATCGCTCCACCTCGGAGATGAAGGACGCGCTATTCACGCTGTCGCGCGAAACGGTGATGGCCTATACGCTCCTGATCCAGGGCGCGGCGGTGGTGGGCGACCTGCTGCACGTGTCCGGCATGGTGCCGCCGGCCGGCAACATCCTCATCTCGAACCTGCCTGGCTCGACCGTCAAGCTCTACCTGCGCGGCGCCCGGCTCGAGGAAATATTCCCGATTTCCACTATTCCGCCCGACATGGTGATGAACATCACCGTGTTCAGCTACGCGGGCCAGATGTTCTTCGGCATGATCGCGGGATACGAGGCCATGCCACACCTGCCGGAAATGCGCGCTTATATGCACGAAGCGCTGGAGGCCCTCGAGCAGGAGGTCGAGGCGGTGCTGGCCGCGACGCCCGAAGTCGATCCCCACGCCGCCACCGGGCCGGGTGGCGCCGTCGCGGGCAGCGGCAAGAGCCCGACGCCGGCACCGACCGCCGCTCCTCGTGGCAAGAAAAAGGCGCCGGCCCGGAAGCGCGCCGCTGCCAAGACCAGCGCCAAGAAGGCACCGACGGCGAAAAAGCGTGCGGCGAAGAAAGCTGGCACGAAGAAAGCGGGCGCGAAGAAGGCCGCTGCCGACAAGCAATGAACCTGGTCGACATCGGGGTCAACCTCGCCCACGACAGCTTCGATGGCGACCGCGAGGCGGTGCTTGCGCGCGCCCGCGAGGCCGGCGTGATGCGCATGATAGTCACCGGGAGCACCCTGGCATCGAGCCGGGATGCCCTGCGGCTTGCGCAGGCCGACGATACGCTGTTCGCCACTGTCGGCGTACACCCTCACCACGCCGCGGAACTGGACGAGGCACAGCTCGCGGAGCTGGCCGGGCTCGCCGCGCAACCTGGCGCGGTTGCCGTCGGTGAGTGCGGCCTGGATTTTTTTCGCGATTTCTCGCCACGTGACCGACAGGAACAGGCTTTCCGCGGGCAACTCGAGCTGGCCATGCAGACCGGGCTGCCGGTGTTCTTGCACCAGCGCGATGCTCACGAGCGCTTCACCGCGATCCTCGATGAGTGCGGTGCCCGCCTGCTGGCCGGCGTGGCGCACTGCTTCACGGGTGGCCCCGCGGAGCTGGCGGATTACCTGGATCGCGGCCTGTACGTGGGCATCACCGGCTGGATCTGTGACGAGCGACGCGGCGACGCATTGCGCGAAGCGGCGCGTTTTCTGCCGCTGGACCGCGTGATGATTGAAACAGAC
>CBDDRR010000251.1:0-3244 GCA_965233095.1 uncultured bacterium
GCTACGAGGACTTCCAGAAGCAGCTTTACCTGGATGCCCTGTCTAAGCCCTACGGCATGATCCTCGTGACCGGCCCGACCGCTAGCGGTAAAACGGTGTCGCTGTACACCGGCCTGAATATTCTCAATACCGAGGACCGCAACATCTCGACCGCGGAGGACCCGGCGGAAATCAACCTGCCCGGCGTCAACCAGGTGAACGTGAACCCGAAGGTGGGACTGACTTTCGCGTCGGCGCTGCGCGCCTTCCTGCGCCAGGATCCGGACGTCATCATGGTCGGCGAGATCCGCGACCTCGAGACCGCCGAAATCGCCATCAAGGCGGCGCAGACCGGCCACCTCGTGCTGTCCACCCTGCACACCAACGATGCGCCCAAGACGCTCACCCGCATGGTGGACATGGGCGTGGCGCCCTACGCCATCGCCTCCTCGGTCAGCCTGATCATCGCCCAGCGCCTGGCGCGCCGGCTGTGCGACAACTGCAAGGAGCCGCGCGAGATTCCCAAGGAGGCCCTGCTGCGCGAGGGCTTCACCGAGACCGAGGTGGACGAGGGCCTGACCATCTACGTGCCGGTCGGCTGCAGCAAGTGCAACGACGGCTACAAGGGCCGCGTCGGCATCTACCAGGTGATGCCCGTCTCCGAGACCATCGGGCGGATCATCATGGAAGGTGGCAACGCCATGCAGATCGCCGCCGAAGCCGACAAGGAAGGGATCTGGGACCTGCGCCGCGCGGCGCTGTTCAAGGTCAAGAACGGGGTCACGGGCCTGGAGGAAGTGAACCGCGTCACAATCGATTGACGGCGGGCACGGTACATTGGGCGAGCAGAATAAGTTAAGCGCAGGACGAGTGAAACGCCATGGCTGAAGCCGCAAAGCAATACCCGTTCGCCTGGAAGGGCAAGGACCCGAAGGGCACCCAGCTCAAGGGGACAGTCGTTGCCGTCAACGAAGCAGCCGTGCGGGCAAGTCTTCGCCGCCAGGGCCTGGTGCCAACGCAGATTCGTCGCCAGAGCACGCTGTTCCAGCGGCGCTCGAAGATTACATCGGAAGATATCGCGATCTTCAGTCGGCAGCTCGCCACCATGCTGCAGGCCGGCATCCCGCTGGTGCAGGCCTTCGACATCGTCGCCAGCGGCCACGAGAACCCGGGGATGCAGAAGCTGCTCTCGGCCATCAAGGTGGACCTGGAGAGCGGCACCACGCTGGCCGAGGCGCTGGCCAAGCACCCGATCCATTTCGACAAGCTGTTCGTCAACCTGGTGCATTCGGGCGAGCAGTCGGGCGCGCTCGAGACCCTGCTGGACAAGATCGCCACCTACAAGGAAAAGACCGAGGCCATCAAGAAGAAGATCAAGAAGGCCCTGACCTACCCGATCGCCGTCATCGTGGTGGCCGTCATCGTCACAGCCGTGCTGCTGGTGTTCGTGATCCCGCAGTTCGAGAGCATCTTCTCCAGCTTTGGCGCCGACCTGCCGGGCTTCACACAGTTTGTAGTGGGCATTTCGCGCTTCGTGCGATCCAACGGCGTGTTCATCGTGCTGGGACTGGTCGCCGTGGCGATGATCTTCATGTACTTCAAGAAGCGCTCCCGGAAGATGAACGAGTTCCTTGACCGTGCTCTCCTGAAAACCCCCGTAATGGGCGAGATCATCCGCAAGGCCTCGATCGCGCGTTTCACTCGCACCCTGTCCACCATGTTCGCCGCCGGCGTGCCGCTGGTGGAGGCCATGGAATCGGTCGCCGGCGCCACCGGCAACATCGTCTACGAGAAGGCCACCCTCGAGATCCGCACCGAGGTGGCCACCGGCCAGCGGCTGCAGCGCGCCATGGAAGCCACCGAGCTGTTCCCGAACATGGTGATCCAGATGGTCGCGGTGGGCGAGGAATCCGGCTCGCTCGACGAGATGTGCGCCAAGGTGGCGGACTTCTACGAGCGCGACGTGGACGACGCGGTGGACAACCTGTCGGCCCTGCTCGAGCCGATGATCATGGCCATCCTCGGCATCCTGGTCGGCGGCCTGGTCATCGCCATGTACCTGCCGATCTTCAAGCTCGGCGCCGTCGTCTAGCGGATGCAGGGCCTCGCCGGTCTGTCGCCCGCCGCGCTGGCCGGCATCGCGCTGCTGTTCGGCCTGCTGGTCGGCAGCTTCCTGAACGTCGTGGTGTACCGCCTGCCGCTGATGATGCGGCGGGAATGGCGCACTGCATGCGCCGAGGAGATGGCGCAGCCGGCACCGAAGCTGCCCGAGGGTCCCTTCAGCCTGGTCGCGCCGCGTTCGCGCTGCCCGCAGTGCAGCCGCCCCATCCGCGCCGTTGAAAACATCCCGCTGCTGAGCTGGCTGCTGTTGCGCGGCAAGTGCGCCGGCTGCAGCGCGCGCATCCCGGCACGCTACCCGGCCGTTGAGCTGCTGACCGGCCTGCTGTTCGCGGCGACCGCCTGGTACCTGCCCTGGCCTTGGCAGGCGCTGGCAGGCATCGGCTTCACCGCCACCCTGGTTGCACTGACTTTCATCGACATCGACGAGCAGTTGCTGCCGGACAGCATCACGCTGCCGCTGCTGTGGGCGGGGCTGCTGTTCAACCTGCTGGCCGGGGAGCAGGCCTTCGAGAGCATCGAGGCGGCGGTTATCGGGGCCGTGGCCGGCTACCTGAGCCTCTGGACGGTCTACCAGGGCTTCAAGCTGGTGACCGGGCGCGAGGGCATGGGCTTCGGCGACTTCAAGCTGCTGGCGGCCATCGGCGCCTGGCTCGGCTGGCAGGTGCTGCCGCTGGTGATCCTGCTGTCCGCGCTGGTCGGCGCCATCATCGGCATCGCCATGATCGTACTGCTCGGCCGCGACCGGCAGATCCCGATTCCCTTCGGCCCCTACCTGGCCGCGGCCGGCTGGATCGCCATGCTCTGGGGCCCGGCGCTGACCGGCGCCTGGCTGCACTTCGCCGGGCTGGACTGAGGTGCTGCGCGCCCCCGCGTTCACGGACGGGCGCTTTCGCGTCGCACTGACCGGCGGCATCGCTAGCGGCAAGTCCACGGTGGCGCGGCTGTTCGCCGAGCAGGGCGTGCCGGTGATCGACCTCGACCAGGTGGCGCGCGAGGTCGTCGAGCCCGGCCAGCCTGCGCTGGCGGCCATCGTCGAGTTGTTTGGAGAAGAAATTCTCGACGCCGAGGGCCGGCTGGATCGCGCCGCGTTGCGCAGCCATGTTTTCAAGGACCCGCTGGCGCGCAAACAACTCGAAGAAGTGCT
>CBDDRR010000252.1:0-9305 GCA_965233095.1 uncultured bacterium
AAGCCGCGGATAGCGCATCAGCAATCCCCGCAACATCAGTGCGACGGTGCGCCGGTCGCGACCGGCGCTGTCTGCGTAGTCGCGGGCGATCCAGGCCGCCAGCGCCTGGTGATCGCTTTCCTCGGCAGCCTCCTCGGCCTGGCTGAGCGCTGCGCGTATCCGCAGCTCCGGTTCATCCACCGTCTTGCCGCAGGCCACGAGGAGGGCTGTCGCCAGCAGGCACGCCAGCGTCGCGAGCGACCTGGACGCCGCTGCCGGCCCTGGCGCGCCCCGTGTCAAAGAAGAGTTCATGCCTGGTCACCACCATCGTTCGCGGCCGAAGGTCCAGCCTAGACTGGACTCCCGCGGCATGAAAGCCGATATTTGCTCCGAGCGGATTCGCACACCGCAGCCGGGAACGAGGACAGCAGTCAATGCACGATCAGCGCATCGCCGAGGATATTCTCGAATACTGGTTCGGCGACACCGTCCGGGACCCTTCCAAGGTGCCCGGCCGGATGGGCTTCTGGTTCAACGTCGACCCGGCGCAAGACGCAGAGATGCGCGAGCGCTGGGGCGAGCTGGTAGTCGCCGCTTCAGAGGGCAAGCTCGACTTCTGGACCCGGACGCCCCGTGGGCGCCTTGCCGTGCTGATCCTGCTCGACCAGATGCGCCGGAACATCTACCGGGGCACCGCCGAGGCCTTCCGGCGCGACGGACGGGCCCGCTACCTGATGCGCGACGGCGTAAGCCGGCTGATGGACATGAAACTGACGCCAATCGAGCGCGTGTTTTTCTACATGCCCCTGCAGCATGCGGAATCGCTCGACGACCAGGAGATGGCCGTGGACCGCTTCCTGCAGGTGGAACGCGAGGTCGCCTCGGACCAGCGCGAGATCTTCGCCGGGTTCCGCAAGTACGCGCAGAAGCACCGCGACATCATCGCGCGATTCGGCCGTTTCCCGCACCGCAACGCGATCCTCGGGCGCCGCGACACGGCGGAAGAGTCCGCCTGGCTGGCCGGCGGCGGCGAGCGCTTCGGCCAATCGACCCCGACCGACGCCACCGGCACCTACAAGTCGCTGCCCCGCTAGCGTCGCCGCCTATCGCCGGCCGCTGCCGGCGCGGCGCCCACCGGCCGCGTCATGGCGCCCCGCCCTGCGCTGCCCCGCCCGCCGAGGCCAACCAGGCGTCGATGCGCGCCTCGAGGATATCCAGCGGCAGGTCACCCTGCCCGAGCACCTGGGCATGGAAGTCGCGGATGTCGAAGTTCTCGCCGAGCGCAGCCTCGGCGCGGGCGCGCAGCTCCGCGATCCTGAGCTGCCCGATCTTGTAGGCCAGCGCCTGGCCGGGGATGGCCATGAAGCGCTCCGCCTCCGAGACAGCGCGCGTCTCCAGCGACGCCGAGTTGGCATACATGTAGTCGAGCACCTGCTGGCGGCTCCAGCCCTTGGCGTGCAGCCCGGTGTCCACCACCAGGCGGATGGCGCGCCACAGCTCGGCGTTGAGCTCGCCGAAGCGCTGGTAAGGATCCTCGTAAAAGCCCATGGCGCGGCCGACCGGAATCGACTCGGAGTAAAGACCCCAGCCCTCCGCGAAGGCGGTCACGCCGCCATGCGTCCGGAAAGCCGGCAGGCCCTCGAGCTCGAGATTGAAGGCGCGCTGGAAGTGATGCCCGGGCACCGCCTCGTGCAGGAACAGCGCCTCGATATCCCAGCGCGGCCGCGTGGTCGGATTCCACGTGTTGACGTAGAAAATGCCGGGACGGCTGCCGTCGGTGGACGGCCGCTGGTAGGAGCCCTTGGCTGCGGAACGCTCGCGAAACTCCTCCACGGCGCGAATCTCGTAGCCCGCCCGTGGCGAGCGGTGGAACAGCCGCGGCGCCGCCTCGTCGGCCTTCTGGCGCAGCGCCTCGTGCGCGGCGATGATCTCCTCGCGGGATCCGAAGTAGTAGCGCGGGTCGGTGTTGAGGTGCTCGAAAAATGCCTTGAGGTCGCCCTCGAAGCCGACCTCTTGCTTGATGGCCCTCATCTCTTCGTGAATGCGTGCGACCTCGTCAAGGCCGATCTGGTGAATCTCTTCGGCGCCGAGCTCCGTGGTCGTGTGCTCCCGGATGAGGTAGGCGTACCAGGCCTCGCCGTCGGGCAGCGCGTACAGCCCGTAGGTCTCGCGGCAGGCGGGCAGGTACTCATCGCGAATGAAATCATGCAGCCGCGCGTAGGCCGGCACGAGCTTGCCCGCGATTGCCTCAACGTAGGCCTCCCGCAGGCGCTCGCGCTCACTCTCCGGCACAGTGTCGGGGAAAGCACTCACCGGGCGGTAGAACAGGCTCTGCTCGACGTCTTCGACAATGTGCGCCTCGAGCTGCGGCAGCGTGCGCTCCATGAGGATCGCCGGCTGCACCACGCCTGCCTCGACGCCCTCGCGCATGTTCACGATGGCCTGCTCCACCCAGGCGGTGAAGCCGTCCATGCGCTTGAGGAAATTCTCGTAGTCCTGGACCGTGGCGAAAGGCTGTGCGCTGGCGCCCGAGCCGAGCATGACGAAGAAGTTGGCGGTGCTGCGGAACTGGTCGATGGGCAGCAGGTGGCTGGGGAATCGCTCTCCCTCCAGCTCGTGCCGCAGTTCCCGCAGGAACAGCGTGCGGCTGAGGCGCCGCTGCTCGTCCAGCGTCGCCGGGTCCACGGCCTCGACCGCCGCGAGACTCCGCTCCCGCAAAGCGCGCGTCGCCGCGCGATGCTCGGGGCTGATGCCAACGGTGAAGCGGTCGTTGTAGCGATGGTCGCCGATGAAGGTGGCGAGTACGGGGTTGAGCTCCAGCGTCGCCTCCCAGTGTTCCGCGAACAGCCGGTCGAGCCGCTTGGCCTGGGATTCGGCTGGCGCTGCGGCGGCGGACTGCGGATCGGGCGGCGTGCCGGCGCAGCCGGCGACCAGGGCGAGGACGGCGAGCGTCAGGGTCAGCTTGAGATTCATCGGCGGGATTTCTCCAGTGATTCCGTGCAGCAATTCGGGGGCGCAGGCCAGTGCAGGCCCATTACTATAGCGGCGACGCAGCCACGCGGCGATTCGACACCCGCATGAAGCGGGCATTCAGCAGCAGCGCCGTCACTGTCAGGCCGACGATCAGCGCAACCCAGACGGCGATCGGGCCGAGTTTCGCATGCACGCCGGCGTACCAGGCCATCGGGAAGGCCAGCAGCCAGTAGCTGGCCACGTTCATCAGCATCGGGACGCGGGTATCCTTGAAGCCGCGCAGCGCGCCGGCCGCCCCGACCTGCAGGCCGTCGGACACCTGGAACACCATCGCCATGGTCAGCAGCGCAGTGGCCAGCGGCAGCAGCTCGGGATCCGTCGTGTAGAAGGCGGCGATGCGGTCACGGAACAGGAACAGCACGAAGGCCGAGATGAGCATGAACAGGCCGCACATGCCGATCCCGGTCCAGCCGGCGCGCCGTGCCTGGCGCGCTTCGCCCCGCCCTAGCGCCTGTCCGACACGGATGGTGGTCGCCGAGTGGAACGCCAGCGGCACCATGAACATGGTGGCCGCGTAATTGATCGCGATCTGGTGACCCGCGACCTGCGTGGCGCCGAGCGTGGCCATGATCAGCGCGGTGCCGGCGAACAGCCCGGCCTCGGCCTCGACGCTGGCGGCAATCGGGAAGCCCAGCGCGAGCACCTCCCGCTGCGCACGCCAGCGCGGCCGCTCGAACCGCGCCCACAAGGCGAATGGCGCGTAGCGGCGCGATCGAAGCGCGTAGACCAGCATGGTGATGAACATGCTCCACATGGCGATGGCGCTCGCCATGCCGCAGCCGACCGCGCCGAGGCGGGGAAAGCCGAGGTTGCCGTACATCAACACCCAGTTGCCGAACACGTTGACCACAAGGCCCACCGCGGCCGCGTACATGATCGGCCGGGTCCAGCCGACCCCCTCGGTCATGAAGCGCATGGCCAGGAAGGCGAACACGCCCGGCAGGCCGAAGGAGATGGCGAACAGGTAGCCCTTGGTGAGCGGCACGACCTCGGGGTCCACGCCGATCGCAGCCAGCAGCGGACCGGCACCGAGCAGCACCAGGAAGGCTGTGACGGCGAGTCCCTGGCTCAGCCACAGGGCCTGGCGCAGCACGCCGCCGGCGTCCTCCCAGCGACCCGCGCCATAGGCATGCGCCACCAGCGGACTTACGGCCATCAGCGTGCCGAGCCCGAACAGGAACACGACCATCCACGCTGACCCGCCCACTGCCACCGCGGCGAGGTCCGTTGTGCCCAGGCGGCCCGCCATGACGGTGTCGGCGAAATTCATGCCGGCGAGTGCCAGGTTGTTGGCCACCAGCGGGCCGGCCAGCCGCAGGATGGCGGCGGCCTCGACGATGCTGCGGGTGCGTCGGCTCTGCTGCGGCTGCACGGACGGGTCCGAGGAAACGGGCCCCGCATTCTACGCGGGCGCCGGCGCCGCGCCAGCGCCCTTGCCGGATTCCCCGTCAGCGCACTAGAAGCGGTACGCGAACCCCAGGCTGACGACGGGAAAGTACTTCGCGTCGGACAGCTCATCCTCGAGGTTGGCGCGTTCGCGCTCCAGGTCCTCGGCAAAAGCCGCTTCCAGGGCCGGGTCATTCGCCGACCCGTCCAGGCGCACATCCGGCGAACCGGTGAACATCACGCCCAGGTCGAAGGAAAACGACAACCGCCCGCCTCGCATGGCATTGCCGAAGCCGATGCCGAGATAGGGCGCCAGCCCGCTCCAGCTGACCTCGGCCGCCAGCTGGGCAGCATAGGTGTTGTCGCCGACTTCCAGGTCGCCGTCGGCCGAGCCCTGGAACTCGTTGCCGGACTGCACGCCGCCGGCACTCAGCCGGAATGCGCCGGCGAAGGGATGCCAGTCGGCGAACAATGCAGCATTGCGCAACCGCAGATCGCCATCGTATTCAACGCCCTCTTCCTCCAGGTCGGTGCCATAGTCGAAGGCGTAGTACCCACCCCGCAGATTGACCGAGTCTGTCAGCCGCCAGGCGGCCTCGATGCCCAGCCCGGTGGTACCGGCCTTGACGCCGACGGCAAAGGACTCGGCGCCGGCGGTGGTCGCGGCGAGCGGCAGCACCATGGCGGCCAGCACGAGGCCGGCGCAACGACAAGTTCTGTTCATCGGGTGATTCTCCGGGTCGGTGAAGCGCATTCCACTGGACGTTATCGGCGGCGAGCGGCCGCAGCTTGAGCGCCGCCCGGCGGAGCCCGCGCAAGATCGCGGACTTGTCAGTCCGGACCGGCCATGGCCATCATGGCGGCGTCGCGCGCCCCGGCGCGCCCCGCGGGACGCACCGGATGGAGCAGCTCAACGCCTGGATGGAAGCCGTCAACGGCGTGCTGTGGCACGACGGCGTGCTGGTGGTGGTCCTGCTAACCGGTGTGGTGCTGACCATCTGGAGTCGCTTCGGCCAGTACCGCGCCATCACGCATGGTTTCCAGGTGATCCGGGGCCGCTATGACGAGCCCGACGATCCCGGCGCCATCAACCATTTCCAGGCGCTCTCCGCAGCGCTGTCTGCCACCGTCGGGCTCGGCAACATCGGCGGCGTGGCGCTGGCGATCTCGCTGGGCGGTCCCGGCGCAGTGTTCTGGATGTGGGTGGTGGGTTTCTTCGGCATGGCGCTCAAGCTCACCGAAGTGAACCTGTCGATGCTCTATCGCAATACGGACGATCCCGACAACCCGCACGGTGGCCCGATGTGGGTCGCCAGCAAGGGGCTGGCTCTCATGAGCCCGCGCCTCGCCGGCGTTGGCGCCTTCGTCGGCGGACTGTTCTGCGTCACGCTGCTGATCTCCACGATCACCGGCGGCAACATGTTCCAGGCCTGGAACGTAGCCGAGATCACGCGCAGCTATTTCGGCGTACCCGGCGTAGCCTCGGGAATCCTGATGGCACTGATCGTCGGCGTGGTCATTATCGGCGGCATCAGGCGCATCGGCGCGGTGGCGGGCCGGCTGGTGCCCTTCATGGTCGCGCTCTACATCCTCGCGGGCAGCTACGTGCTGATTCTGCATGCGGGCGACCTGCCGCGCGTGTTCGCCCTGATCATCAAGTCGGCCTTCGGGCCGACCGAGGCGGCCGGGGCCTTCGTCGGGGGCACGCTGGGTTATGCCTTCCTGTACGGCATGAAGCGCGCGCTGTTCTCCAACGAGGCGGGCCAGGGCTCTTCGCCCATCGCGCACTCCGCGGCGAAAACCAGGGAACCGGTGCGCGAGGGCATCGTTGCCGCGCTGGAGCCATTCATCGACACCATCATCGTGTGCACCTTCACCGCGCTGGTGATCCTGTCCACCGGAGTGTGGAACCGTGGCCCGGACACCGAGTACGGCGTGCCGCCGGCCATAGAGGAAGTGGCTCCGGGCGTCTGGACGCTGGAGAGCGGCCCGGCGCCGGCGCCGCCGGCCAGTGACGCGGCGTGGTTCGACGGCGAATCGGTGTTCATGCTCGTGCATGCGCACCACAGCGAGCGCAGCGACACGGACCTGCACAAGATCCACGGCACTATCAGCGGTACCAGCCAGGGCCGGGCCATGATCGATTGGCGCAGCTTCGCCAGCCCGGTGGAGCCGCGCCTCGCGTCACGCGGCCTGTACGTTGACTACCAGGGCGCGACGCTCACGGCGCGCGCCTTCGATTCCGCCACGCCGGGCCTCGGCAAGTGGCTGGTGACCCTGGCGGCCTGGCTGTTCGCGCTGTCCACCATGATCTCCTGGAGCTATTACGGCGAGCAGGGCATGGTCTATCTCGCCGGCGAGCGCTCCGTGCTGCCCTACAAGTTCGTGTTCTGCATGCTCATCATCGTCGCCACGGTCGGGCTGGTGCAGACCGATCGCGAGCTCGACAATCTCACCGGCATCGGCACCGGCGTGATGCTGCTCGCCAACCTGCCGATCATCTGGCTGTTCTCGCGCCAGGCCATGGCGGCCTACCGGGATTACGTGCAGCGGCTGGATTCCGGCCAGGTCGGGCCGGGTCACGAGCCGCCGTCCATCGAGGACCTGGTCAGCGGACGCGACGTGGCGCCGCGCAAGCCGCGCTGAGCCCGATCCGGGCCGCGTGCCACAGCGAAGCGATTGCGTAGGATAATGCGCGTCCGCAAGGAGGTCTTCAGATGAGCAGATACGTCGGCAGCGAGGGATACACGCACGGCGCCCGGGAAAGGCTCGGCGTGCTGGTGACTAACCTCGGCACCCCGGACGCGCCGGAGACCGGGGCGCTGCGCCGCTACCTCAAGGAATTCCTGTGGGATCCGCGGGTGGTGGAGGTGCCGCGCCCGCTGTGGTGGCTGATCCTCAACGGCGTCATCCTGCGGATCCGCCCGAGCCGGTCGGCGGAGGCCTACCGCGCCGTGTGGACCGAGGAAGGCTCGCCACTGCTGAAGATCGCGCAGGCACAGACAGACGGCATCCGCGCACGCCTCGAGGCGCGCCTGTCCGGCCCGGTCGAGGTCGTGCTCGGCATGCGTTACGGCAATCCCTCGATCCCGTCGGCACTGCGGCACCTGCATGACCGCAACTGCCGCCGCCTGCTGGTGCTGCCGCTGTACCCGCAGTACTCCGCCAGCACCACCGCCTCGACCTTCGATGCGCTGGCCGCGACGCTGATGCGCTGGCGCTGGATCCCCGAGCTGCGCTTCATCACGCGCTACCACGACGAGGACGGCTACCTCGCCGCGCTCGCGGCGAGCGTCCGCGAGCACTGGGCGGAGCACGGTCGCGGCGAACACCTGGTGATCAGCTTTCACGGCGTGCCGCGCCGCTACCTCGACCAGGGCGACCCTTACCACTGCCAGTGCGTCAAGACCGGGCGGCTGCTGGCCGAGCGGCTGGGCCTCGAGGACGGCAGCTGGTCGGTCACCTTCCAGTCGCGCTTCGGCAGGGAAGAGTGGCTCAAGCCCTATACCGATGCCTCCATCCGCGCGCTCGGCGCGCGCGGCCTGAAGCGCATCGATGTCGTCTGCCCGGGCTTCTCGGCCGACTGCCTCGAGACCATCGAGGAGATCGGCGTGGAAAACGCCGGTTACTTCAAGGAAGCGGGCGGCGAGACGCTGAGCTACATCCCCTGCCTGAACACCCGCACCGATCATCTCGATTACCTCGCCGAGCTGGCCGCGAGGCACCTGCAGGGCTGGCCGGAAACCGCCGCCGCGCCGGAGCCCGCCCTCGTTGCCGAGCAATCGCAGGCCGCCAGGTCGCGCGCCGACCGGCTGATCGCCGCGCGGGAGGCGGGCGAGCTGGGCTGATGCCCGGCAGCTTCCTCGAGCTCAGCGTCTGGTCGCGCGATGTCGCGGCCTCGGTCGCTTTCTGGGAGCCGCTCGGCTTCGCGCAGGGCGCAGTCGGCGACACGTGGAAGCATCGCTACGCAGTGCTCAGCGACGGGCGCCTGGTGCTTGGCCTGCACGAGTACGAGTTCGATTCGCCGTCGCTGACCTGGGTGCGGCCGGAACTCGTCGCGGCGCTGCCCGCGCTTCGCGCACTGGGCATCCGGTTCGACTTCGCCAAGACCGGGGCCGACGAGTTTCACGAGGCCGGCTTCCGCGACCCGGCCGGCCAGGTGGTCACGCTGCTCGAGGCGCGGACGTGGTCGTCAACTTTCGACAGCACCCGACCGGCGGGACTGCTCGGCCATTTCCGCGAATATCGCTACCCGGCCCCGGACCCGGAGGCCACCGCCGCCTTCTGGGAGCGCCTGGGCCTGGTGCGCGACGCCGACGAGCGCGGGCCGCGTGCCGTCGCCAGCGGCATCAGCCTGGCGCCGCGGAAGGCGCTGCGCAGTCCTGAGCTGCTCTTCGAGCACCACGACCTCGCCGGCGCCGCGCGGGCCCTGGCGGCGCGTGGCTATGCGCCGCGCACGCAGGCCGACGGCTCGTTGCTCCTCGAAGCGCCCGATGGACTGGTCATACGGCTGGAACAGGGAGATTAATGGGGACATCCCCCTGTTCCGCTGGAAAAGGGGGATGTCCCCGTTAATCCAGCAGTTCGTCGATCAGGCGCTCGGCCTGGCCGGCGTAGCCACCACCGAACAGGTTGGCGTGATTCAGCACGTGGTAGAGCTGGTAGAGCCGCTCGCGCCGCGCGCGGCCCGGTGCCGGGGGAATGAGCGCGTCGTAGGCCGCAAAGAACTGCCGGTCGAAGCCGCCGAACAGGCGCGCCATCGCGAGATCGCACTCCGGGTCCCCGTAATGCACGGCCGGGTCGAACACGACCGGCGCGCCCCGCGCGTCCGCCGCGCGGTTTCCACTCCACAGGTCGCCGTGCAAAAGGGCCGCGGTCGGCCGCCGATCGGCCAGCAGGGCGGGGAT
>CBDDRR010000253.1:0-5317 GCA_965233095.1 uncultured bacterium
AGGTTGCCGTCGAGGAACTGGATGATCCCGTAGGCCAGCAGTACATAATAGAACTGCGGCGCCAGGCCGAACTGGAAGTAGGCGACCAGGGCCACGGGCAACGTTATCACCGTGGCGCCGACGTAGGGGATGACGACCGACAGCCCGGTGACGACGGCCAGCAGCACAGCGTACTGCAGCCCGAGAAAACGAAACGCGATCCAGGTGACCAGCCCGACGATCAGGATCTCGACCAGCTTGCCCTGCACGTAGTTGCCGATCTGCTTGTCGACCTCGATCCAGACCTCATGCGTGAGGTGGCGGTCCCTGGGCAGGAATCCGGCTGCCCAGTTCATCAGCAGGTCCTTGTCCTTGAGCAGGAAAAACACCAGGATCGGCAACAGCACCAGGTACACCAGCAGCGTGATGAGCGTCATCAGCGACGACACCGAGAAGCTCAACAGCTGCTGGCCGAAACGGATCAGCTCGCTGTTGAACCCCGCGAACACTTCGCGGATCTGCTGCTCGGACACGATCGCCGGGTACCGCTCCGGCAGCTGCAACAAAGCCTTCTGCACCTCGCCCACCATCAGCGGCACCTGCTGGAACAGCTGGGCCATCTGGCGCGTCAGCAACGGCAGCAGCCAGAAGAAGCAAATGATGAGAATGGCCAGGAACAGCAGGAACACCAGCATGACCGCAACCATGTGCGGCACGCCGTGCACGCGCATCCGCGCCGCGATGCCGTTGAGCAGATAGGCGATCACCAGCGAGGCGAGCAGCGGCGCGAGCATATGGCCAAACAGCCAGATCGACGCCACCAGCACCATGATGATCAGCGCGAGAGCAACGATCTGGGGGTTGGCCAACTGTCGTCGCAACCACGCGAGAATCGCGTCCATACCCGCATCCTTCAGGGTTCAGAGCAAGAATATCAGTTCACGAAGCGCCACGGCCCCATAGTTGTCCCCCGGGGCCCGGTCTGTGAGAATTCCGTACTGGATTAACGTTGCCCGGGAGGCCCCGAACTTGGCTTGGTTACGCCGCGAGGCCCTGTTGCTGGGCATATTCGGGGGCTTCGGCTTGTTCGGCCTGCCGGCGCTGGTTTACCTCGTCGGGCAGTTCCTGCTCGGCGAGTACCTCCCCGGCGCGAGCATGGGCACCTTCTACGCCGACCTGTACGGCCACCTTGCAGCAGCCGCGCCCTGGGCGTGGCTGCTGGTGCTCGGCCCTTACCTGTCCGTCCAGTTTCTCAGGCTGCTGTGGCTGCCGCTGGGCTGGCTGGCGCACCGGCCTGCTCGGCCGCAGCGCCCCACGCGAGCCGACGAGCGCATCGAACCGACCATTTGACGCTCATCCGGGGGCATCGTACTCTCCCGCTGCGCCCGCCACGGAGTGATAGCACCATGTCCCTCAAGGTTACCTTCGAGCTTGCCGACGCCGATCTCGACCACTTCCGGCGCGTCATGCGGCAGGCCCGCTCGGTCGCGAAGGAGCGCGGCACCGGGGAGGTGCTGGCCGCTGCGGAAGCGCTGCTGGGACGGATCGCGGGCATCGAGATTCCCGAGTTCATTCGCGACCGCCTCGAGCGGTTGCGCACCCTTATCGACATGCTGCGCGATAACGAGTGGAAGCTGCCGGAACCTGAAGCCACCCGGGTCCTCAACGCCCTCGCCTATTTCTGCGAGGCCGACGACCTGATTCCGGACGAGGTGCCGGGCCTCGGCTTCCTCGACGACGCCATCATGGTCGAGCTGGTGGTGCGGGAGCTGCGCCACGAGATCGAGGCCTACCAGGATTTCTGCTCCTACCGGGCGACCCGAGTGGGTGAGGCAGATGATGATGTCACGCGTGAAGAGTGGCTGACGGCACGCCGCAAGGCGTTGCAGTCGCGGATGCGCAATCGGCGGCGCAAGGACCGGGAGCGCCGCCATGGCAGCGGCGGAAGCCGCCGTTCGCCCTTCTCGCTGTTCTGACCCGCGGTTCCGGCCTCGCCCGGCCCGGCTTGCTACGGGCGGCCGCGCCGGCTGATTTCCCAGGCCACCCAGGAACTCGCCGGGGCATGCGCGTCTAGCTCCATGCGTGCGCGCGCCGGTCGACGCGCCCGCTGCGCCGGGCCCGACCGTGCGTGGAATGCCAGCCATTTGCGCGGCAGCCAGAACCCCAGTCTCCGGCGCAGGGCGGCGATGTAGGACGCTGTCTCGTGCATCGCATCCCTGCCCGGCCGCGAATCCCGTCTCATGGCAGGTAATAGAGCACAATCAGGCCCAGGCCGGTCCACATGCCGGCCTGCGGCAGCCACCACCAGCGGAACTGCTTCACGAGGCTGATGAAACTGGCGGCGCAAACTGCTGTCATAACGATGAAGATACCGGTGTTGGCGAGCAGGATCCCTATTTCGGAGCCCAGTCGGGGGTGCTCGCCGGACAGCAGGAAAAAAATCAGCACCACCACGGCGAGGCCCGCCGAGATGGCTGCGGAGGACCCCAGCAGGATGCCGGTCACGACGGTCAATGGATGCATTGAGTCAAATCCCGCCTCTCGTTGCGCTTGCCTGGCGCGCCGGAGGCCTCTAGCCTAAGCCTCAGGCCGGCCGTCAATCGGCGGACCCGCGTGGATCATGGAGTCAAGATGCGTATTGTAGTGACATCAGCTTATCTCAAGATAGCCACGCTGCTGCTGGCGCTCATGCTGGGCGGCGTGGTTGCAGCCAAGCCGGCGCCGACGGAAGAGCTGCTCGCACCCTCGGATCGTCACGGCAAGATAAGCCGGCTGGTGACCACGCTGTTCGAGCGCTCTCACTACCGGCGCGCCACGGTCGGTGACGAGGCCTCCTCTCTCATGCTCGACGGGTACCTCGACGCGCTCGACGGCAACCGGCAGTATTTCCTGGCTGCCGACATCGAGGAGTTCGAGGCCTGGCGGACCGACCTGGACGATGCCGTCAAGCGCGGCCAGCTGGATCCCGTGTTCGAGATTTACAGCCGCTACCTCGAGCGTGCGCGGGGCCGCCTGCAGTACGCGCTCGGCCAACTGGATCAGGAGCACGACTTCACCGTCGACGAGGAGTTCATGTTCGACCGTACCGACGAGCCCTGGCCCACCTCCCAGGCTGAGCTCGACGACCTGTGGCGCAAGCGCGTCAAGAACGACGCCCTTGGCCTGATGCTGACCGACAAGAGCTGGGACGAGGCACGGGAAATTCTGCGCGGACGCTACGAGCAGGTGCTGAAGCGCTTCGGCCAGGTCAAGAGCGATGACGTCTTCGAGACGTTCATGAACGCCTTCGCGAACACAATGGATCCGCACACGAGTTATTACTCGCCCCGCAATTCGGAGGAATACCGGATCCAGATGAGCCTGAACTACGACGGCATCGGGGCGACACTGCAGATCCAGGACGAATACGTGGCCGTCATCAACGTCATCGAGGGCGGGCCCGCTGCGCTCGACGGCACGCTCAAGCCTAAAGACCGGATCATAGGCGTCGGCCAGGGCGAGGACGGCGAACTCGTGGATGTCGTCGGCTGGCGTCTCGACGAGGTCGTGGACATGATTCGGGGTCCCGGCGGCACGACCGTGCGGCTGCAGATCCTGCCCGGCGGCGCCGCACCCGGCAGCCCGCCGAGCGTCATCCCGCTGGTGCGCGACAAGGTCAAGCTGGAGGCGCAGGCGGCCCGCAAGGACCGTATCGAAGTGGAGCGCGACGGCAAGTTGCACCGCATCGGCGTGATCACCGTGCCCTCGTTCTACCAGGACTACAACGCGCGAGCTTCAGGCGCGCGCGAGTACACCAGCACGACGGCCGACGTCAGGCGGCTGGCGCTGGAGCTGGTGGACGAAGGCATTGACGGCCTGGTGCTGGACCTGCGCAATAACGGCGGCGGGCACCTTTCCGAGGCCACTGCCATGACCGGCCTGTTCCTGCCGGGCGGCCCGATCGTGCAGCTGCGCGACACCAGCGGGCGCGTGGAAGTGCTCGAGGAACAGGCTGCGGGGGCTGTCTACGGCGGTCCGCTGGCCGTCCTGGTCAACCGTTTCAGTGCCTCTGCCTCGGAGATCTTCGCGGCGGCGATCCAGGACTACGGCCGCGGCGTGGTGATCGGCCAGCAGACTTACGGCAAGGGAACCGTGCAGAACCTCTACCCGCTGGATCGTTACGCTCCCGGCGCCGACCCGCGTTTCGGCCAGCTGACGCTGACCATCGGCAAGTACTACCGGGTGACGGGCGAAAGCACCCAGCACCGCGGGGTGGTGCCGGACATCGTGGTGCCCTCCCCCGTCGATGCGCACATGGTCGGCGAGAGTTCGCGCAAGACCGCCCTGCCTTGGGACCAGATCCGGGCCACGCAATACACGCCGGAAGGGGAACTCGACCAGGCCATATCGCTGCTGACGGCCGAGCATGGCCGCCGCCGCGCGGTGGATCCCGACTTCCGCTTCCTGCTGGACGACATCGAGGCCATCGACGAGCGTCGCAGCCGCAAGGCGGTTTCCCTGAATATCGAGGCGCGCCGCGAGGAGAACCAGCGCTTCGAGGACGAGCGCCTGGCGCGCGAGAACGAGCGCCGCGCGGCGCAGGGCCTGGACCCCGTGCCCTCGCTTGAAGCCCTGGAGGAAGAGGAAGGACCCGATGTGCTGTTGCGCGAGGCCGCCGCCGTGGTCGCCGACCTTGCAGCCGTACCGGAAACCGTCCTGGCCCGCACCAGGGTGGCTGGCGAAGACTGACCGGAGGAGTTGCTCCGGGGGCTTGCGCCCGGCTTGACCGGTGTTATACTTCACTACAACACTACTGTAGTGAACCATCGGTCAAGTCGAGAGCGCCGCAATGATCCAGCATTCACATCTCGCCACCCCTCCGACGTCGTCAGCCCGCCCGGGGATCGCCCCGCCGGACCGGCGCTTGTTCATGGCGGCATTTCCCCCGGGGCTCCTGCGGGCGCCCGCGGTATTCATGCCGGTCCTGTTGGCCGCCTTGCTGCTGGTGGGCTGCAAGGGCGGCGAAGACAAGCCTGAGGCCGCCGCGGAGGAAAAACAGGCCGCACCCATCCCGGTGGAGGTAGCGGGACTGGAGCGTGGCGACGTGTTTGCCGTCTACACCGGCACGGCTTCCCTGGAAACCGATGCGGATGCACTGGTGGTGGCCAAGGTCGCCGGTGAAGTCGTCGAGCTCCTGGCCGAGGAAGGCGACCGTGTTGAGGAAGGCCAGCTGCTGGCGCGCCTCGACGGCGACCGGCTGCGGCTGGAGATGGAGCGAGCGCGCGCCAACCTGCTCAAGCTGGAGCAGGAATACAACCGCAGTGTCGAGCTGTTCGAGCGCGGGCTGGTCAGCTCCGGT
>CBDDRR010000254.1:0-2950 GCA_965233095.1 uncultured bacterium
CTCGGATCAGTGCTGCCGCTCGGCGAGCCTGAGCTTGATCTCGGCGATCGCCTTCGCCGGGTTCAGGCCCTTCGGGCAGGTGCGGGTGCAGTTCATGATGGTATGGCAGCGGTACAGCTTGAACGGGTCCTGCAGTGCATCAAGACGCTCGCCTGTGGCCTCGTCCCGGCTGTCCACGATCCAGCGGTAGGCCGCCAGCAGTGCCGCCGGACCGAGGTAGCGGTCGCTGTTCCACCAGTAGCTCGGGCAGGCCGTCGAGCAGCACGCGCACAAGATGCAGGCCGAGGGCTCGTTGATCTTCTCCTGGTCGGCTTTCGACTGCAGCCGCTCGCTGTCCGGCGGCGCCGGCGTGCGGGTCTGGATCCACGGCTTGATCGAGGCGTACTGGGCGTAGAAGTTGCTCAGGTCCGGCACCAGGTCCTTGACCACCGGCATATGCGGCAGCGGGTAGACCTTGACGTCACCGCGCGCCTCCTCGATGGCGATGGTGCAGGCCAGCGTGTTGACGCCGTCGATGTTCATCGCGCAGCTGCCACAGATCCCCTCGCGGCAGGAGCGACGGAAGGTCAGCGTGGGATCGATCTCGTTCTTGATCTTGATGAGCGCATCGAGAACCATCGGCCCGCAACGCTCCAGGTCCACCTCGTAGGTGTCCATGCGCGGGTTCTCGCCGCTGTCAGGGTCATAGCGATAGATGACGAAGCGCTTGACCTGCTTCGCGCCCTCGGGCGCGGCAAAGTGCTTGCCCTTGCCGATCTTCGAGTTGGCCGGCAGCCTGAATTCAGCCATGTCAGCTCATCTCCATCAGTAGGTCCGCGCCTTCGGCGGGATCGGCTCGGCGTCGGCGGTCAGCGTCTGCAGGTGCACCGGCCTGTAATCGATGCGGATATCGGTCGGCGCCGCGCGCCAGGCCAGCGTGTGCTTCATCCAGCCGGCGTCATCGCGCTCCGGGAAGTCCTCGCGGGCATGCGCGCCGCGGCTCTCCTTGCGGTTCTCCGCGGACACGATGGTGACCAGCGCCTGGCCGAGCAGGTTGTCCAGTTCCAGCGTTTCGGCCAGATCGGTGTTGAACACCATGGAGCGGTCCGCCACCTTCACGTCGGCGAACGACTCCGCCACCTTCTTCACCTTGGCGACGCCCTCGCTGAGCACTTCGCCGGTGCGGAACACGGCAGCGTGGTCCTGCATGGCGCGTTGCATTTCAAGGCGAATCTCCGCCGTCGGCCGGCTGCCGTTCGCATGCCGCAGCCGGTCGAGACGCGCAATGGTCGCCGCCCCCGCGTCCGCCGGCAGCGGCGCGTGCCGCGCGCCGGGCTTGAGCAGTGCGCCGCAGCGCTTGGCCGCCGCGCGCCCGAACACCACCAGGTCGAGCAGCGAGTTCGAGCCCAGCCGGTTGGCGCCGTGCACCGACACGCAGGCCGCCTCACCCACCGCCATCAGCCCGGGCACCACGCTCTCCGGGTTGCCGTCTTTCAGCGTCACCACCTCGCCGTGGTAGTTCGCCGGGATGCCGCCCATGTTGTAGTGCACGGTCGGCAGCACCGGGATCGGCTGCCGGGTCACGTCCACGCCCGAGAAGATGCGGGCTGTCTCGGCGATGCCGGGCAGCCGCTCGTGGATCACCTCCGGGCCGAGATGCTCGAGGTGCAGGTGGATATGATCGCGCTGCTCGACAACGCCGCGGCCCTCGCGGATCTCGATGGTCATGGAGCGGCTCACCACGTCGCGCGAGGCCAGGTCCTTGGCGTTCGGCGCGTAACGCTCCATGAAGCGCTCGCCGTCGGAGTTGGTGAGATAGCCGCCCTCGCCGCGCACGCCCTCGGTGATCAGGCAGCCGGCGCCGTAGATGCCGGTGGGATGGAACTGCACGAACTCCATGTCCTGCAGCGGCAGGCCGGCGCGCAGCACCATGGCGTTGCCGTCGCCGGTGCAGGTGTGCGCCGAGGTGCAGGAGAAATAAGCGCGGCCGTAACCGCCGGTGGCGAGGATCACCATGTGCGCACGGAAGCGGTGCAGCTCGCCGGTCTCCAGGTTCCAGGCCATCACGCCGCGGCAGGCGCCGTCTTCCATGATGAGGTCGAGGGCGAAGTACTCGATGAAGAACTGCGCCTGGTGCTTGAGCGACTGCTGGTAGAGGGTATGCAGCATGGCGTGGCCGGTGCGGTCGGCGGCGGCGCAGGTGCGCTGCGCGGGCGGCCCCTCGCCGAAGCGCGTGGTCATGCCGCCGAAGGGCCGCTGGTAGATTTTGCCTGCCTCGGTGCGGGAGAACGGCACGCCGTAATGTTCCAGCTCGATGACTGCGTCGGGCGCCTCCTTGCACATGTACTCGATGGCGTCCTGGTCGCCTAGCCAGTCGGAGCCCTTCACGGTGTCGTACATGTGCCAGCGCCAGTCGTCCTCGCCCATGTTGCCGAGCGCGGCGCTGATGCCGCCCTGCGCCGCGACCGTATGGCTGCGCGTCGGGAACACCTTGGTCACGCACGCGGTGCGCAGCCCCTGCTCGGCCAGCCCGAAGGTCGCACGCAGCCCTGCGCCACCGGCGCCCACTACGACCACGTCGTAGCTGTGATCCACGATCTTGTATGCGTCGCTCATCTCAGCTTCCTCCGATGGCGATCTGCAGCACCGCGACGACGCCGACGGCCGCCGCGATCGCGTGCAGGAACTGGAGCGCCACCAGCAAGGGCACCTTGAGCGCGCCGTGAACGTAATCCTCCACCACCACCCGCGTGCCGAGCAGCGAATGCCAGGCGGCCGTCAGCACCAGCACGGCCAGCAAGGCGGCGTTGAGCGGCCGCGTGATCCAGGCGACCAGCGCCGCGCGATCACCGAGGTCCAGCCCCAGCAGGCAAACGACGAACCAGACGCCCAGCAGTGCCAGCGCCACCGCTGTAATGCGCTGCTGCCACCAGTGGTCCGTGCCGTTGCCCGCGGCGCCCAGGCCGAGCGC
>CBDDRR010000255.1:0-5030 GCA_965233095.1 uncultured bacterium
CGGCCAAATTCGTCCGCCGCAACGCGATCGCAAGCGGGTTGTCGTTTGCGGCAATCGCTGCGTTGATCGGCTTGGCCGCACTGTCGGTACAACGCGAAGCCGAGGCGGAGCGTGCACGGGTCCTGGCCGTGGCCGAGGCCGAGCGGGCGGAACAAGAGCGAGACCGTGCCGACGAGATCACTGCGTTCCTCGTCGGGCTGTTCGACGCAAACCGGCCGACCGAGTCGCTGGGCAAGGACCTGACGGCGCGGGAAATACTAGAGCGCGGGGAGAACCGGATCGGCGAGCTTGAAGACCGGCCGGCGCTGCAGGCCAGCCTGCTGAAGACCTTCGCATCGATCTATTCCCACCTGGGCGACCAGGACCGCGCGATAGACCTGGCCAACCGGGCGTTGACTGTTCGGGAGGAACAACTGGGCGCATCGTCGCTGGAGCTCGCCCCGGTGCTTTCCTCGCTGACCCGCATGTACACCATCCGCGGCAGGCTCGACGATGCGATAGCGAGCGGACAGCGCGCCTTGGCAATCTACAAGGACGCCCTGGGGCCAGAGCACCACGATACGCTGGTGGCGATGCAGAACCTGCAATTCGCGTTCCAGCAGGCCAACCAGCTCGAACGAGCGGAGGAAATGGCGCGCGAGCAGTTGCGCATCAGGAGAAAGATTCACGGCGAGAACCATGTCCAGGTCACCATGGCGATCAGCAGCCTGGCAGTGGTACTCCATGCGCAAGATCGACTCGGTGAAGCAACGGAATTGATCGAAGAGGTGCTTGCCTGGAACAAGGTGCAGCTACCCGAAAATCACCCATGGGTCGCTGAGGACTTGCTGCAGTATGGCTGGCTGCTGGCCAAGACCGGCCGGCTGTCCGAGGCGGACGAGGCGATGCGCGCATCACTTGCCATGGGCAGGGAAGTACATGATGCCGGGCATCCGTTCATCGCTCGCAGTCTCTGGGGCGTTGCACACGTGGCGTTCCAGGATCTCCGGCTGGAGGAAGCGCTCGGGATGCAACGTGAAGCCGTACAGATCGCCGCGCAAGCCGATTCCTGGCCACACCCGGAACGAGCGGGCAGCTTGATGATGCTGGGGACCATCCAGAGGGCGCTCGGCGACTACGCCGCCGCAGAAGCCGCCCTCCTGGACGCCAGGGAGCAGATGATGGAGCTGTACGGACCGGAGCATCCCAGCACGCTCTTGTGTGATCTGCAGCTTGCCAAGCTGCATGCCGACCGGGGCGATCGAATCGCTGCGCGCGAGTTACTCGATCCGCTGCTCGAGATCCTCGATACGCCGAAAATGATGCAGCGTCACACCCTCGCCGGCGCATATGTCGCCGTGGCGCAGCTGGCGCGCGAGGACGACCGCTTCGAGGCCGCCGACCAGCACCTGGAGGCGGGACTGGGACTGCTGCGGGAAGCCGGTGCCGAGCCTGTCGAGCTGGTGCCCTTTCAACTCGAGACCGGCCGCCTCATGCTGGACTGGAATCGGCCCGAGGCCGCAATCGGGCCGCTTGAGCTGGCCTGGGAATCATTGCACACGGCGGATCCGGAGCAAGGGCGCCTCTGGGTGGCGCGAGCACTCCAGGCGGAAGCTAAAGCGGCGCACGGCCATGGAGGGGAAGCGGAACAGCAACTCGTGCAGGCCATTGAAGCCCTGGCCGAACGTTTACCTGAGGACCATCCCGATCTCCGTAGGGCGCGCGAGGCATTCGCACAGCTGAGGTGATCGCCAGGAATTGCCATCAATGCACAGGTCGTCCACTGCCTGACGCCGGTCTAGTCAGCCGCCAGTGCAGTGCGAATCTTGAGGGCGAGCTCGCCGCGGCGGTAGGGCTTGCTGAGCAAATGCACGCCGGGTTCAAGACGCCCGTGGTGCATGATCGCGTTTTCCGTGTAGCCGGAGGTGTACAGCACCTTGAGCGCCGGCCGCAGCGTGCGTGCCGCCTCGGCGAGCGCGCACCCGTCCATGCCGCCGGGCATGACCACGTCCGTGAACAGCAGGTCGATATCGTGCCGCGCGCGAATCACCTCCAGCGCCTCGGGCCCGTTGCCGGCGCTGAGGACCCGGTAGCCGAGCGTCGCCAGCTGCGTCTCGGCGTAAAATCGCACCATCTCGTCGTCCTCGACCAGCAGAACCAGCTCCGAGCCGCCGTCGGAAGCGACTGGGCCGTCTGCCGTCCGTAACGGTTGCACTTCCCCCATGGCCCGCGGCAAATATAGATGGACCGAGGTCCCCTCGCCGAGCTCTGAATACACCTTCAGGTAGCCGTTGGACTGTTTCGAGAAGCCATAGACCATGGCCAGGCCGAGCCCGGTACCCTTGCCCTTTTCCTTGGTGGTGAAGAACGGCTCCACTACCCGCGCAAGATTCTCCGGAGAAATGCCGCAGCCGGAGTCGGACACCGACACCTGCACGTATTGCCCAGGCTGGACATTGCCCTCCAGAGCGGCCAGTTCTGCATCGAGCTCGACGTTGCGCGCTTCGATCACGAGCTTGCCGCCCTCTGGCATGGCGTCGCGCGCGTTGATCGCGAGATTCAGCAGCGCGCTCTCGAGCTGGGCGACATCCACCATGGCGGGCCAGAGGTCCGGTGCGCGTGCTACCTCGACCTCGATGTGCTCGCCGAGGGTCCGGTGCAGCATGCCCTGCATGCCGGTAACCACTGCATCGAGATCCGTGACTTCGGGGTTGAGCGGCTGCTGACGCGCGTAGGCCAGCAGCCGATGGGTGAGTTCGGCGCCGCGCTGCGCGCCCTGCGCGATCATCTCGGCAATGGGCGCCAGTCGCGCATCGTCTGCCAGCGCCTCCGTGAGCAGTTCCGCATTGCCCATCACCACGGTCAGCAGGTTGTTGCAGTCATGCGCGATCCCGCCGGTCAGCTGGCCGATTGATTCCATGCGCTGGGCCCGTTGCAACTGCTCTTCCAAGGCCAGCCGGTCAGTGATGTCCTGCTTGACGGCGATGAAATGGGTGATTTCGCCGGCGGAATTCGTCACCGGCGTGATGGTCATGTCCTCGGTGCGCAGCGCACCGTCCCGGCGACGGTTGACGAGCTGGCCATGCCAGACCTGGCCGGCCTGGATCGTCGCCCAGAGCTTCCTGTAGAACGCCTGGTCCTGCCGGCCCGAGCCGACCAGGTCGGCCGGCCGTTTGCCCAGCGCCTCGCCGAGGGTGTAGCCCGCCTGGGTGAGAAATGCCGGGTTGGCCCATTCGATGAGGCCAGCGCGGTCCGTGATGACAATTGAATTGGCCGCTGCTTCGAGCGCGCCGGTCTGCAGGCGCAACGCCTGCTCGGCATTTTTGCGCGCGGTAATATCCTGCACTGTACCGCGCACTGCCCTGATCGTGCCGCCAGGGTCGCAAACCGGCTCCCCGACGCACGCCGCCCAACGTCGCTTGCCCGTGGGCAACACCGCCTCAACATCGATCGCATAGGCCCTGCCGGAGTGCCGGCACTCATTCAGAGCCGCCTCCATACGCGCGAAACTTGACGGCGTCATCAGGTCAGCAAAGCCCGCCAGTGTGGGCGTGAAACTGGCCGGGTCGCGCCCGAAAATACGGTACACCTCGTCTGAGCAGCGGATCATCCCGGTCGCCACACTCATGTGCCAGTTGCCCATGCGCGCCACGCGCTGTGCCTCCTGCAGCTCGCGCGTCACGCCGAGGCGCTCGCGTTGGGCAATGCAGAGGGCCAGCTTGTCGGCCAGCTGGCTGGCAAACGCGATCTCGTCCGCCTGCCAGCGATGCACCTGGTCCACGTGCTCGAAACACAACAGGCCGATGTGCCGGCCCGAAAGCTGGATCACTGCGTCCAGCATGGAAGTGATGCGGAGCGGCTTGAGATAGCCCTCGGCGTAGCCGGAGGTGCGCGGGTCGGTCAGTGGATCATCGGCATCCACGTAGCGCGCCAGCTTCAGGGCGCGGAACTCATTGCCGAACTGGCTCTCCTTCAGGACCATGCCCGCCGAATGCTGTCCGGAGCCGGCCTCGAACAAATCGATACAGTGCAGCTCGGTCTCGTCCTCGTTGAACAGCCAGGCATTGGCGCGCGCCGTGCCCAGTGCCGTGGCCGCCAGCTCGGTCACCTGGCGCGCCAGCGCCTCGACATCGCCGGTCATCAGGGCATCGGACTCGACCACTACGTTCAGCACCTCGCGCTGCGCCTCGTGGCGCCGGAAATCCGCGAGACGGTTCGCGTCAGAGCGCTTGCGCCGTGTGATATCCCGGCCCGTCGACTGGAAGCCGGCAACGTTGCCTGCCGCATCAAACAGGCAGCGTGTCAGCCACTCCTGCCAGCGGGCGGTGCCGTCGGGGGAGATCACCTCGTATTCCAGCGTACCGACCGGATTGTCAGGGCCCAGGGTATTCAGAAGACGCTGGAGCCGTTCGGCATCCGCGGGCGGCACCATGGAATGGAAGCTGCGGCCGAGCAGGTCCTCCGGGGTGCACGCGAAGTACTCGCAAAGGCGATCGTTGACGAAGGTGAACGTCCCGTCCGGCTGCCAACGACAGATCATGTCGGGCATGTCCTTCAAGAGGACCCGACAGAACTCCTCGGTCGCTGACACGTCGGCCTGTGGCTCAAGAGCCACCGAGCTTGAGTATCGATTCATCGACGTCCCCTCGGGGCTTCCCGTGGACAAGCGCAATCCTGTCGCGATGTCGACACAAGGAAATTCCCACGGTTGGGTTAGCGGTACATGGCCGCAGGCAGTGACGGATCATTCCATGACCCCGGTGGACATGATGCCGAAACGCGGCGGGCGAAACTGCGACCTGTGTCGAGCAACCAGTGGTGTCCATGTCGGACGAAGACGCATGCTGATCGACTCGCCGAGCGTACTGCGCACCGGGTTGCCAGCCATTGTCAAGCGTGCTTGACATTCGAATGTCTATAAGACAAGGTTGCTTTACATTTCGACAAGGTACCATTCCATGAAGAACCGCCTGAAGGTGCTGCGTGCCGAACGCAACTGGAGCCAGGCCGAGCTGGCCCAGCGGCTGGATATCTCCCGCCAGAGCGTCAAC
>CBDDRR010000256.1:0-24825 GCA_965233095.1 uncultured bacterium
CCGACGGCCGTGCTGGCGATCGGCGCTTCATTCTCGGCGCTCGAGGTGGTCCCGCTGGTGCTGATCGGCTTCGAGGCCTACGAGAACTGGAAGGCGTCGAAGTACCGCGGCTGGGTGGCGACCTACAAGTGGCCCATCATGTTCTTCATCAGCGTGGCGTTCTGGAACCTGGTGGGCGCCGGCCTGTTCGGCTTCCTCATCAACCCGCCGCTGGCGCTGTATTACATGCAGGGCCTCAACACCACGCCGCTGCACGGCCACACGGCGCTGTTCGGGGTCTACGGTATGCTCGGCATCGGCCTGATGCTGTTCTGCCTGCGCGGCCTTACCTACAGACAGGCCTGGAACGAGAAGCTGCTTAGCGTGTCCTTCTGGTCGCTCAACCTGGGACTGGCCGCGATGGCCCTGTTCAGCCTGCTGCCGCTCGGGCTGATGCAGGTCTGGGCCAGCGTCACCGAGGGCTTCTGGTACGCGCGCTCGGCGGAGTTCCTGCAGCAGCCGCTGATGCAGACCCTGGTCTGGCTGCGGGTGCCTGGCGACGTGATCTTCAGCGTTGGCGTAGCCGCCCTGGCGTGGTTCGTGTTCCGGCTGTTCGTCGGTCCGCGCGAGACCGTGCCGGCCCGCTCCGGCGCCGCCATCGCGGAAGCCAAGGAGTGAGCGGTAATTCGCCCCGTCGCCTGCCTGGCGGCGGGGCGAACCCGCCCGGCGAGCCGGCAGCGAGCGACCTGTGACGACCCAACTCAGCCAGCGCTGGGCGGTGCTGACCTCGGCTCCCCACCGGATGTTCTTTGCCAGCGGCTTGACCTGGCTGGCCACGTGGTCCGCCTGGTGGGCGCTGCTGCTCGGCGCCCGCGTTGTCGGCATCGATGGCCTGGAACCGGCGCGCCCGGCCTTGCTGCTGCACGGGGCGGTCATGCTGTACCTGGTGCTGCCGCCGTTCATGTACGGTTTCCTGCTGACGGTGTTTCCGCGCTGGATGCCGGCGCCGCCGCCCGACAGGACGGCCATGCTCACCGCCTGGTGGCTGCTCAACGGCGGCAATCTGGCGCTGCTGGCCGGCATGGCAGGCGTCGCCCCGCTGCAATGGCTGGGCTGGCTGTCCGCTACCGCGGCGCTGGGCGTCATCGCAACGACCCTGTTTCGACTTCTCACCGCAACCCGGGAACGGGCGCCGCACGCCTTCGCCGTGCTGATCGGCCTGGCCGCCGGCCTGGCGGGGATGCTGCTGTTCACTCCCGTGCTGGCCACCGGGGATTTTTCACACTGGCCGCTGGCGCGCGGCATCGGCCTGTGGGGCTTCCTGCTGGTGGTCTATTTCGGCGTCTGCCACCGCATGATTCCGTTTTTCACCTCGCGGGTAGTGCGGGATTACGTTCCCTGGCGCCCGAACTGGATTCTGTACCTGTTCGTCGCCTTCGCCCTCGCCCGGGCCGGCCTCGAAACAATGCCCACCTGGGCGTGGTTGGCGTCGACGCCGCTGGCCTGCATCGCAATAGCCTGCGCAGTGCGCTGGCGACCCCGGCAGCGCAGTGGCGTGAGGCTGCTCGACGTCTTGCATATCTCGCTGGCCTGGCTCGCGTTTGGCCTGGCGCTGGCGGCCGTGGCGGATCTCGCGGCCGCGCTGGGCGCCCCGGGGCTGGTGGGCCGGGCGCCGCTGCATGCCATCGGCATGGGGTTCATCGGCGGCATGCTGATGGCCATGGTGACCCGCGTGACCCTGGGGCACTCCGGCCAGCCGCTGGCGATGGACGAGCTCAACTGGCGACTGTTCCTTGTTGTCCAGGCGGCCGCCGTCCTGCGCATCGCCGGCGAGTTCACGCCGGGCGCCGGCACGGCCATGAGCGCGGTGGCCGCCCTAGCCTGGGCGGCCGCGTTCGGCGCCTGGACGATCCGCCACCTGCCGATCTATTTTCGGCCGCGCGCCGACGGCGCTCCCGGCTGAGGCAACACGGACTTGATGTACTACTGGGTCAAGCAGGTGCACATGTACAGCGTGCTGCTGTCCTTCACGCTGTTCCTGGCTCGTGGCAGCTGGGTGCTGGCCGGCAGGGAGCTGCCGCGCCATCCCGTCCTGCGGGCGCTCCCGCACACCGTCGACACCGTGCTGCTGACCAGTGCACTGTGGTTGACCACCATCATCCAGCAGTATCCCTTCAGCCATGCCTGGCTGACGACAAAGGTCCTGCTGTTGCTGGCCTACATCGTGCTCGGCAGCCTCGCGTTGCGCCGGGCGCCGACCCGGGCGCTGCGCGCAGCAGCGTTCTTCGCCGCCGTCCTGACCTTCCTGTTCCTTTACACCGTGGCGCGTTTTCGCCACCCGCTGGGCATCCTGGCGCCCGTAATGGGTTGAATTCGCTCGCCTGCGGCGCCGGCCCGGTTGCAGCGGCAAATAAGTCATGTATCATGCATCAATAGAAGGCGCCCGTCCCGGCGCCCGGATGCACCGCCATGCGCCTGACCTATTTCAGCGACTACGCCTTCCGAGTGCTGATGTATCTCTCGGTGACGCCGGATCGGCGCTGCACCATCCGCGAGATCTCGGACGCCTACAGCATCTCGAGGGCCCACTTGATGAAAGTGGTCAACCTGCTGGCCCGCGAAGGGTTCATTACGGCCCAACGGGGCCCGAGCGGCGGCCTGACGCTGGCCCTGCCACCCGAGCAGATCCGCCTCGGCGACGTCATCCGCAAGACCGAGGACGACCTTGGCCTGGTGGAGTGCTTCCGGCCCGAGAACACCTGCCGCCTGACCCCCTCGTGCGCGCTGGCCCCGGCGTTGAGCCGTGCCATACATGCCTTCCTCGCGGAGCTGGACAAGCAGACCATCGCCGACCTGGTCCGCCGGCCGCAGCCTATCCGCCGGCTGCTGGACATCGAACCATGACCCATTGCTGCGGCACCTGCCCGCTTCCGGCCGTATGCGGCGACGAACCCGACCTCCCGGGCGCGCTGCTCGATTCCGTCCTCGAGCAACGCGAGCTGGCGCCTGGCGCGACCCTTTACCGCGCCGGCCAGAAGCGCTGCTCCATCTGGGTGATCTCGCAAGGTGCGCTTAAAACCTGCGAACTGGACCTCGACGGTCGGGAGCAAGTGGTCGGCTTCCACGGCAAGGGTGACGTGCTCGGCATCGAGCGCATTGAGATCCCGGAACACCGCGGCTTTGCGCTGGCGCTCGAGCCGACCAGCGTGTGCCGCATTCCGGTCAATCGCCTGGTCGAGCGTCTCACCATTCGGCCTGAGCTGTGGCGCGACGTGCTCGGCATCGCCGGGCGGCAGATCGCGCAGGCGCGCGAGATGCATCGCGTGCTCGGCCAGCTTCAGACCGGGCAGCGACTGGCCTGGTTCCTGCTGGAAGGCGCCGGTCCCCGCCGTGGCGAATGCGGCTGCAGCGGCGACCGGCTGATCCACTTGCCGATGCAGCGCCAGGACATCGCGTCGTTCCTCGGCATGACGCTCGAGACCGTAAGCCGCAGCTTCAGCGCCTTGCAGCGCGAAGGGCTGATCGAGGTGCATGGTCGCAGCGTGCGCCTGCTCGACGCGGAGGCGCTGGCGGCGCGAATCCTGCCGCAGGAGAAAGCGGCTGCCTGAGCGCAGCGTTCAGACGTTGAAGCGGAAATGCATCACGTCGCCGTCCTTGACGACGTATTCCTTGCCCTCGACTCGCATCTTGCCGGTCTCCTTCGCCTTCGATTCACCGCCACAGGCGATGAAATCCGCGTAGGCGATGACCTCGGCACGGATGAAGCCGCGCTGGAAATCGGTGTGGATCTCGCCAGCCGCCTCCGGCGCCGTGGCGCCGACATGCACCGTCCAGGCGCGCACCTCCTTCGGGCCCACCGTGAAATAGGTCTGCAGCCCGAGCAGCTGGTATCCGGCGCGGATGACACGGTCGAGGCCAGCTTCCTCGAGCCCCAGCTCGGCCAGGAACTCGCCCTTGTCGGCCTCGTCGAGCTGCGCGATCTCGGCCTCCATGGCGGCGCACACCGCCACCACGCCGGCGCCTTCAGCGGCGGCGATGCGGGCCACCGTGTCGAGGTGAGGATTGTCGTGGAAGCCGCCCTCGTCGACGTTGGCGATGTACAGCGTGGGCTTGGCCGTGAGCAGGTGCAGGTCGCGCACGATCTCGCGTTGCGACGCGTCCAGCGCCATGGAACGCACCGGCATGCCCTGGTCCAGGTGATCCGCGACCTGGGCGAGCAGGTCGCGCCGCGCGATGTCTTCCTTCTTGCCGGTCTTGGCCGCCTTCACCGCCCGCTCGAGGTTGCGCGTGACCGTGTCGAAGTCCGCCAGCGCCAGCTCGAGGTTGATGACCTCGATATCGCCGGCGGGATCGATGCGCCCCTCGACATGGACCACGTCGGGGTCTTCGAAGCAGCGCACCACGTGCCCGATAGCGTCCGTTTCGCGAATGTTGGCGAGGAACTGGTTGCCGAGACCCTCGCCCTTGGAGGCGCCGCGCACCAGCCCGGCGATATCGACGAACTCGATGGTGGTCGGCAGCACCTTTTGCGGCTTCGCGATGGCCGCCAGCGCCTGCAGGCGCGGATCCGGCACCGGCACTACCCCGACATTCGGGTCGATGGTGCAGAAAGGGTAGTTCTCGGCCGCAATCTGTGCGCGCGTCAACGCGTTGAACAGCGTGGATTTGCCCACGTTCGGCAGGCCGACGATCCCGATACGGATTCCCATGCGACTACTCCGCGGGCCCGGGCCCGTCGTCCTTGCGATTGGGCCGCGGCGCGCCGCGGCTGTGAAGCTTGTGCATGGCCGGCTGCTCGCCGCCCCCGAGCAGGACAGGCACGACGTCCGCCGCGTCCGACACGGCGGTGCGGATCAGCAGTTCGTCCTCGCGGGACGGTCGCTGCAACACGTAGTCGATCACCTCGGGACGGTTGCCGGGGTGGCCGATGCCGAGGCGCAAGCGCCAGAAGTCCGGCCCAAGCTGCGCGATCAGGTCGCGCAAGCCGTTGTGGCCGCCATGGCCTCCGCCCTGTTTCAACCGCGCGTCGCCGGGTGGCAGGTCGAGATCGTCGTGCACCACCAGGATCTGCCCCGCCGGGATCTTGAGATAGGCCGCCGCAGCCTGCACCGGCCCGCCGCTGCGATTCATGAAAGTCTGCGGCTTCAGCAGCAGCACATCGGGGCCGTCCATGCGAATCGAGGCCAGTTCCGCGCCGAACTTGCGCTCACTGCGGAACACGCCGCCGTGGCGTTCCGCCAGCAAGTCCACCAGCCAGAAGCCCGCGTTGTGCCGGGTGTGCGCATACTCGGGCCCGGGATTACCCAGGCCGACAATCATGCGGATCAGGGATCGCTCTGTCATTCCTCAACCATGCCGCGAGTCGGCGTCGATAGCGCAGGGCCGCCCGGGTGGGCGGCCCTGCCTCACGTGGCGAAGCGGTGGTCTCAGTCCTCGTCGGACTCGGGCTCGAAGGACTCCTGCCCGCCCTCCTCGGCTTCCTCCTCGCCCTCTTCCGGCTCCTCGAGGCGCGGCCGATGAATCATGAACACCGGTTGCTCCAGCATCTCTTCGCCGCCGACGATCTCCACGCCCTCGGGCAGCTTGACCTCGGACAACGGCAGCATGCCTTCCAGCTCGACCGCCGAGACGTCCACCTCGATGTATCCCGGCAGGTGTTTCGGCAGGCAGCTGATTTCCAGTTCGTTCAGCACGCGCGAAACGACACCGCCCGCCTTGATGCCCGGCGCCACGCTTTCACCGATGAAGTGCAGCGGCACGGAGACGCGAATTTCCTCGTCCTCGATGATGCGCTGCAGGTCCACGTGAATCAGCAGGTTGCGGTAGGGATGCCGTTGCACGTCCTTGAGAATGCACGGCTGGGACTTGTCTCCCACCGTGAGCGTCAGGATGCTGGAGAAAAAAGATTCGTTCTCCAGGTTGTGCAACAAGGCATTGTGGTCCAGCGCAATGGCGCGGGGATCGCGATGACCGCCGTACAGGATGGCGGGCACCTTGCCGGTCTGACGCAGGCGGCGGCTCGCACCCTTGCCCTGGTCAGGCCGGTCTTCGGCAATAAGCTCGAATTTCTGGCTCATCTGGGTTCTCCATTAATGTGATGATCCGGCAGCGCGGGCCCGCGACCAGGCTTGCGCGCATGCCGACCCGGCGTCCCGACCTCGGGGCGCCGCTTTCCTGTCGGCTCAGTCCACGTAGAGCGAGCTGACGGATTCCTCGTCGCTGATACGCCGCATGGTCTCGGCCAGCATCTCCGCCACGCTGAGCTGGCGGATCTTGTCGCTGGCGCGCGCGGCGTCGGACAGCGGGATGGTGTCGGTCACCACCAGCTCATCCAGCAGCGAGTCGTTGATTCGTTGCACGGCCGGCCCGGAAAGGACCGGATGGGTAATATACGCGTAGACCTTCTCCGCGCCGTGTTTCTTCAGGGCTGCGACACCCTGGACCAGGGTGCCCGCGGTATCGATCATGTCATCCACCAGCAGGCAGGTCTTGCCGCGCACATCGCCAATGATGTGCATCACCTGGGCTTCGTTGGCTCGCGGCCGACGCTTGTCGATAATGGCCAGGTCGGCGTCGTCCAGCCGCTTGGCCAGTGCCCGGGCGCGCACCACGCCTCCGACGTCGGGCGAGACCACGATCATGTTCTGGTAGCGCTGCTTCCAGGCGTCGTGCAGCAGCACCGGCGAGGCATAGACGTTGTCGACGGGAATATCGAAGAAACCCTGGATCTGGTCGGCGTGCAGGTCGACCGTGAGCACCCGGTCCACGCCGGCGTGAGTGATCATATTCGCAACCAGCTTGGCGGAGATTGCAACGCGCTGCGCGCGCGGGCGGCGATCCTGCCGGGCGTAACCGTAGTAGGGGATGACGGCCGTGATGCGCGCCGCCGACGCCCGCCGCAGGGCGTCCACCATGATCAGCAGCACGAGCAGGTGGTCGTTCACCGGCGGGCAGGTGGACTGGACGATGAACACGTCCCGGCCCCGGACGTTCTCCAGCACCTCCGCGGTCACCTCGCCGTCGCTGAAGCGCCCGACCTGCAGCTTGCCGAGCGGAAACCCGAGGTGCCGCGCGATGCTTTCGGCCAGCTCCCGGTTGGCATTCCCCGAGAACACCGCCATGTGCCCTGTTTCCTGAATCACGCTCGCTCCCCTGGCCGCGCCGTCCGCCGCCGTTCCGTCGTCGCCCCGTCCTCACCCCGACTTCACTGAAATGGCTGGGGTGGGAGGATTCGAACCTCCGCATGACGGGATCAAAACCCGTTGCCTTACCACTTGGCTACACCCCAGCGGTCAATCATCTGCCGGCGGCGCGCCGGATTGCCCCTGCACAGCGGCGAGCCGCCCCAGCAGCGGGCTTTCGGCCAGCCCGCGGGCCGCGAAACCTGTCCAGCCGGTCGGCAGGCCGTGCAGCGCGGCCTGCGCTGCCGCGGCCGTCTCGAACCGGGCGAACACGCAACCGCCAGTGCCGGTCAACCTCGCGACACCCCCCGCAGCGCGCCCGGAAAGCCAGTCCAAGGCTGCCGCGACCGCAGGATATCGATGCCGGACCACCGGCTCGCAGTCGTTGCGTCCCCCGCCCGAAAGAAAGCCGTTAATTGTCGTTTCCGACGTATCGCGTGTCAATTCAGGCGCAGAGAACACCGCGGCGGTGCTCACCGCGCAGCCTGGGCAGACCACGGCATACCAGGCGGGAGGCAGGTCCACCGGCGCGAGGCGCTCGCCGACGCCCTCCGCCCATGCCGAGCGCCCATGCACGAACACCGGCACGTCGGCGCCCAATTGCAGGCCCAGGCCGGCCAGCTGACCGGCGGACCAGTCCAGCCCCCAGGCGCGGTTGAGCGCCACCAGCACGGTGGCCGCGTCGGAGCTGCCGCCGCCGAGCCCGCCGCCGGCGGGAATGCGCTTGCTGATCCGGATCTCGGCGCCGGCACGACAGCCGGACGCCTGTTGCAGCAGGCGGGCCGCGCGCACCGCGAGGTCGTCCTCCGGCGCCACGTTCGCCGGTCCCTCCGGACGCCGGATGGCGCCATCGCCAGTCGGCTCGATGAACAGTTCGTCGCAGTAATCGAGCAACTGGAAGACGGTCTGCAGGCTGTGATAACCGTCCGGCCGGCGACCGGTGACGTGCAGGAAAAGGTTGAGCTTGGCCGGCGCCGGCCAGGCCGGGCTCATCGGCGGGCGAGCGTCCGTGCGCCCGGAATTTCCCAGCGGTCGGTCATCACGCGGATGCGGATGTCGCCGTGCTCCATGTCGAGCCGGCGCGGCAGCAACAGGCCGTCGGATTCGCCGTAGCCGTCGTAGCGCACGAACCAGCCCCCCTGCTCGATGCTCGCCAGCAGGCCGTCCCCGTCCGGCACTTCGGTGGCCGGCAGCCCCGGGTCGGAGACCCCCAGGATCCAGTAACGCATGCTATGGACCGGCAGGCTCCAGCCGAAGCGCTCGGTCATTTCCACCTCGGGGTCGCGCAGCAGGAACTCCTCGCCGGCCGTGGTCTTGACCCGCAATTGCTCCGGATCCCCATGGATGCGAAAGCCGCCGAACCCGAAGGGACCGCGGAAGCGAAAATCCACGATGTCGTCGTTCTGCTCCCAGGACACCGTGCCGCTGTAGCCGCGCCGCCCGGTGTTGAGCGCGAGCCTACCCTCCATCCGGAATTCTTCAATTTCGCGCAGCATGTCCCGCCTTTCCAACCAGTCGAGCCTGGACGCCCCGGGGCGCTCGGGCGGCACGCTGCAGCCCGCCGCCAGGACGGCAATGAGAACGATTATAAAGAACCTCGGCGCCGCATCGGCAGTGGCGCGCGGAATAGGGGCTGAGCGCAGCATTTCTCAGGGGTCCAGCCGGCCCATGGTTTCCAGCAGCAATTCACTGCCCGGCCATTCCACGATGGCTTCCAGCCAGACCTGGCGCGCATCGTCGATGCGCCCGAGCGCCCACAGCAACTCTCCCAGGTGCGCCGCGATTTCCTCATCCGGCTGGAGCTCCCAGGCACGCTCGATGTAGGCCAGGCCCTCGCCGGGCCGGCCCATCCGGTAAAGCACCCAGCCCATGCTGTCGAGGATGGCCGGGCTGTCCGGTTGCAGTGCGATCGCCCGGGAAATCAGTTCGTGGGCTTCGTCGTACCGCTCGGTCATGTCGGCCAGGGTATAGCCGAGCCCGTTCAGAGCGGTCGGGTCGTCCGGGTACAGCGCCACCAAGTGGCCGAAATCGTCCAGCGCATCGTCGACCCGCCCCAGCTGAACCAGCAACAGCCCGCGCCCGTAGCGAACGTCGAAATCGTCCGGATAGCGCGCCAGCAGCTCATCGTAGACGGCCAGCGCCTCGTCCTGCATGCCCAGCCGCGTCAACAGCTCGGCCCGCGCCCCTCCCAGCTCCAGCTCGGCGCCCGGGTTGCGGCGCGCGAACAGCTCCAGGTGGCTGATGGCGAGCTCGGGTCGGCCCATCCGGAACATCAGCAGCGCGAGCCGCACCTGTGCCGTAACGAGGTGCTCGCCGGCCTCGACGCGCGAGTACAGGCGGGCCGCTTCCTCGATCTCGCCCTGCTGCTCCGCGATGCCGCCCAGGTAGAACAGCGCGTCGTTGGTATGCTGCCCGGTCGCCAGCAACGCGACGAATGCCTCGCGCGCGGCGGCGGGCCGCTCGTCGAAATACTCCAGGTAACCGAGTGTGCGCAACGCGTCTGCATCGTCCGGGGCGTCCGCGAGCAACTCCTCGAGCAGCTGCCGGGCCTCGTCGATGCGCTCGGCGGACAGCAGCAGCACGGCGCGCTCCAGCCGCACACCGCGCTCCTCGGCCTCGGGTCGCGCGGCGAGCCACTGCAGCGCTTCCTCGGTGCGCCCGTCCGCGGCCAGCGCCCGCGCATACAGCAACGCCGCGTCCGTCCAGTCGGGCTCGAGGCCGAGTGCACGCGTCGCTTCCGCTTGCGCGAGCACCGGGTCACCGTTGCGCAGCGCCAGATAGGCATGCACGTAGGCGCCGCTGGCGTCTGCGGGATAGTCGGCGACCACCGCGGCCATGGCGGCGAGCGCCGCTGCATCATCGCCAGCTTCCAGCGCCAGCGGCAGCAATGCAAAGAAAGGGTGCTCCACCGCCTCGGCATCGATCGCGGCCCTGAGCCTCCGGAATTCGGCGGCAGCGAGCTCGGCATCGCCACCCTGCAGGTGGAAACGCGCCAGGTATCGCCGCGGATGCATGTCATCCGGCGCCAGCTCCGCCCAGCGACGGGCTGCCTCCAGGCCCTCCTCGCGCGTGCCGAATGCGCTGATGACCTGGGTCGCGCGCGCTGCGGTCTCGGGGTCATCGCTGGCCCTGGCGGCCCGCAGGTACTCGGTGGCGGCCAGCGCCGGCCGGTCGCGCTGCAGGGCGATCTCCGCCATGAGCAGATGGTAGCCGGCGTCGCCCGGGCTGCCGAAGTCCGGCGCCACCTCATCGGGGTCGGGGGTGGCCGGTCCCGGGGCGGTGCAGGCGGCAAGCATCAGCAGCACAAGCGGGACAAGGAATTTCATGTTTTCTGCAGCCAGTATCGGAAAGCCACTATACCCCATGAAAACAAGGCCCGGTGAACTGCCACAGCTTGTAACCGCAGGGCCGCTTGCCGGACAATTGACGCTTAATCCAACCGGGCGGCAGCGCCACGAGACCAGATGTCCTTGAAAGTCCTCGGCGTCAATCATCGCTCGGCTCCGGTCGAGATCCGGGAGAAGCTCGCCTTCAACCCGGAGCGGCTGCCCGTGGCGCTGCAGGAACTGGTGCAGCTGCCGCAGGTCGACGAGATGCTGATCGTGTCGACCTGCAACCGGACAGAGTTCTACAGCAGGTGCGCCGAGAAGGGCCTGCTGCACGTGCGCGACTGGCTCAACGACCACCATCACCTCGGCGACCGCGCCAACGGATGCCTGTACCAGCTCGAGAACCAGCTGGCGGTCAGCCACACCTTCACGGTCGCCTGCGGGCTGGACTCGGCGGTGCTCGGCGAGCCGCAGATCCTCGGCCAGATGAAGGAGGCCTACCGGATCGCCACCGAGGTCGGCAGCACCGGGCCGGTACTGCATTCGCTGTTCCAGCAGGCTTTCTCGGTGGCGAAGCAGGTGCGCACCGATACCGAGATCGGCTCCAGCGCGGTTTCCGTCGCCTATGCCGCGGTCAACCTCGCGCGGCAGATCTTCGCGGACTTCGGCCAGCACTCGGCGCTGCTGGTGGGCGCAGGCGAGACCATCGAGCTGGTAGCGCAGCACCTTACCGGCCGCGGCATTGGCAAGATCGTCATCGCTAATCGCAGCATCGCCCGCGCCCGCACCCTGGCGCAGGAATACAAGGGATTCGCCATCGAGCTCGGCGAGATCCCCAATCATCTCGCCGCCGCCGACATGGTGATCTGCTCGACGGCCGCACCGGACGCGCTCATCAGCAAGGACATGGTCAAGGCGGCCCTGAAGGCGCGCCGGCGCAAGCCCATGTTCATCGTCGATCTCGCGGTGCCGCGGGACGTCGAGCCGGCCGTTGCGGACCTGGATGACGTGTATCTCTACACGGTCGACGACCTGCAGGGCGTGGTTGACGACAACATAAAGGCTCGCGAGGAAGCCGCCGCCCAGGCACGCCGCATCATCGACGTCGAGGTGATCCGTTTCGCGCAGACCCTCAAGACCCGGGACGCGGCGCCCACCATCCGCTCGGTGCGCAGCCGGGCCGAGGAGATCCGCACTGCCGTCAACGAGCAAGCGCAGCGCATGCTCGAGTCGGGACGCACGCCCGCCGAAGTGATGGATTTCCTGTCGCGCACCCTGACCAACAAGCTGATGCATTTGCCGAGCGTCAGCTTGCGGCGTGCCGGTGAGGAAGGCGACCAGGAACTGCTGGTCGCGGCGCGCCGGCTGTTCGGCCTCGAAGCCGAGGACTGATTGAAAGATTCCATCGTCAACAAGCTGGCGAACCTGGTGGAACGCCACGAGGAAGTCTCCGCGCTGCTGTCCGACCCGGGGATCATCGGCAACCAGAACCGGTTTCGCGAACTGTCGCGCGAGTACGCGCGGCTGGAGCCCCTGGTGCGCGACTACCGCACCTGGCGAGAGGCGCGCGCCGATCTCGCCGCGGCCGCAGAGATGGCAGGCGACAAGGATCCCGAGATGCGCGCCATGGCCGAGGAGGAGGTGGCCAGCGCCGAGGTCCGGCTTGAGTCGCTCGAACAGCAGCTCAAGACCTACCTGGTGCCACACGACCCGCTCGACGAGGCCAACATCTTTCTCGAGATTCGCGCCGGCACGGGTGGCGACGAAGCGGCGATTTTCGCCGGCGACCTGTTCCGCATGTATTGCCGTTACGCGGAGCGCGTCGGCTGGAATATCGAGATCCTTTCGGCCAGCGAGGGCGAGCACGGCGGCTACCGTGAGGTCATCTCGCGGGTGGTCGGGAGGGGCGTGTATTCGAAGCTGAAATTCGAATCCGGCGCGCATCGCGTGCAGCGCGTGCCTGCGACCGAGTCTCAGGGAAGGATCCATACCTCGGCCTGCACGGTGGCCGTGCTGCCGGAACCCGAGGAAATGGCGGAGATCGAGGTCAACCCGGCCGACCTGCGCGTCGATACCTATCGCGCCTCCGGCGCCGGCGGGCAGCACATCAACAAAACCGACTCGGCGGTGCGCCTGACCCATCTGCCGACGGGCATCGTGGTGGAATGCCAGGACGAGCGCTCGCAGCACAAGAACCGCGCCCGCGCCATGGCCTTGCTGCAGGCCAAGCTGATGGACGCCGAGCGCAGCCGCCGCGATGCGGCGCAGGCCCAGGACCGCCGGCTCCAGGTCGGCTCCGGCGATCGCTCGGAGCGCATCCGCACCTACAATTTCCCGCAAGGCCGCGTCACCGACCACCGCGTCAACCTGACGCTATACCGGCTCGACGAGATCCTCGCCGGCGACCTCGACCAGGTGATCGAACCGCTGGCCGCCGAGTACCAGGCCGACCAGCTCGCCGCCCTCGGCGTCTGAACTCACAGGAGGCATTCGCATGGGAGTCCTGCCCACCGTTCTCGACGCCATCGGCAACACGCCGCTGATCCGCCTGCGCGGCCCCTCGGAAGCCACCGGATGCGAGATCCTGGGCAAGGCCGAGTTCATGAATCCGGGCGGCTCGGTGAAAGACCGCGCGGCGCTCGGCATAGTGCGCGACGCCGAGTCACGTGGCCAGCTGAAGCCCGGCGGCGTGATCGTCGAGGGCACGGCCGGCAACACCGGCATCGGACTCGCGCTGGTCGGCAACGCGCTCGGCTACCGCACCGTGATCGTCATGCCGGAGACGCAGAGCCAGGAGAAGATCGACACCCTGAGAGCCTACGGTGCGGAGGTGCGGCTGGTGCCGGCGGTGCCTTACAAGAATCCGGAGAACTACGTGCACGTGTCGCAGCGGCTGGCGGAGGAACTGGCGGCGAAAGAGCCCGACGGCGCGCTGTGGGCAAACCAGTTCGACAACACAGCCAATTACGCCTTCCACCTGACCACCACCGGCCCGGAAATCTGGGCCCAGACCGACGGCAGGATTCACGGCTTCATCTGTTCTGTCGGCACCGGCGGCACCCTCGCCGGGGTGGGCCGGGCGCTGAAAGCACGCGACCATCACGTGCAGATCGGGCTGTCCGATCCTGCCGGTTCCGCCCTCTACAACCACTTCGCCCACGGCGAGCTCAAGGCCGAGGGCGGCTCGATCACCGAGGGAATCGGCAACGGCCGCATCACCAGGAATTTTGCCGAGGCCGTGGTGGACCATGCCTTCCAGGTGCCCGACTCGGAGTCCATACCGCTGGTATTCCGGCTGCTGCAGGAAGAAGGCCTGCTGTTGGGAGGTTCCAGCGGCGTGAACGTGGCGGGCGCCATGCGACTCGCACGCGAGCTGGGCCCCGGCCACACCATCGTGACGATCCTGTGCGACTCGGGCCTTCGCTACCGCCAGCGGCTGTTCAATCCGGAGTTCCTGGCATCGAAGGGACTGCCGGTACCGGAATTCCTGCGAGCGTAGCGACCGGCATACTCGCGCGCGGCGCAGCCCCTGAAAGCACGAGGCGCTGCCGGCCATCGCCGGCAGCGCCTCGCTCATCTGGCGCCTGGCCGCTCCCTACGGCCGGGCCTGGTCAGGCTTGCTGTAGTCGCACACGCCCCCAGGGAAGATCTGTTTCAGGGTCGCCACCTCGCCCGCTGTCGGCACCCACGGCGCGTAGGTGCCGTCCGCCACTGCCTGGTCGACGGACTTCAGCGCGCACTTGTACATGCCGCCCTCCAGCGGGGCGCCCGCCACGATCCTCGACGTCGTGTAGATCGGGAACTGCTGGGTGCACGGTCCCGGCGGGTTGTCATCCAGGATGCCGTCCCAGGCGTCGTCGCCGGCGTAGATCAGCTCACCCTGCAGGTCGAAGCAGCTGTCCACCGCCCGCGCCGGGCGGTTATCGCGGATGCTCCGCTTCGGGTTGGCCTCGATGTTCGCCATCCACTCGTCCATGACCGCGATCGCATCCATCGTCTGGCTGGCCTTGGGCTGGCCTGGCATGGTGTCGGTGAACCAGATGACCAGCATGTCGGAGTTCCCCATCCGCTCCATCACTCGCTTCCGCACCGCGAAGCTCTGGTGCACGTTGTGCATATCAAGCTCGCGCTCCATGTACTGGCGATGGTCGATGGTTGGCCGGTCCAGCTGGCCGGTGAACACCATCCCGCCCTCGTAGATGTTGCGCATGGCGAGCGGGTCGCCGACGGTGCGCGGCGCGGGCTGCGCCGGGTCGTCGCTCAGCTGCATGTTCCTGGAACTCCAGGGATCGAAGTAGCTCGGATCGGCAAATACCCTGGCCAGCTCCGAGCCGCCGGTGCCGAAGAACGGGAAGCCCTCCTGCACCATGTCACGCGGGTGCTGCCAGCCGCCGACATGCCAGTTGAGGTGCAGGAACTCGGCCGGGGTGATGTTGCCTGCCTTGAGCGACTTCAGCCCGTACTGCACGCCAACGTTGTCCCATGCGACCCGCGCCCAGCCGGTATCGTCCACGCCATAGATGTTGCGCAGGTCGTCCCAGTGCGTCCAGCGGATGGACAGGATGTCGGTGATGGGCACGTAGTTCTGCTGGTTGGCGGCCTGGCCGTAGAGAGGATTCAGGGCCAGCGGCGTCAGCCCGCGCCAGGCGGGGACGCATTCAGTACTGCCGGGCGCCGTGCTGTAGCCCAGCGCCGTCTTCAGCGGCGCCAGTGGGTCAAGTTCCGAATCCTCGGCATTGAAGCCCACCAGCCAACTGCGGTTCTTGGTCGTGCGCCACTTCGGGTTGGTCCGGTCGGTGGCGTCCATGTAGTACTCGAGCAGCTCGCAATCACCGACGTGGATCGTCTGGGTCACCATGTCGGGATACGACTGCACCGGCAGCAGCGCATCTAGGATGCCCGGCTGGTTCTGACCGAGAATGTACTGCTGGATTGCGCCGCCGGAGCCGCCGAGTCCGACCGTGTAGGTCGGCACGCCGTAGCGCTCGATGAAACGCTCCTTGGTCATCATGGCCGTCTCGCCGGCCACCTGCAGGTTGTAGTGCGTGCCCGTGTTGTTACCGCTGGAATGTACGATGGCGTAGCCGAGCCCGAGCACGTCGGCATTCATCGAGCCGCTGTGGACGGTACCTTGCGAGTGGCCGATCGCCACGCCCCCCTGGAACCAGTACAGCAACCGGCCGTTCCAGTGGCTGGTGTCATTCTGCGCCGCGTTGTCTGCGGTCGGCATCGGCGCCAGCATGGCGATGCTGTAGAGGAAGCGGTTGATTGAGCCGACCTCGCGCCGAACGATGAAATCGACCGTGCGGCCGTCGTCCAGCGTCACGCTGCCCATGTCGGCGGGGCGGCTGCCGTCCTCAGGCAGCGGCACCAGGCCCCCGCCCGTGGCGCGACGGTAGAAATAGCGGACGAAGGTCTCGATGGAGCAATCGCGGCTGTAGCCGATCGTCGCCCCGCTCTCGTCAGTGACGCGGTAGCCGGGCGGTGTCGTGCTGTCGACCAGCGGCTGCCGGCCCACGGCGCCCTGGATGGTCGTGCAGACGAACGGCGTCTGCTGCGGTCCCGAGAACATCGGCCCGGTGACAGGGTAGTTGGTCAGCACAAGGGCGTCACGCAGTGACCGGCCCTTGATATAGGCCTCGATCGTGTTCTCGCCCTCCCGCAGACCGTTGATCACGCCCTCGAGATGATGCGAGTCCCTTGCCTGCAACGGCACCTGCACGCGACTGCCGTTCAGGAAGAGCTGGATCTTGTTGTGCAGTCCCGGTGCCGCACGAACCTCGATACGTGCATCGCCGCCCGACACGAACTCCGCCGGGCCGGACAGCACGCGCAGCTGCACGGTCTTGCCCTGGTTGGCGGGGGCCTGCTTCGCGTTTCCGGGTCTTGCCTGGACTTCAGTCGGCGCGCCGAGCGTCAGCACCGCCAGCGCGGCGACCAGCGCCATGCAGGCGCGTACCGGGCCGCTCGAGTTAATGCGAGCGATGCCCTGCTTCTGTGTTTCCTTGCTCATCTCCCCTCCGGTTCATTTCTGTATTTTTATTGCGGCCGTGCAGTCGCCCATACGATGGCGAAAACGGCCGCTCACCGGAGTGTACTATGCGCGCAGCGCAGCATTCAGCGCCTGGTCGAGGTCCGCCAGCAGGTCGTCGCAATCCTCGATGCCTACCGACAACCTGACCAGCGAATCGCTGATGCCCAGCCGTGCACGGGTCTCCTCGGGCACCGAGGCGTGGGTCATGATGGCGGGGTGATTCACCAGGCTCTCCACGCCGCCCAGGCTCTCGGCCAGGGTGAACAGGCGGCAATGCTCGAGAAAGGCACGCGCCGCATCGAGCCCGCCGGTGATCTCGAAGCTGACGATGCCGCCGCCGCCCGCCATCTGGCGGCGCGCCAGCGCCTGCTGCGGGTGCGAGTCCAGCCACGGATAGATGACCTGCGCCACGCCCCGGCGCCCCTCCAGCCAGCGCGCAATCGCCAGCCCGTTGGCGTTGTGCCGCTCCATGCGCAGACCGAGGGTCTTCACGCCGCGCAATGCCAGGAAGCTGTCGAACGGCCCGGCGATGGCGCCGATGGAGTTCTGCAGGAAGGCCAGCTGCTCAGCCAGCGCCGCGTCACGCACCGCGACGACGCCGCCGACGACGTCGGAATGGCCATTCAGGTACTTGGTCGCCGAGTGCATGACGATGTCGGCGCCGAGTTCCAGTGGTCGCTGTCCCCAGGGGCTGGCAAAAGTGTTGTCCACCACGACGAGCGCGCCCTGTGCCCTGGCCCGCGCAGCGACCGCCGCGATGTCCACCAGCTTGAGCATCGGGTTAGTGGGCGTCTCGATCCACACCATTCGGGTGTCGCTCTGCAGGGCGCGCTCCAGCGCCGCCGGCTCGGACAGGTCGGCATAGCTCACCCGCAGCCCGGCCGTGCGTGCGCGCACCCGGTTGAACAGGCGGCCGGTACCGCCATAGAGATCGTCCATGGCAACGACATGGCTGCCGGCGTCGAGCAGCTCCAGCAACGTGGCGATTGCAGCCATGCCGGACGCGAAGGCGAAGCCGTGGCTGCCGCCCTCGAGATCAGCAAGGCAGCGTTCCCAGGCCATGCGTGTGGGATTCTGGGTGCGCGAGTACTCGTAGCCCTGGTGCACGCCGGGACTCGACTGTGCGTAGGTGGAGGTCGCGTAGATCGGCTGCATCACCGCGCCGGTGCTCGGGTCGGGCGCCTGCCCCGCGTGGATGACCCGCGTGCCGAATGCGTCGCGCCGCTCGCTATTGCTCATCGCGTTCCCTCTGGTGGAGTCGTCGCAGGTAGTTCAGAACATCGGAACGGGTGATCAGGCCGAGGAAGCGCGTGCCGCCCTGCTCGGTGACCGCCGCGTAGGAATCGCCGTGCAGCAGCGCCACCAGGTTGTCCACCGAGGTTTCCTTGTCCACCTTGAGGAAGCTGGTGCGCATGGCGCTGCGGACTTTCTCGCCCATGCGCGCCGGGCGGCCGAAGGTGTAGCGGATGATGTCATCCTCGGTGATCACCCCGGCCAACTCGTCGCCGTCCATCACCGGCAGCTGCGAGAAGCCGGCGTTGCGCAGGCGGTTATGGGCCGTGGTGATGACGTCGTCGGCGCCCACCGTGATGGTGGCCCGATGCTCGTGGGGCCGGCCTATGAGATCGCGCAGGTCGCCGTGCTGCGGGCGCTGGATGAATCCCTGGTCCTCCATCCAGAAGTCGTTGTACAGCTTGGACAGGTACTTGTTACCGGTATCGCAGGCGAAAGCCACCACGCGCTTCGGCGACTTCTGCTCGCGGCAATAGCGCAGCGCGGCCGCCAGCAACGTGCCGGAGGACGATCCCGCCAGCACGCCCTCCTTGCGCAGCAACTCGCGCGCCGCCGAGAAGGATTCGGCATCGCTGATCGTGTAGGCGCTGCCCACCATGGACAGGTCGCAGATGTCCGGGATGAAATCCTCGCCGATGCCCTCGACCAGCCACGGCGTGCCGGGCACGATCTCTCCCGTGCGGATGTAGTTGGCGAGGATCGAACCAGCCGGATCGGCGAGCACGAACTCCAGGCCGGGCGCCACTTGGCGGAAGTAGCTCGTCATTCCGGAGATCGTGCCGCTGGAGCCCACGCCCACAACGATGGCGTCCACGTCCTGCTCCATCTGCTCCCAGATCTCGGGCGCCGTGGTCTGCTCGTGGGCCATCGGGTTGTCGGCGTTGCCAAACTGGTTGACGTAGTAGCCGCCGCGCTCCTTGGCGATGGTCTGCGCAAGGTCCTGGTAATACTCGTGATGACCCTTGCCGACGTCGGAGCGCGTCAGCACGATCTCCGCGCCCATGGCGCGCAGGTTGAAGATTTTCTCCTGGCTCATCTTGTCGGGCAGCACCAGCACGAGATGGTAGCCCTTCTGGGCCGCCGCCAGTGCAAGCCCGATGCCGGTGTTGCCGGCGGTGGCCTCCACCAGCAGGTCGCCGGGCTTGATATCGCCGCGCCCCTCGGCCTGCTCGATCATCGATATCCCGATGCGGTCCTTGATGGAGCCGCCCGGGTTCATCAGTTCGAGCTTCAGGAACAGCCGGCAGGGGCCGGTGTCGAGCCGGGTCACCTCGAGCATCGGGGTCTGGCCGACCATCTCGAGCACGTTACGGTAGATTCTCATTGCCCCCTCCCCGGCGGCGCGCCGACGGCGGGAGTCGCGCGCCCGGCAAGCTGCGCGTATTCTACACGCCCGATCAGGACACCGGACCGGGCATGAGCGACGCAGATTTCGACCTGTCCATCAAGCAGTACCTCGAGGATGGCACCGCAATCCTGCGCGCGGTCAGCGACAGCCCGCGCCTGGAGGCGGAGCTGCTGATGGGTCTCGTGCTGAGAAAGCCGCGCAGCTTCCTGCACGCCTGGCCGGAGCGCCAGCTGTCGGCGCCCGATGCGGAGCGGTACGAAGCGCTGCTGCGGCAACGCTTTGCGGGAGAGCCGATCGCCTACATGACGGGCATCCGGGAGTTCTGGTCGATGCCGTTGAAGGTGACGCCAAACGTCCTGATTCCGCGGCCAGAGACCGAGCTGCTGGTCGAGAAGACTTTGCTGAAGCTGCCGGAGGACGAAGACGTGCGGGTGCTCGACCTCGGCACAGGCTCGGGCGCCGTGTCACTGGCGATCGCCCGGGAACGCCCCCGCGCCAGCATCGTGGCCGTGGACGTCTCGCGCGCGGCGCTCGAGGTGGCGCGATTGAACGCGCGCCTGCAGAAGATTGGCAACGTGGAGTTCCGCGAAAGCGACTGGTTCGACGCGGTGCGCGGCGAGAAATTCCATGTCGTGGTAGGCAACCCGCCGTACGTCGCCGAGGATGATCCGCATCTCGCGCAAGGCGACGCGCGCTTCGAGCCGCGCATCGCGCTGGACGCGGGACAGGGCGGGATGGAAGCTTTCCGCGCCATCCTCGACCGGGCGCACAATTACATCGTGCGGCAGGGCTGGTTGCTGCTGGAGCACGGCTCGACCCAGCACCTGCCGCTGCGCCGCCTGCTCGAGGCGCAGCATTACCATGACATCACCATTCACAAGGATGCGGCCGGCCATGACCGCGTGACCGAATGCCGCTTCGTGGAGTAGCCGCGTGAGCATCGACCGTTACGCGCGCCACCTGGCGCTGGCCGGATTCGGCGCGGCTGAACAGGCGCGCCTCCGGGACGCCACCGCGCTCGTAATCGGCGCGGGGGGGCTGGGTTCCCCTGCCCTGCTGTACCTTGCGGCAGCCGGCATTGGCCGCCTCGTGGTCAGCGATTTCGACAGTGTGGACATCACCAATCTGCAGCGCCAGGTGCTGTTCGACACCGAGGACGTCGGGCGCCCCAAGGCAGCGGCAGCCGCCGCGCGGCTGGAAGCGCTCAACCCGGACACGGAGGTCGTGCCGGTCAATGCCCGCCTGGACGGCGAACAGTTGGCGGCCGCGGTGGCAGAGGCCGACGTAGTGCTGGATTGCTGCGACAACTTTGCCACGCGCTTTGCCGTCAACGCGGCCTGTGTCGCGGCGCGCAAGCCGCTGGTATCCGGCGCCGCCATTCGCTTCGAAGGTCAGCTGGCGGTGTTTCGCGCCGACCACGCCGGCACGCCGTGCTACCGGTGCCTGTGGGAGGAGGACGCCGAGGGCCTCGAGAACTGCCGCGGCAACGGAATCCTGGGGCCGGTAACAGGCGTCATCGGCAGCATGATGGCGGTCGAGGCACTGAAGATCGCCAGTCGCTGCGCGCCCTCGGCCGACGGCCGGCTGATGCTCTACGATGCCCGCGAGGGCTCCTGGCGCAGCTTGCGGCTGGAACGCGATCCCGCCTGCCCGGTCTGCAGCGCCCGCGCCGACTGAGCTTTTCAGGCCTCCGCGACCCGCCAGTCGTGCAGCAGGTCCTCGATGCGCGCGAAGACCTCGCCGATCACTGCCGGCTCCGGCAGCGTGGTGATGCGGAAATGGTCGTTGTAGGGCGTGTTGAAGCTGACGCCGGGGGCGACCAGCACATGCTTGTGCTCGAGCAGCTCCAGGGCGAAGCGCTGGTCGTCGAAGTCCGGCAACTGGCTCGTGCGGACGCGAGGAAAAGCGTACATCGCGCCGGAAGGCGGCGTGAGCTCGATGAATTCGCTCGCTGCGGCCGCATCGATGATCGCCTTTCGCGACTCGTACAAGCGGCCGCCGGGGCTGACCAGGTCCTTGATGCTCTGGTAGCCGCCGATCGCCGTCTGCACCGCCCACTGCCCCGGTACGTTGGCGCACAAGCGCAGGGCAGACAGCAGTTCCACCGACTCGATGTAGCGGTCCGCCGTGTCGCGATTGCCGGAAAATGATACCCAGCCGACCCGGTAGCCACATGCGCGGTAGACCTTGGAGAGCCCGGAGAAGGTACCGCACAGTGTGTCGCGCACCAGGGTGGCCATCGGCACGTGCTCCGCACCGTCGTAGGTCATCCGGTCGTAGATCTCGTCGCTGAACAGCACGAGCCGGTGCCGCTCGGCGAGCTGCGCCAGGGCCTCGAGCAGCGGCCGGGGATAAACCGCGCCGGTCGGATTGTTGGGATTGATGACCACCAGCGCGCGGGTGCGCGGCGTCACCAGGCGCTCGATCTCTTCGGGATCAGGCAGGAAGCCATTTTCCGGCCGGCAGGGATAATGCACGGCGCGCGCCCCGTTCAGCACCGTCGCGGCCGTCCAAAGCGGATAGTCCGGGCTCGGAATCAGCACTTCGTCGCCGTCGTTGACGAGCGCGCGCAGGGTCAGGTCGATCAGCTCGCTGACGCCATTGCCGATGAACACGTCCTCAGCCGTAACGCCAATCACGCCGCGGCTCTGTTGCTGCATGACGACCGCTTCCCTGGCCGGGAAGATGCCCTTCTGGTGGCAGTAGGCCTCGCTGGCCTGGAGGTTCTCGATCATCGCCAGGCGCATTGTCTCGGGCGTCCGAAAGCCGTACAGCCCGGGGTTGCCGATGTTCAGGGCGATGATCTCGTAACCCATCCGCTCGAGTTCGAGCGCGCGCCGCGCAAGGCGGCCGCGGATCTCGTACTTGACGCCGTTCAGTGCCCGGCTGGGCTCGACGATCTCGGGGGTCATCTGGGGTGCTTCCATGGCGCTCATGCTGCATAGCATTAAATCACAGCTTTCAGGCGGCCGAACGCTCGTACCCGAGGATCGGGCCGAGCCAGCGCTCGGCCTCGGCGATGGTCCAGCCCTTGCGCCTGGCGTAATCCTCCACCTGGTCTCGGTCGATGCGCCCGACCTGGAAGTACCGGGCGCCCGGATGGGCGAAGTACCAGCCACTGACCGCAGCCGCCGGCGTCATGGCGTAGTGGTCGGTGAGCCGGATGCCGGTGCGCGCTTCCGCGTCTAGCAGCCGGAACAACGTGCCCTTCTCGGTGTGGTCCGGGCAGGCCGGGTAGCCCGGCGCGGGACGGATGCCGCGATAGTCCTCGGCTATCAGCGCCTCATTGGCCAGGTGCTCGTCCGGCGCGTAACCCCACAGCTCGCGGCGCACGCGTTCATGCAGGCATTCCGCGAAGGCCTCGGCCAGGCGGCCGGCCAGCGCCTTCAGCAGAATGGCGCGGTAGTCGTCGTGCTCTGCCTCGAAACGGGCGACGCGCTCATCGATACCATGGCCGGTGGTCACGGCGAATCCGCCCAGCCAGTCCGCAGCACCGGTGTCGTGGGGCGCGACGAAATCGGCCAGGCAAAGGTCCGGCTGACCGGGCGCCTTGCGCTTCTGCTCGCGCAGGTGGTGCGCGGTCACCAGCGTCGCGGCGCGATCCTCGCCGGTGAAGACGCGGATATCGTCACCCGCGCTCGCCGCCGGAAACAAACCGACCACCCCGCGCGCCGTCAGCCACTGTTCGCGGATGATGTCGTCGAGCATCCGGCGCGCATCGTCGTACAGCGCCCGCGCGACCTCGCCACGGGTGGGGTCGTCGAGGATCGCGGGGAACCGGCCAGAGAACTCCCACGCGTTGAAAAAGGGCATCCAGTCGATGAAGCGCACCAGCTCCTCGAGCGGAAAGTCGTCGAATACGGTGATGCCCGGGCGGGACGGGGCCGGCGGGCGATAGTCCTCCCAGCCACCGTCGAAGCGGTGCTCCCGGGCCTCGGCGAGGCTCAGCTGGGGGCCCTTGCCCCTCGGACGCTTGTGCTGCACCCGGCGCCGCGCATGCTCATCCTCGATGTGCGCCACGAAAGCCGGGCGATGCTCGGCGCTGATCAGCTTCTGCACCACGCCGACAGCGCGCGAGGCGTCCTTCACATACACCACCGGCCCCTCGTAGGCCGGGTCGATCTTCACCGAGGTATGCGCCGGGGAAGTCGTCGCGCCGCCGATCAGCAGCGGCTGAGTGAAGCCGAGGCGCTGCATCTCCGCGGCGACGTGAATCATCTCGTCCAGCGACGGCGTGATCAGACCGGACAGGCCGATGATGTCCGCCTGCTCGCGACGCGCCGTCTCGAGAATCCGGTCGCAGGGTGTCATCACGCCGAGGTCAACGACCTCGAAGCCGTTGCACTGGAGCACCACACCGACGATGTTCTTGCCGATATCGTGCACGTCGCCCTTCACGGTCGCCATGACAATGCGCGCCCGCGGCTGCCGATCGGCCTCCTTTTCCTGCTCCAGGAACGGCACAAGGTGGGCCACGGACTTTTTCATGACCCGCGCGGACTTCACCACTTGCGGCAGGAACATCTTGCCCTCGCCGAACAGGTCGCCGACCACGTTCATGCCGGCCATCAGCGGACCCTCGATCACGTCGAGCGGCCGGCCGAGCTCCAGTCGCGCCGCCTCGGTGTCCTCGACGATGTGCTCGTCGAGCCCCTTCACGAGGGCATGCTCGAGCCGCTTCAGCACCGGCCACTCGCGCCAGCCGGAATCTTCGACTTCGCGCTTCGCACCAGGGCCGCCGCGAAACTCCGCCGCAAGGCTGAGCAGCTGCTCCGTCGCATCCGCGCGACGCGCCAGGATCACGTCCTCCACCGCCTCGCGCAGGCGCGCCGGAATGTCCTCGTAGATCGCCAGCTGGCCTGCGTTGACGATGCCCATGCTCATGCCGGCGCGAATGGCGTGGTACAAGAACACGGAATGCATGGCTTCGCGCACCCGGTCGTTGCCGCGGAACGCGAACGACACGTTGGACACGCCGCCGCTGACCAGCGCGCCGAGCTCCTTGCGGATGGCGCGGGTCGCCTCGATGAAGTCCAGCGCATAGCGATCGTGCGCCTCGATGCCGGTCGCAACGGCGAAGATGTTGGGGTCGAAGATGACGTCCTCGGCGGGCAGCCCGGCGACCTCCGTCAGCAGCCGCCACGAGCGGCGGCAGATCTCGAGGCGGCGCGCCAGCGTCTCGGCCTGGCCGTCCTCGTCGAAGGCCATGACGATTACGGCGGCGCCGTGGCGGCGAATCTCGCGCGCCTGGCGCAGGAAGGCCTCCTCGCCCTCCTTCAGGCTGATGGAGTTCACCACGGACTTGCCCTGCAGGCACTTCAGCCCGGTCTCGATCACCGACCATTTCGACGAATCGATCATGATCGGTACGCGTGCGATGTCCGGCTCGGTGGCCAGCAGGTCGAGGAAGGTCTGCATCGCCGCTTCGGAGTCGAGCATCCCTTCGTCCATGTTGACGTCGACGATTTGCGCGCCGCTGTCGACCTGCTGTCGAGCGACTTCAAGCGCGCCGGCGAAATCACCCGCCTCGATGAGCTTGCGGAACTTCGCTGAGCCGGTGACGTTGGTACGCTCGCCGACGTTGACGAACAGCGAGTCCGCGTCGATGTTAAAGGGCTCCAGGCCGCTCAGGCGACAAGCGCGCGGTCGTTCCGGCACGAC
>CBDDRR010000257.1:0-6452 GCA_965233095.1 uncultured bacterium
ACCGAGGCCGAGCACCTTGGCGGCCTTGTCGAAGGCCTCGCCGGCGGCGTCGTCGAGGGTCTCGCCGAGCACGCGGTAGCGCCCCAGCCCGGCGACCTCCACCAGCATGCTGTGGCCGCCGGACACCAGCAGCGCGATGAAAGGAAAGGCCGGCGCCGGGTCCTCGAGCATCGGCGCCAGCAGGTGGCCCTCCATGTGGTGCACGCCGACCGCCGGCACGCCCCAGGCCCACGCCAGGCTGCGGCCCACGCAGGATCCCACCAGCAGCGCACCGATCAGCCCCGGGCCGGCCGTGTAGGCCACGCCGTCGAGCGCTTCCGGCGCCGTGCCGGAATCCTCAAGCACCTGTTTCACAAGCGGCAGCAGCTTGCGGACATGGTCGCGCGAGGCCAGCTCCGGCACCACCCCGCCGAACTCGGCGTGCAGCTGCACCTGGCTGTAAAGGGCATGGCCCAGCAGGCCGCGCTCGCTGTCGAACACGGCCACGCCGGTCTCGTCACAGGAGGTTTCGATGCCGAGAACCCGCAATGTCTTGCTCCTTGTGGCTGCTGGCCTTGCGCCTACTGGCGTTCGCCCCGCGGGGCCGCTAGAATGGTCGGTCTTTACCCGGTCGGACCAGTGGCCGGGCCAAGCCAAAAACCTGAGGACGGTGAGCTTTAATGCCTGGTGTACGCGTACGCGAAAACGAATATTTTGACGCCGCCCTGCGGCGCTTCAAGCGGGCCTGCGAGAAGGCCGGCGTCCTGACCGAGCTTCGTCGCAGAGAGTTTTACGAGAAGCCGACCCAGGAGCGCAAGCGCAAGAAGGCGGCGGCCGTGAAGCGCCACGCCAAGCGGATGCAGCGCGAGCAGTCCCGCCGCAAGCGGTTGTTCTGAGCTCACCCGGAACCGGCCGCCCGCCCGGGCGCCCCGCACCGATGTCCGTCAAGACCCGCCTCCAGGATGACATGAAGCAGGCCATGCGCTCCGGCGACAAGGCCCGCCTCGGTACCGTCCGCATGGCGCTCGCTGCCGTCCAGCAGCGCGAGGTGGACGAGCGGGTCGAACTCGACGACGCCGCCGTGCTCGGGGTCATCGAAAAGATGATCAAGCAGCGCCGCGAATCGATCGAGCAATACCGCGCCGGCAAGCGCGACGACCTCGCCGACAAGGAAGCCGCCGAGATCGAGGTGCTGTCCGCTTACCTGCCCGAGCCGCTCGGCGAAGCCGAACTGGCCACCATGATCGATGCCGCGATCGCCGCAACCGGCGCCACGTCGATGAAGGACATGGGCCGCGTCATGGCCGAACTGCGCGCCAGGGCGCAAGGCCGCGCCGACATGGCCGTGCTCAGTGCCACCGTCAAGGCTAAGCTCGCCGGCTGAGCGGCCCCGGCCGCGGCACGCCGCGGCTGAAACTGGATTTACCGGGCATTTGAGCTATTTATATCGGGTGCCCGCCCGCGCCCGCCCACGCCGAGATTCCCTGATCGCATGACGGATGCCTGCCGCCGATGGGCCTGATTCCGGCCAGCTTCATTGACGAACTGATGAGCCGCACGGACATCGTGGAGGTCATCAACTCGCGCGTGCCGCTGAAAAAAGCGGGGCGCGAATACAAGGCCTGCTGTCCCTTCCACGGCGAGAAAACGCCGTCGTTCACCGTCAGCCCGACCAAGCAGTTCTATCACTGCTTCGGCTGCGGCGCGCACGGCACGGCGCTCGGCTTCCTGATGGACTACGAGCACCTCGGCTTCCCCGAGGCGGTCGAGGAGCTCGCTTCGCTGGCCGGGCTAGAGGTGCCGCGCGAGCAGACGCCGGGCACCGACCGCCGCCCCGACCTGTACAGCGTGCTGGACGCCGCCGCCGGCTTTTACAGGGAACAGCTCAAGCGCGTGCCGGCCGCCATCGAATACCTCAAGGCGCGCGGCATCAGCGGCGCCACCGCCGCCACCTTCGGCATCGGCTACGCACCGGACGAGTGGGACGGTCTCCTCAGGCGCCTCGGAAGCGACGAGGGCGCGGTGCAGCGCCTCGCCGCAGGCGGCATGCTGATCGAGCGCGACCAGGGCGGCTTCTACGACCGTTTCCGCGGCCGCGTGATGTTCCCCATCCGCGATGCGCGCGGCCGGGTGATCGCCTTCGGCGGCCGGGTGCTCGGCAACGAGGAACCCAAGTACCTGAACTCGCCCGAGACGCCGCTGTTCCACAAGGGCCGCGAGCTGTACGGGCTGTACGAGGCGCGCCAGGCGCTCAGGCACATCCCGCGGCTGCTGGTGGTGGAGGGCTACATGGACGTGGTCGGCCTGCACGAAGCCGGCGTCAACTGGGCGGTGGCGACGCTTGGCACCGCCACTACGCCCGACCACCTCGAGCGCCTGTTCCGCGTCACCGAGGAGGTGGTGTTCTGCTTCGACGGCGATCGCGCCGGCCGGCAAGCCGCCTGGCGCGCGCTGGAAAATGCGCTGCCGACGCTGCGCGAGGGCCGCCAGATCCGCTTCCTGTTCCTGCCCGATGGCGAGGATCCCGACTCGCTGGTGCGCGCCGAGGGCGCCGAGGCGTTCACCGCAAGGCTCAAGGACGCGCTGCCGCTGTCCGAATACCTGCACGATGAGCTGGCCGCGAAGGTGGACATGAGCAGCCTGGACGGCCGCGCGCGGCTCGCCGAGCTGGCCAAGCCGCTGATCGCCCGCGTGCCGGAGGGCGTGTTCCGCACGCTGCTGGTCGGCCGGATCGCAGCCGCGGTGGGCATGGACGAGGCCGGCTACGCGCGCTTCGTGGACGCCGCCGCGCCCGCCGCTCCGCGCCCGGCACAGCCGGCTCGCCGGAGCCGCACGGCCGCGCCGGGCCGCGGCAGCCTGGTGCGGCGGGCGATCTCGCTGGTGGTGCATTTTCCAGCCCGTGCCGCCGCCGCGAGGCTATCGCCGGAACTGCTGGAGAGCGACCGCCCGGGCATGGACTTGCTGGCGGCGCTACTTGAAGACGTCGCCCGCAGCCCCAATCTAACTACCGGCGGGCTGCTGGAACGCTGGCGCGAGCACGCGGCCTGGCCACACCTGCAAAAGCTGGCGACGGCCGAGCTCGTGGCCACCGATGACGTGGCCCTGGCGGAACTTCAGGACTGCCTGGACCGTCTGGAGGAAGAGCAGGTGCGCCTCCGCCACGAGGAGTTGTTCGAAATCTCCCGCACCACCCGGCTGAGCCCGGAACAGCGGGCCGAGCTGAAAACCCTGGACGCCCGCCTGGCGAAGCGTCCCGCGACCGGCAGCTGAGCCGCCGCATCGTAAAATGGCGCTTCGGTGCTATACTGTTTGATTCGATTTTAACCGGCCTAGAGGGCTTCTGAGTGACCGACAGACGCAACGCCCTACCTGACGAGAAGCAGTCCCAGATCAAGCTGCTCATCGCCCGCGGCAAGGAACAGGGTTACCTGACCTATGCCGAAGTCAACGATCACCTGCCGGACGACATCGTCGATCCGGAGCAGATCGAGGACATCGTCAACACGATCAACGACATGGGCATCACCGTCTACGAGAAGGCGCCGGATGCCGAAGAGCTGTTGATGGCGGATACCGCGGTGTCCGCAGACGACGACGACACCGAGGAAGCTGCTGCCGCCCTGGCGAGCGTGGACAGCGAGTTTGGCCGGACCACCGATCCGGTCCGCATGTACATGCGCGAAATGGGCACCGTGGAGCTGCTCACCCGCGAGGGCGAGATTCGCATCGCGAAGCGCATCGAGGAGGGCCTGGAGCAGGTCCGCCACGCGCTGTCCGAGTTCCCGGGCACGATCGACCTGCTGCTCCGGCAGTACGATGCGTGCCAGGCGGGCGAAGTCCGGCTGGCCGACTTGGTGGTCGGTTTCATCGACCCCGACCAGACCGACGAGGTCGCGCAGCCCGGCAACCGCGCCGAGGACAAGGTAAAGGCGAAAGCCAAGGCCAAGGACGCCCGCGCGGACTCGGACGACGACGACGACGACGACGATGACTCCGCCTCGGAGCCGGCCGACACCGGCCCGGACCCGGCCGAGGTCAATCGCCGCATGAAGAAGATCGCTCGGATCAACAAGCAGGTCCGCACGCTGCTGGTGAAGGACGGCCCGAGCAACCCGAAGACGCGCAAGGCGCGCGGCCAGCTGACGGCCGAGTTCATGCAGCTCAAGATGTCGCCGAAGCTGTTCGACGAGCTGGGCAACAACCTGCGCGGCACGGTCACGCACATCCGCAACCAGGAGCGCCAGATCATGGCCCTGGCGGTGCGCCAGGCCGGCATGCCGAAGAAGGACTTCCTCGCCAGCTTCCCGCAGAACGAGACCAGCGCCGACTGGATCGAGAAGCAGATCCGCGCCAAGCGCAAGCATTCCTCGCAGCTCGGCAAGCTGCGGCCGGAGATCGAGCGCGCGCAGCGCAAGCTGGTCGCGCTGGAGAAGGAAAACGGCCTGAGCGTCGCCGACATCAAGGAAATCAGCCGCCAGATGTCCATCGGCGAGGCGAAGGCGCGCCGCGCGAAGAAGGAGATGGTGGAGGCCAACCTGCGCCTGGTGATCTCCATCGCGAAGAAGTACACCAACCGCGGCCTGCAGTTCCTGGACCTCATCCAGGAGGGCAACATCGGCCTGATGAAGGCGGTCGACAAGTTCGAGTACCGCCGCGGCTACAAGTTCTCGACCTACGCCACCTGGTGGATCCGGCAGGCCATCACCCGCTCGATCGCCGACCAGGCGCGCACCATCCGCATCCCGGTGCACATGATCGAGACCATCAACAAGCTGAACCGCATCTCGCGGCAGATGCTGCAGGAGATGGGGCGCGAGCCGACGCCGGACGAGCTGGCCATCCGCATGGAAATGCCCGAGGACAAGGTGCGCAAGGTCCTGAAGATCGCCAAGGAACCGATCTCCATGGAGACGCCCATCGGCGACGACGAGGATTCGCATCTCGGCGACTTCATCGAGGACGCCTCGGTGCTGTCACCGGTCGACTCCGCCACCGGCGAGGGCCTCAAGGAGACCACCCACGCGGTGCTCGCCGGCCTGACTCCGCGCGAGGCAAAGGTGCTCAGGATGCGCTTCGGCATCGACATGAACACCGACCACACCCTCGAGGAGGTCGGCAAGCAGTTCGACGTGACGCGCGAGCGAATCCGCCAGATTGAGGCCAAGGCGCTCAGGAAGCTGCGTCACCCGACGCGCTCCGAGCAGCTCAGGAGCTTCATCGTCGAGGACTGAGCGATGCCGGGATGGCGCCAACGGCTACGGCTGCAGGGATGGCGGCTGTGGGCGCTCGTCGTCCTGGTGTCCTACACGCTGCTGGGCTTCCTGGTGCTGCCCTGGATCGCGCGCGACCAGGCGCCGAAGCTGGCGCGCGAGCAGCTTGGCGTCGATCTCGCCCTCGAGAAACTGCGCTTCAATCCCTTCCTCTTCCGGCTCACGGTCGAGGGGCTGTCCCTGGATGATCCCGAGTCCGGGCCCGTGCTGGAGTTCCGACGGCTGGTCGTGGATTTCTCGCTGTCGAGCGCCTGGCGGCGCGCCTGGACCTTCGGCGAGCTGAGGCTGGAGGCGCCGCTGCTGCGGCTGCATCGCGGCGCCGACGGTATCGGCAACATCCAGCGCATGCTCGACCGACTGCCGCCGGCCGACGAGCCGGAGGCGCCGTCGCAGCCGGAGCCGGACGCAGCCCCGCCGCGGCTGGTGCTGCACGACATCTCGCTGGTGGAAGGCCAGCTGGCGGTCGAGGACGAATCCCACCCGGAATCGTGGTCGCTGGCGCTCGGGCCGCTCAGCTTCAACATGCAGGACTTCGCCACGCTGCCGGAGCGCGAGGGGATGTACCAGCTGCAGGCCAGCGGTCCGCGGGGCGGGAAAATCCGCTGGAGCGGCAGCTTCGCGGTGGACCCACTGGTCTCGACCGGCTCGATCGAGCTTGACGGTCTCGCGCTGGCGCCTTTCTGGGAGTACGTGCGCCATGACTACGACGCAGAGCTCACCGGCGATGCGCGCCTCGCCGTGACCTTCGACTATGCGCTGGCCGGTCAGCCCGGCGGGCTTGACCTCGAGTTGCAGCAGGGACGCGCCGTGCTCGAGGGCCTGGCGGTGGCGCGACATAGCTCTGGCGAGGCGCTGCTCGATTTGCCCCGCACGACGTTGGACGGCATCGAATTCGACCTGGCCCAGGCTGCGCTGCGCATCGGCGCAGTGGAGCTGACCCGGCCGCGCGTCGAGCTGCGCCGTCTGGAGGACGGCCGCATCGATCTCGTCGCGGCCCTTGCGCCGGCGACCGACGGCGGGGAAGTGCTTGCAGCAGCAGACGACGCAGCGGACGATCCAGCTGACACCGCGCCGGAGGATGTCGCCGCCGCTGCCGAGGCGGCACCGACCGGCCTGGCGGTTGAGCTCGGCGCCCTGCGCATCGACAGCGGGCGGGTCGCCTTCGAGGACCGTGCCGCGCCCCGCCCGGTCCAGGTTGCGCTC
>CBDDRR010000258.1:0-3918 GCA_965233095.1 uncultured bacterium
TGGCGGCGCTGTCGAGCCGGGCGGCGAGCGCGTCGACCTCGGTGCCGGCCGCGTCCACCGCCGCCTGGGCGGTGAGGCCGCGCGTGGCAAGGTCGCGCTGGCGCTCCAGGTCGCGACGCGCGTTGGCGAGCTGCGCGCGGATCTCCGCGAGCTGCGAGCGTGCCGACTCCAGCTGCGCCTGGGCGAGATCCACCTGGGCGCGCCACTCGGTGTCATCGATGGTGGCCAGCACGTCGCCCTCGGCCACCTGCATGCCTTCCTCGATCAGCACCGTCTCGACCTTGCCGGTGACCTGCGCCGACACCGTGGCGATGCGCCGCGCGGTCACGTAACCGGTGGCGTCCAGCACCGAGCGGGATGCATTGTCGGAGCCGGCGGAGCGTACTGTCGCCACCCGCACCGGCACAGCCTGGTCGGCACTATTGGCCCACAGGTACGCGCCCAGCGCGACCAGCGCCAGCAGCACGGCAACCCCGAGCGCCCACCAGCCGACGCGCGCGCCCCCACCCGGCGTTTCGCCGCGGTCGATGCGCAGTTCCTTTAGCAGCTCGGCTTTGTCCATGGCGGTCCCGATTCTAGCAGCGGGCATTGTGCGGCATGTTGCGGGCTGCGGTCAGTGCCGTTCGTCATGTGGCCGGCCTGACAAATGTCACCCAAGGGCCGCGACGTGGCCCCTCCTAGAGCATCGGTCCCAGCAACCGCAGCACGCCCTCCGCGGCCCGTTGCGTGAGCGGGCGCTCGCGCCAGGCGCGCGGCTGCAGCTCGACCGAATCCTCCAGGTAGTCCTGCTGGAGCGCGCGCACCCGCGCCGCGCAGGCCTGGTCATAGATGAACAGCGAGATCTCGAAATTCAGCCACAGGCTGCGCATGTCGATGTTGACCGACCCGATCACGGCGATCCGCCCGTCCACGGTGATGGCCTTGGTATGCAGCAGGTCGGGCTCATAGCGCGCAATGCGGACGCCGGCGGAAAGCAACTCGTCGAAGCAGGCTGCGCCCGCGAAGCGCGCCAGCACCGAGTCGAGCCGCTCCGGGACGTTGATCGTCACAGCGACGCCGCGCCGCGAGGCCGAAACCAGCGCCGTCATGATGGATTCGTCCGGTACGAAGTAGGGCGTGGTGAGCACCAGTTCCCGCTCGGCCGAGTACAGCAAGGAGATCAACAGCTGGTGGATCGAGGCACGGTTGAGGCCCGGCCCGGAGGGCACCACCTGCACCACCGCGTCACCCTGCTCGGCCACGCTGCGGATGTCGGCCGTCTCGAGGATGTCCATGCCCTCGTCGGTTTCGAGCTCCCAGTCCTCAAGGAAGGCACCGTTGAGCACCTCCACGGCGGGGCCGCGCAGCCGTGCCATTGCGTCCACCCAGCGACCGACCCCGGCGGAGGTCTTGAAGTAGGCCGGGTCCACCAGGTTCATGCTGCCGGTGTAGCCGATCTCGCCGTCAATCACGACGATCTTGCGATGGTTGCGCAGGTCCATGCGCACCAGCAGCATGCGGAACAGGCCGACGGGCAGCGAGCTCACGACCTTTACGCCGACCTTGCGCAGTCCCGCGGCCTCGCGGCTCTTGAGAAACTTGCCGGAGCCGACGTCGTCCACCAGCACGCGGCAGATGACGCCGCGCGCCGCCGCGCGTGCGAGGGCCGTGTAGACCTCGCCCACCCGGCCCGCCGAATCCCAGATGTAGAACTCCAGGTGGCAGGTGCTCTGCGCAGCCTCGATGTCCGCCACCAGCGCGTCGATGAAGCTGTCCCAGTTCGGCAGCAGTTCGACTTCATGGCCCTGCAGGGCGACGAAGCCGGTGATGGACTCGCCGTGGCTGGCCAGCGGCCGGGCGCGCGGGTGCAGATTGGCCCAATCCACGTCCGCGCGGGCTTTCAACCGGCCCTGCCACTCCCGGTACAGGTCATGGATGATGCGCCAACGGGTCGCGCGTTTCTGGCCGAGCCGGTTCTCGCCGATGAACAGGTACAACGCCGGCCCGAACACCGGCAGCACGAACAGCACGATCAGCCAGGCCAGCGTGGTGCCGACCGGCAGGTGCCGGAACAGGATGCGGACCGCCAGGCCGGCGACCAGCAGCATGTGCCCGCCCAGAACCAGCGCCGACATCAGCCCGGGCTCGACCTCTTCCACGCAACCCTCTCCCGCAGGCAACGCCGGCAGTATATGCGAGCCCACTGCGGGGGACTGAGACGGGCCCGTCGCCTAGGGCCGCAGCCGCTTCCCGCAGACCGCGACCAGTGCGGCCCGGTCCGCCGCCGAAAGTTCCAGCGGTCGGGCCCGGCCTGGCTCCAGCAGGCCGCCCTCGTGCAGCATGGAGTGCATGACGGCGCCGGGCTCATCGACATGACCGATGCCGAGCGCATGGCCAAGCTCGTGTGCCAGCACCAGCGCCAGCTCCTCGTAGCTCTCGGCGCGGTACACCTCGATGCGCCGGCCCTCGCCCGGTGCGTAGCTGTAGCGCCCCGACTCGACTGGCGAGGCCGACGAAGCCTCGTTGTAGCGCGCCACGCGCGCCTGGAAATCGTCCGCACGGCGCCGCATGTCTGCCGCGCGCCGGTTGTACGCTTCGACGTCCGCGTTCAGCGCCAGGCCGGCGCGCTCGAGCTCGGCAAGCGCATCCCGCAGCAACGCGCTCTCGGTTTCGAGCGCATGCCGGCGCGCGTCCGTACGCTCGACGCGGCCGGCGTTCCAGGCAGTCACATCATGTTCGTAGGCCCGGGCGCGGTCCGCCAGTGCTGCCGCCGCGCGCTCATGGGATACGCGGGCGGCATCGATCCGCTCACCCCAATGCAGCAGCATCGCCTCGTCGTCCTCGAAGGTGCCGCGGTCCCGCTCCAGCCCATGACGCAGGGAACTGCGTGTGTTGGCCGCCTGCTGGCGCTCGTCGTAGCGCAGGCTGACCTGCATCGCGAGGGCGTGGTCCGATTCAAGGAACAGGATCGGGCCGGACGGGCTCTGCCAGAGGCTCGCCGCCTCCACCAGCGCAGTCATCACCGTCTCGTGGTCGAAGCCGAAGCCCGGGTCCACCTCCGCCAGCGCGAAGTGCACCGGGATGCCGCAGGGCACGTGGGCGAACACATGGCTTGACTGGCCCGGCAGCCAGGACAGCCAGTCGCGGCCGTATTCCTCATCACGGGTCATCGCCAGGGTGATGAACACCAGCAGCAGCCCGCAGGCGACGAGGATGGCGGCACGGCGGTGCATGGCGGCTACTCGTCGTCGTCCTCGACGATGACCAGCTCGCCGGCTTCCACGCGTCCACGAGCCAGCTGGAACATAAGCCGCGTCTCGTAGCGGACGATGTTCTTGAAGTCCCACTTGGCCGGGTCGTAGTACTCGTCGCCACGGCGGGTCATGCCATTGCCGTCGATGATGGTCACCGCCGACAGCGACGCGCGACTGCCGAGGCGCGAGCCCGTGCCCCGCCTGAGGTCGCGGCGCATCTCTTTCGCGGTGCGCTCGATTGCGACCTCGTCGCCATACTCGGGCAGCAGCTCATCTTCGAGAATCCGTCGCGCATCGCTGCGCTGGGTGTCGTCGAGCAAGTCATACAGCTGGTCGGCCGCCGCCACCATGTCCGGGTACTTGCGCTCGGCCGAGAGCTCCAGCCACGCCCAGCCGCGCACCGGGTCGAACTCGACACCCTGGCCCTGCAGGTACATAACGCCGACGTTGTACTGGGCGAGCTTGTCGGCCCAGAAGGCCGCGACCTTGTAGTACTCGACGGCGGCCCGGTAGCGCTTGGCGCGGTAGGCGCGGCGCGCGCTCTGCATGGTGCCGGCACTCGGCGTGTGCTCGTCGTAGCGGTACAGCGGGTTGCCGAGAGGTTCGGGGTCGGCGGCGGCCTGGCCGCCAGACAGCGCCAGCATGAATCCGAGCAGGAGCGCCGGCTTAATCAATCCGCTTGAAT
>CBDDRR010000259.1:0-5630 GCA_965233095.1 uncultured bacterium
CTGAACCCGGCGAAGGCGATCGCCGAGATCAAGCTCAAGCTCGCCGAGCGGCAGCACTGATCCGAGCTGGGGACATTCCCATTTCCAGCGGAAATGGGAATGTCCCCATTTTCGTCTTGAACCCCCGGATATCCTTGATGACCTCGCCGTCCCCGGAAGGCACTATCACCCCTGCCGAGCTTGGCCGGCTGCGCTGGCGCTGCCGCCGCGGCATGCGTGAACTGGACGTCCTGCTGCTGCGTTACCTGGAGCGCGACTGGCCTGCGGCTGCGCCGGCGGAGCAGGCGGCGTTTCGCGACCTGCTCGAGCGGCAGGACCCGGAGGTGAATGCGCTGCTGCTGGGCCGGCTCGAACCGGAGTACGAGGCGCTGTTGCGTGTCCTGGAGTGTCTTCGACGGCCCGCTTGAGTTTCGTGTCGGACCCTCGCGCGGCCTGGCCGCGTGGCTCGCGCTCGGTCACCTGCTCGTCGTCCTGGCCGCGTTGAGCGCGGGACTCCACTGGCTCCTGCTCGCAGTCCCCGTTTCCTTCCTGTTTGCGCTGCGCCATGCCCTGCGGCCGCTCGGTCCCGGCGTGCGCGCGATCAGCTGGAGCGTGGCGGGCGGCTGGCAGCGCGTCGGCGTAGGCACTAACCGAGAGGCCATGGAACTACGCGGCACATCGGTGGTCACAAATGGCGCAATGTTCCTTCACTGGGACGTCGGCGGGGCGACCTGGCGCATCATCCTGCCGCGAGACGCAATGCGCGCCGACGACTGGCGGCGAATGAGAGTGATTGTCGGATTGCACGAAGGACGCGATAGAATGCCCACGGCCGCGGGAATCGCCACTCCGGCCGGGAGAACTTCAGGCACGGCCCCCGGTCTATCTGAGTGGCGAATGGATTCGCCGGGATTCCGAGGTGCTTGCCCGAATGGGCGCGAAAAGCAGCGACCAGTTGCTGGTCGAAAGGGTCCAGCAAGGTGACAAGGCGGCGTTCGACCTTCTCGTCGGCAAGTACCAGCACAAGATCGTCAAGCTGGTCGGCCGGTACGTGCGGGATCAGGACGAAGCCCAGGACGTCGCGCAGGACGCCTTCATCAAGGCGTACCGCGCCCTTCCCGGGTTTCGCGGCGACAGCGCCTTTTACACCTGGCTTTACCGGATCGCGATCAATACCGCGAAGAACCAGCTTGCTTCCAACAAGCGGCGCGCGGAGGACTTCGATCTCGACCTGCAGGACCCCGACCAGTACGAGATCCAGGGAAGGTTGCGTGACGGCGACACGCCCGAGGGCCTGGTCTTGTCCGAGGAGATTCGCGAGACCGTGAACCAGGCGATCGAGGCACTGCCGGAGGACCTGCGGACCGCGATCGTGCTGCGCGAGATCGAGGGCATGAGCTACGAGGAAATCGCAGGCGCGATGGAATGCCCGGTGGGCACGGTGCGTTCACGAATATTTCGCGCCCGCGAGGCGATTGACAAGCGATTGAAGCCCCTGCTCGACACGGGGGCAAGAGGACAGCAATGACAGCGAATGCGCACGAGCAGCTTTCCGCGCTGCTGGACGGAGAACTTCCCGAGGCCGAGGTCGCCATGGCGGTGCGGCGCGTGACCCGCGACGACACGTTGCGGGCGTCGGCCTTGCGCTACAGCCTGATCGGCGATGCGCTGCGCGACGAGCTGCCGCCGGGCCGGCCGGCCGACCTGGTCGCGCGGGTCCGCGCCGAGCTGGTCGTCGAGCCCGCGCCGGCGGCCAGGGCGCCGCAGCGATTCCAGCGCGTCGCCCGCTATGGCGCCGGCCTCGCGGTGGCCGCGTCCGTTGCGCTGGTGGCGCTGGTTGCACTGCCCGGCCGCCAGCAGGTCGAGGCGCCGCCCACGCTGAGCGCCACCGAGGTGGCCTCCCCCGTTCCCGAGCAGCGCATGATGCTGCCGCCTGTCTACACGCGCGCCGCCGGCGGCGGCCCCGACCGGCTGACGCGCTATTACGTCAATCACACCGAGTACGCCCCGCCGGTCAGCGGCCGCGGCGCCCTGACCCGGATCATCATCATCCAGCCCGAGGCTGCGACCGCCGAGGAAGAGCGCCTGGCGGAGGAACCCGAGACCCGCGAGGAGAACGGGACCGCCCAATGAGCGCCGCGTGTTTCCGGCCAGGCCTGGTCCTTGCGTCGCTGCTGTGTGCCTTGCCGGCGGCGGTGCTGGCCGCCGATGCGCGCGCGTGGCTGGAACGCATGGAGGAAGCCGTCGAGTCCCTCAGCTACGAGGGCACCTTCGTGCACATGATCGGCAACCGCATCGAGACGATGCATGTGATTCATCGGTCGGTTGACGGCCAGGTCGCGGAGCGACTGTTTTCGCGCGACCAGCCCGGGCGCGAAGTGCTGCGCCAGAACGACACGGTCACCTGCATATTCGCCGACCAGCGCACCGTGCTGGTGGAGCAGCGCCGCGGCCGCCGCGGCGCGCCGCTGCTGGGCGCGCTGCCGAGCGACTCGGCCGAGGTCGAGGAATGGTACGAATTTCGCGAGGCGGGCGACGAACGCAAGCTGGGCCGAAGCGCCCGGATCATCGAGATCCGGCCGCGTGACGGCTATCGGTACGGCCATCGCCTGTGGCTGGACGAGCTGACCGCCATGCCGCTCAAGGTCCAGTTGCTCGACCACGAGGGCGCGGCTTTGGAGCAGATCCAGTTCGTGAGCATGGTCGTGCCGGCGCAGATCTCGGACGCCCGGCTGCAGCCGGACGTCGCCATCGAGGGCTTCACCTGGTACCAGCAGGAGTCCGCACCGGCCGCGGCTGACGGGGAAAGCCCGGAGGTCGGCTGGGTGCTCGAGGACCCGCCGCCGGGCTTCCTGCTCACCGAGTTCCGCGTCCGCACCCTGCCGGGCGCCGATCACGCCGTCGATCACATGGTCTATTCCGACGGGCTCGCATCGGTGTCGGTGTTCGTCGAGCCCGCGGAGGCGACCGACCGCGAGCTTGCCGGCCTGTCGCGGATGGGCGCTGCGCACGCTTTCACGTTGATCTTGGAGGGCCGACAGATCACCGCCGTCGGCGAGGTGCCACCCCACACGGTGCAGCACATCGCCAGAGCGCTCAGGCCTGCCGGGGTGCCCGCGCATTGATCACCGAGACCGGCCGGGTGCTGGAGGTCGAGGGCGACTGGGCCTGGGTCGCCTGCCGGCGCCAGGTCGAATGCGCCCGCTGTGCCGAGGGCCGTGGCTGCGGCGGCGGTGTGCTCGGGAAGCTGCTGGGCGACCGGCTGCACAAGGTGCGGGCGGCGACCGGCTCGGTGGCGGTAGAGCCGGGTGACCAGGTCGTCATCGGCCTGGGCGAGGATGCCGTGATGCGTGCGGCCGCCGCCGTCTACCTGGTGCCGCTGCTGCTGGCGCTGGCGGGCGGGGTGGCTGTCGCGACCCTTGCCGGCGGCGGCGATCTTGCCGCGCTGGCGGGCGCCGTCGGCGGGCTGGTGCTTGGTCTCGGCTGGGCGCGCGGCTACAGCCGGCGGCACGCGGCCGACACCTCGCTGCAGCCGGTCATTCTCAGGCTCACGGACGGCGCCGGATGCGCCGGCCAGTCGCTTTGAGCGCCGCCCAGGGCTCCGGGCTGGTCATCTACACGCGCCGCGACTGCTCGCTGTGCGAGCGGATGGAGGCCGGGGTGCGCGAGGCGCTGGGTGCAGGCGTGCCGGTCGCCATGATCGAGATCGACGACGACGCCGCACTGGTGGCCCGCTTCGGACCCGACGTGCCGGTGCTGTGCCTCGATGAAGAGGTCATCTGCAAGCACTTCCTGGACGTCGGGCGGCTGCGCGCCGCAATTTCGTCCGGCTAGGACGGACGGGTTCCGGCCCCGGTATAATGCCCGGCCGGCGCGACGTCGGCGTGTTGCGTGCCCCCATGGATCACATCCGTAATTTTTCCATCATCGCCCACATCGACCACGGCAAGTCCACCCTCGCGGACCGGTTCATCCAGGTCTGCGGCGGGCTCGCCGACCGCGAGATGTCCGCGCAGGTGCTCGACTCGATGGACATCGAGCGGGAACGCGGCATCACCATCAAGGCCCAGGCGGTGTCGTTGCGTTACAAGGCGCGCGACGGGCAGGATTACGAGCTGAACCTCATCGATACGCCGGGACACGTGGATTTTTCCTACGAGGTCTCCCGTTCGCTGGCGGCCTGCGAGGGCGCGATTCTCATCGTCGACGCCGCGCAGGGCGTGGAGGCGCAGAGCGTCGCCAACTGTTACACGGCGGTCGAGGCCGGCCTCGAGGTGATTCCGGTCATCAACAAGATCGACCTGCCCTCGGCTGACCCGGAGCGCGTCAAGAACGAGATCGAGGAGATCATCGGCATCGAGGCGAAGAGCGCCGTGCTGACCAGTGCCAAAACCGGCCAGGGCGTCGAGGACGTGCTGGATGCGCTGATCGCGCGCATCCCGCCGCCGCAGGGCGATCCATCCGGCCCGCTGCAGGCATTGATCATCGACTCCTGGTTCGACAACTACGTCGGTGTGGTCTCGCTGGTGCGCGTCATGAACGGCGTGCTCGAGAAAGGCGCCAGGATTCGCATCATGTCCACCGGGCGCAGCCACAACGCGGACCGGGTGGGCCGTTTCACGCCCAAGATGACCGACCGCGACCGGCTCGAAACCGGCCAGGTCGGGTACCTCATCTCCAGCATCAAGGAAATCGACGGCGCGCCGGTCGGCGACACGGTGACGCTCGAGGCGCGGCCCTGCCCGCAGCCGCTGCCGGGGTTCAAGCAGGTCCAGCCGCGGGTCTTTGCCGGGCTGTTCCCGATCAATTCCGAGGACTACGAGGAATTCCGCGAGGCCCTGCAGAAACTCAAGCTGAACGACTCGGCGCTGCATTTCGAGCCCGAAACCTCGACGGCGCTCGGCTTCGGCTTCCGTTGCGGCTTTCTCGGCATGCTGCACATGGAAATCGTGCAGGAGCGGCTGGAGCGCGAGTACAAGCTGAACCTGATCACCACGGCGCCGACCGTGGTCTACCAGGTGCTGCAGACCGACGGCAAGATCGTCCAGGTCGACAATCCCTCCAAGCTGCCGCCGGTGAACCTCGTCGCCGAGATCCGCGAGCCCATCATCAATGCGAGCATCCTGGTGCCGCACGCCCATGTCGGCGCCGTCATCAAGCTATGCATCGAGAAGCGCGGTGTGCAGAAGCGCCTGCATTACACCGGCAGCCAGGTGCAGGTGGAATACGACCTGCCGCTTTCGGAGGTGGTGCTGGACTTCTTCGACCGGCTGAAATCGTGCAGTCGCGGCTTCGCTTCTTTCGACTACCGGCTTGATCGCTACCAGGCCGCGCCGCTGACCAAGCTGGACATTCTGGTCAACGGCGACCGGGTGGACGCGCTGTCGATCATCACCCATCGTGAGGCCGCCCAGCGTCGCGGCCGTGAAGTGGTCGAGAAGATGCGCGAGCTGATCCCGCGGCAGATGTTCGAGGTGGCGATCCAGGCGGCGATCGGCGGGCAGATCGTGGCGCGCAGCAGCGTCAAGGCGCTGCGCAAGAACGTCACCGCGAAGTGCTACGGTGGCGACATCACCCGCAAGCGCAAGCTGCTCGAGAAGCAGAAGGAAGGCAAGAAGCGAATGAAGCAGGTCGGCAACGTGGAGATTCCG